>NZ_AP028908.1:4200000-4500000 GCF_037076465.1 Pectobacterium araliae | reverse complement strand
CGGTAGTCATAGCGTGGCTCCTGGCGTTATTTTCAGGCGCGGATCAAGAAGGGGATAGAGTAGGTCGACGGCCAGATTGACGACGACAAAAGCGGCGGCAGAAATCAACACAATGGCCTGTAGCACGCTGCTGTCCTGATAGTTCACGGCTTCCTGCGTTAGCTGGCCGAGCCCGTTGCGGCCAAATACAGTTTCGGTAATCAGTGCGCCCGCAATCAACTCACCCAGTAGCAAACCAGCGATGGTCAGTGTGGGCAACATGGCGTTACGGGCGATGTGCCGCCAGAGCACACCGCTACGGCTGGCACCTTTGGCGCGGGCAACGGCAACAAACGGCTGGGTTTGCACTTGATCGATGCTACGCATCAGTACCTGAGCCAGCGGAGCCGAGATCGGCAGCGCCAGCGTGAGAACTGGCAAAATCAGTCCTTCCCATTCGCCGGGGTTAATCACCGGAATCAGTCCCAGACGGAAAGAGAAGATCTGAATCAGCACGATGCCCAGCCAGAAGGTCGGCACGGAAATAAACAGCGACGGCAGCGATTGCAGCGCGGTTCGCAGCCACTGAAACGGGGTTAGCGTTGATAAGAAGGCGAGAGTGAACGCCAACAGCCCCGCGGCGATGAAGCCCAGTACCGCGAGTAGCAGCGTGGGCGGCAGATTCGCGGCGATAAGCTCGGTGACGGGTACGCCAGCCTGAATCGAGAGGCCAAGATCGCCACGTAGTATCTGAGCTATCGCGTGTAAATACTGTGTGAATACTGGCGTATCGGTACCGTAGGATAGCCGCAGTTGTGCGATTTGCTCGGCGCTTAGGCCGAGATCCGGGTTTTGAAATTTGATCAGGATGGCATCACCCGGCATCGCCTGAAGCAGGATAAAAGACAAAGTAAATGCCGCCCAAAGTACGAGCAGTGCCTGACCGATGCGCAGTGCCAGATATCGATTCATGATGATCTCTTCCCTCTTTCTTCGGTATTACTTATTCAGCCAGGTGTTGTAAAAGCTGGGGCGCCCCACGGCTTCAAACGCGATGCCTTTGGTGGTGGATGCACCTGCAAATACCTGTGGCTCCTCAAAGATGGGAATAACATAGGCTTGATCGGTTAGATAGTTCTGCACTTCCCCAACCAGCGCCAGCCGCTTGCTGCGGTCGGTTTCTGTGGCGATGCCATCCAGCAGCGTATTCAGGTGCGAATCCACAAAGGTATTTACTTTGTTGCTGGAGCCGCCTTTTTGCAGCAGGACGTTACGTATCGTCGGGTAATACTGGCTTTTCAGCACATCCGGGTCGGCACGGCCTACCATCGCTGGAGCCACGCCAGTTTTCAGCGGATCGAGGCTATCCACGGTTTTGCTGCCCGCATCGCCTGCCAACACATTCAGCTTCACGCCGACTTTTGCCCACTGTTGAGCAACCAGTTGCAGCGTTTCTTTGCTCTGTGGATGTTGTATCGATTCATAGGCGGTCAGTTCCAGCGTTTTGCCGTCTTTTTGCCGGAGTCCCTGCGAGCCGGTTTTCCAGCCCGCTTCATCTAACAGTTTGTTGGCCTGTACGGGATCGAAGGTTAGCTTGCTGGAAAGATCGACATGGCCAGCCGCAGTCTTAGCCAGTGGTGACGTGGCTAGCGGGTAGTTGGCAGAGAACAGCGTATTCACGATCTCTTTGGCGTTGGTGGCGTGCAGCAGCGCTTTACGAACATGGATATCGGCGACCAGTGGGTTATCCGGGCGGAAAACTACACTGTTATTGAGGCTGCGCGTCGACGGTGCATAAAGATTGAAGCCCTGATTCTGTACTCGTTTTTCATCATAGGCCTGAATTTGACGAATAAAATCTGCCTGACCCGATACCAATGCACCGATGCGTACACTGTCTTCTGGGGTGACCAGATAGGTAATGCCGTCCAGATAGGCGCGCCCCTGATGCGTCGATTTAACCGGAGCCCAGTTGTAATCTTTACGCACGGTCAGCTTCAGCTCCCGTCCCAGTTTCTCGCTGCTCACCACAAACGGGCCGGAGCCGATAATATTCTTCGCATTACCTAACTGGTTGAAATTGAGCTCAAGCGTACGGAGGGAAACCAGACCGGAGCCGATGGCTGAGGTGCCTTGTAAAAAGCCTGGGGACGGTTTCTTAAAGTAAAACTTCACGGTGAGCGGATCGATGGCTTCACTGCGCAAGTAGTTATTGATCACCTCTGAAACTGGCTGGTTGAGCGCCTTATTCCCTAAACCGTAGGTATCAAAATTTTTTGCTACCGCGTTGGCATCCAGCGGCGTGCCGTCAGAGAAGGTAATACCGGGGCGGATCTTGAACGTGTATTCGGTGTTATCCGCGTTAACGGTCCAGGATTCGGCAATCCACGGTTCGATCTCCAGTGTTTCCGGGTTCTGGTACGTCAGCTTATCGGTGATCTGGTTGAGAATGCCGCCGTTCGGGTAAAAACCGCCCGCGGGCGTGTAGAGATTAGTGTGTGCTTGCTGTTCCAGATAAACCAGCGTACCGCCGATTTTTGGCGTGTCGTTTGCTGCTTGTGCGCTCAGCGCACCGCCCAGAAAGAGCAGAGAGGCAAAAATAGTGCGTTTCTGATGAGGATGTAAAAAAGTTGCCACGATGGTTGTTCCTACAGGTAATGTTTTTTATTAACGTTATGTTTTATCAAGTGAATGTGTGCATCGGTTACGACCTGAAATGGAGGAGTAAAACAGGAAACGTTAACCGCTTGTTATCGTCGATACTTCCATAGGCAGTAGGAAACAGCAAAGAACAAAACCGGCATTGGTTATCCAGTTTTTAGGTAGGGTAAATCGTAGTTTTTTGCGGGAGATAGCCGTATTTCGCGTGTAATGGTGGGTTTATTTAGCGCATGGCGGTAGCACTGCGAGAGTGTAGTCGCAGTGCTAAGGTTAATGGTGGGTTTCCGCCGTGAGCGGCAACGTGATGCAGAGGAAATCAGATTCAGCCAATAGCGCATCGGGATCGCAGTGCCAGATATCGATTCATGATGATCTCCTCCCTTTTCTGCTGTGTTACTTATCCAGCCAGGTGTTGTAAAAGCTGGGGCGGCCCACGGCTTCAAATGCGATGCCTTTTGTGGTGGGGGCACCCGCAAATACCTGTGGTTCTTCAAAGATGGGGATGACGTAAGCCTGATCGATCAGATAGGTTTGCACTTCTCCCACCAGCGCCAGTCGTTTGCTGCGGTCGGTTTCAGCGGCAATGCCATCCAGCAGCGTATTCAGATGGGGATCAACAAAGTCCTTCACTTTTTTGCTGGAACCACCTTTTTGCAGCAGGACGTTACGTACCGTCGGGTAATACTGGCTTTTCAACACATCCGGGTCGGCACGACCTACCATCGCCGGGGAAACACCCGTTTTCAGTGGATCGAGGCTATCCACGGTTTTACTACCCGCGTCGCCCGCTAACACATTCAGCTTCACGCCAACTTTTGCCCACTGTTGCGAAACCAACTGTAAGGTTTCTTTGTTCTGCGGCTGTGGCAGGGATTCATAGGCGGTCAATTCCAACGTTTTGCCGTCTTTCTGCCGGAGTCCCTGCGAGCCGGTTTTCCACCCTGCTTCATCTAACAACTTGTTAGCCTGTGCGGGATCGAACGTGAGCTTGCTGGAGAGATCGACATAGCCTGCGGCAGTTTTCGCCAGCGGGGACGTGGCCTGTGGGTAGTTGTCAGAGAACAGCGTAGCGATGATCTCTTTGGTGTTCGTGGCGTGCAGCAGCGCTTTACGTACTCGGATATCCGCTACCAGCGGGTTATCTGGACGGAAAACCACGCTGTTATTGACGCCGCGCGTGGGTGGGGCATAAAGATTGAAGCTCTGACTTTGTACCCGTTTTTCATCATAGGCTTGGATCTGACGAATGAAGTCCGCCTGACCTGATACCAGCGCACCAATACGCACGCTGTCTTCTGGGGTGACCAGATAGGTAATGCCGTCCAGATAGGCACGTCCCTGATGCGTCGATTTAACGGGAGCCCAGTTGTAATCCTTACGGGCAGTCAGTTTCAGTTCACGTCCCAGCTTCTCACTGCTGACCACGAATGGGCCGGAGCCAATAATGTTTTTGGCATTACCTAACTGATTGAAGTTACGTTCCAGTGTGCTGAGAGAAACCAAGCCGGAACCGATAGCCGAGGTGCCTTGTAAAAAACCCGGTGAGGGCTTCTTAAAATAAAATTTCACCGTCAGCGGATCGATGACTTCACTGCGCAGGTAATTGTTAATGACTTCCGAAACCGGTAGGTTGAGGGCGGTGTTTCCTAAGCCATAAGTATCAAGGTTTTTCGCCACCGCGTTGGCGTCTAGCGGGGTGCCGTCAGAGAAGCTGATACCGGGGCGGATCTTGAAGGTGTATTCGGTGTTATCCGCGTTGGTGGTCCAGGATTCGGCAATCCACGGTTCGATCTCCAGTGTTTCCGGGTTCTGGTATGTCAGCTTATCGGTGATCTGGTTGAGAATGCCGCCGTTCGGGTAAAAACCGCCCGCGGGCGTATAGAGATTAGTGTGTGCCTGCTGTTCCAGATAAACCAGCGTACCGCCGATTTTCGGCGCGTCGTTCGCTGCCTGTGCGCTCAGCGCACCGCCCAGAAGGAACAGAGAGGCAAAAATAGTGAGTTTCTGATGAGGATGCAAAAAAGTCGCCACGATGGTTTTCCCTACAGGTGATGGTTTTTATTAATTTGTTTTTTATCAGGTGAATATGCGTATCGATTACGTCCTGAAACGGGGAATACAGCAGAAGACGTTAACCGCTCGTTACAGCCGATACTTCCATAGGCAGTAGAAAACAGCAAAGAACAAAACCGGCATTGGTTATCCAGTTTTGAGGTAGGAAAAAGTGTTTTTTTTTCGGGAGATAGCGGTATTTCGCGTGTGATGGTGTATTTATTACATAGCAGGTCGCAGCGCTGCGAAAATGTCGTCGCAGCGCTCAGGTTGACGGAGGGTTATTTCAAAACCTGCGGGTTCACGCAGTTTTCTTTTATCTGACCGCTTAGGGCGGCAATCAGGTTGTCGACGGCGCAGGCGGCCATGCCGTAACGGGTTTCGTGCGTGGCTGAACCGATGTGCGGCAGCGCTACCACGTTAGGTAAATCCAGCAGCGGAGAATCGACAGGCAGCGGTTCTTTGACAAAAACATCCAGACCCGCGCCCTGGATCGTTCCTTTCACCAAGGCTTCCGTCAGCGCTTCTTCATCCACAACGGCACCACGACCAATATTAATTAAAATGGCGCTGGGTTTCATTTTTGCCAGTTGTTCGCGGCCAATAAGGTGGTGCGTTTCTGCCGTGAGCGGCAGCGTGATACACAGGAAATCAGACTCAGCCAATAGCGTATCGAGATCGCAGTGGCGGGCACTAAAGCGCTGCTCCGCTTCAGCGTGATGGCGACGGGCGTTGTAGAGCACCGGCATGCTGAAACCAAAGTGAGCGCGCTGCGCGACGGCCAAACCGATGCGCCCCATTCCCAGAATGCCGATGGTTTTATGGTGAACGTCGGTGCCGAACCAGTCGCTGCCGACCCCCCCTTTCCACTCTCCCGCTTTGACTCGCTCAGCCACTTCCACGACCCGGCGTGCGCTGGCGAGCATCAGTGCCAGAACCGTGTCCGCCACGGTTTCCGTCAGCACGGTCGGGGTGTGCATGAGAATGACCCCTTTTTCATTCAACGCGTCGACGTTGAAGGTGTCGTAACCGACAGAAATGGTGGAAGCCGCGCGTAAACGCGGTGCGTGTTGCAGGAAATCGTTATCGACTTTACCGCCGGAACCGATGATGCCTTCTGCTGTTGCCAGAGCCGGATGGTCGAGTGAGGGAAAAGCGTCAAGTTCAGTGACGGTGAAGTGTTGATCTAAACGAGCACGTAGGTCGTCAGCAATGGTTTTATACAGGATAACGCTAGGTTTCATCACAAACTCCAGCAGATTAAGGACGTTAACGTAGAAATCGCTCATCGAATAATCGCGTAGCTGGCGAGAGACTGCAAGCGATACCGCCACCGCATCTGCCCAAGGTTAACCGCGATTAATGGGGGATTTGCACGATTTGTGTATGACCGCTGGCGCCTTAGTACGATCGTTCTGGATATGTCCACTGCATGATCAGCGCCGTAGCTTGCGTCTCCTGATTGATATTTTCCTCAACGACGACAAATCCCTGCTTATGGTAGAACCGACAAGCGCGTGTATTCCGTTGATACACTTCCAGACTGAGTAAGGGATATAGCGCCTGAACATGCTGGATCAGCGCGGTGCCAATCTGCTTTCCATAATAGGTTTGTTCCACAAACAGCGCGCCGATAAACCGTGCCTCTAGTACGCTGATAAAGCCAATAAGGTTTCCTTGCTCCTCATAAACCCAGGTTTGCGACTGGGGAATATAGATCTCGCGTACCGCACTGGCGCTTTCTCGCCAGTAATCTTCACGAATAAACGGATGCGCCAGAATGGTGCTCTTTAACCAGAGTTGCATCAACGGTGCAAGATCGCGGTCGCGATAAGGGCGAATCACGACGTGCTTTCCTGATGACAAAAACAGTCAATGACATGGTCGTTGACCAATCCAGCCGCCTGCATGAAGGCATAACAGATGGTTGAACCGATAAATTTGAAGCCGCGTTTCTTCAGGGCTTTTGACATGGCATCTGAAACGTCCGTTTTGGCGGGAACCTCGGCGAGCGAAGTGGGGTGATTGAGACGTGGTTGGTGTTCGACAAAAGACCAAATGAAGTGCGAGAAGCTCTCCCCCTGGCTTTCCATCGCCACCCACACTTTTGCGTTGGTGATAATCGCCTCGATTTTCCCGCGATGGCGGATAATGCCGCTGTCTTGCACTAACCGATCTACGTCATCCTGCGTCATTTTCGCCACCTGCTCAGGATTGAACTGGTGGAAGCAACGGCGATAATTTTCGCGTTTTTTCAGGACAGTAATCCAGGAAAGACCCGCCTGCTGGCCCTCCAGACACAGTAATTCAAACAGCTTCTGGCTGTCGGTGCAGGGCTTCCCCCACTCGTTATCGTGGTAATCCTGATATAAGGTGTCTTGTGTAACCCAGCCGCAGCGTTGCATCCTTTTCTCCTGATTCGGTTGCGCCGTTGGTGTTTGGACGCACAGTTTATTGTAAGGCAGTCTGCCGCAATGTGGTGCGATCATGGCATTCATGATGCTGTATATGCAACCAGCGTTTTGCGGGCCTGCTCGCAGATATGAAAGGTTGTGTGCGGATGGGGCGGAAAGTCGTCGTGGAATCGTGAATAATGTTTTGCCGACAGCTCAGGCTGTTCATTGATCATAAGAAAAACATAAATAGAGACAGGGGTACAGGGAATGGCAGTGGAGTGGGTAGCCGCCTATCTGGCATTAGGCGCGGTGGTCGGTTTTATGGCGGGGTTATTGGGCATTGGCGGCGGCGGCATTATGGTGCCGGTGCTGACGGCGCTGTTTGCCGCGCAGGGTGTAGATAATACGCACTTGGTACATCTGGCGTTGGGAACGTCAATGGCGGCCATCGTTGTCACGGCAATTTCCAGCCTGCGTACGCATCATCAGCATCAGGCGGTGCTTTGGCCTGTGGTGGTGCGGATTACGCCTGCCATCCTGATCGGGACCTTCACAGCCACCTGGCTGGCGACGCTGTTGCCGACGCGGACGTTGGCAATCTTTTTCTCCTGCTTTATGGCCTACGTTTCGCTGCAAATGGTGCTGAATATCAAGCCAAAACCTCAGCGCCAGTTGCCCGGTACGGCAGGGGTTTCGCTGGCGGGATTGGCGATCGGCAGCATCTCTGCGCTGGTGGCTATCGGCGGTGGGTCGCTCACGGTGCCGTTCCTGACGTGGTGTAACGTCCGTATTCAGCAGGCGATTGGCACCTCCGCAGCAGTTGGGTTACCGATTGCCCTTTCCGGTGCGCTGGGCTACATGATTAACGGCTGGTCGGCGACTGGGTTGCCTGATTACAGCATCGGCTATGTGTCTCTGCCCGCGGTTCTCTTGATTTCCGCCGTCAGTTTCTTCACCGCGCCCGTTGGTGCTCGTCTGGCGCACCGTTTGCCAGTGGCAACGCTGAAAAAGGCCTTTGCCGCACTGCTGTTGTTGCTGAGCCTGAAGATGTTGCAGACCGTTTTTTCAGGCTGATCCTGAAATTTAAAAGATGATAACGGGGATTTGCACTTGTTACCGCATTCTGGCTGTATATCTTGCGGTCAGAGGGTATACTGGCGCATTCCTTATAAATCCACTTGTATCGCGCGCGAATCCAACATGCAAAAGTTTGATACCAAGACCTTCCAGGGCCTGATCCTGACATTACAGGATTATTGGGCTCGCCAGGGCTGCACCATTGTTCAACCATTGGACATGGAAGTCGGCGCAGGCACTTCACATCCTATGACCTGCCTGCGGGCGCTGGGGCCAGAACCAATGGCCGCCGCCTATGTGCAGCCTTCTCGCCGCCCGACTGATGGGCGCTATGGCGAAAACCCTAACCGCTTACAGCACTACTACCAGTTTCAGGTCGTCATTAAGCCATCACCGGACAATATTCAGGAGCTCTATCTCGGTTCTCTGAAAGAGCTGGGCATGGATCCGACCATCCACGATATTCGCTTCGTGGAAGATAACTGGGAAAACCCAACGCTGGGCGCATGGGGTCTGGGTTGGGAGGTCTGGCTGAACGGCATGGAAGTCACGCAGTTTACCTACTTCCAGCAGGTTGGCGGTTTGGAATGTAAACCCGTGACCGGCGAGATCACCTACGGTCTGGAACGTCTGGCGATGTATATTCAGGGCGTCGATAGCGTGTACGATTTGGTCTGGAGCGATGGCCCGTTAGGTAAAACCACCTACGGCGACGTGTTCCATCAAAACGAAGTCGAACAGTCGACCTACAACTTTGAACACGCTGATGTCGATTTCCTGTTCAGCTGCTTTGAACAATATGAGAAAGAAGCGCAGCACCTGCTGGCTCTGGAAAAACCGCTGCCTTTACCGGCTTACGAACGCATTCTGAAAGCGGCGCACAGCTTTAACCTGCTGGATGCGCGTAAAGCGATCTCGGTTACCGAGCGCCAGCGCTACATTCTGCGTATTCGTACCCTGACCAAAGCGGTTGCGGAAGCCTACTATGCCTCGCGTGAGGCGCTGGGTTTCCCCATGTGTCACAAAAACGTGTGTAATAAGAAAGAGAGCTAAGAGGCAGCGATGACTGACAAGACTTTTCTGGTGGAAATTGGCACGGAAGAGCTGCCGCCGAAGGCTCTCCGTAATCTGGCAGAATCCTTTGCCGCGAATTTCACGGCGGAGCTGGATGCCGCCAATCTGGCACACGGTGACGTAAGCTGGTTTGCCGCGCCGCGCCGTCTGGCGCTGAAAGTGGCACGCTTAAGCGCGTCTCAGCCCGATCGTGAAGTAGAAAAACGTGGTCCGGCGATTTCACAAGCGTTTGATGCTGAAGGCAAACCGACCAAAGCAGCAGAAGGCTGGGCGCGTGGCTGTGGTATCACCGTTGAGCAAGCTGAACGTTTGACTACCGACAAAGGCGAATGGCTGCTGTATCGCGCCCACGCGAAAGGCGAACAGGCGCAGGCGCTGCTGGCTGGCATGGTCAGCATTGCATTATCAAAGCTGCCGATTCCAAAATTGATGCGCTGGAGCGACAAAGAAACGCAGTTTGTGCGTCCGGTGCACACCGTAACGATGCTGCTGGGTGAAGAACTGATCCCCGGTAAGGTATTGGGTATCGATTCCGCTCGTACTATTCGCGGTCACCGTTTTATGGGTGAAGCTGAATTTACGATCGATAACGCGGAACAGTATCCGCAGATTCTGCTGGAGCGCGGTAAAGTCGTTGCCGACTACGATGCGCGTAAAGCCAAAATCAAAGCCGATGCAGAAGAAGCCGCACGCAAGATTGGCGGCAATGCCGATCTGAGCGACAGCCTGCTGGAAGAAGTTACCTCGCTGGTGGAATGGCCAGTGGTGCTGACCGCGAAATTTGAAGAAAAATTCCTCGCTGTGCCGTCTGAAGCGCTGGTTTACACCATGAAAGGTGACCAAAAGTACTTCCCGGTTTATGACAACAGCGGCAATCTGCTGCCAAACTTCATCTTTGTTGCCAATATTGAATCCAAAGATCCGCAGCAGATTATTTCCGGTAACGAAAAGGTGGTGCGCCCGCGTTTGGCGGATGCCGAGTTCTTCTTCAATACCGACCGAAAGAAACGTCTGGAAGATCATCTGCCGCGTCTGGAAACCGTCTTGTTCCAACAGCAGTTGGGTTCATTGCGCGACAAAACTGACCGTATTCAAGCACTGGCAGGCTGGGTTGCTGGTC
This sequence comes from Pectobacterium araliae, assembly GCF_037076465.1. Lineage (NCBI taxonomy): Bacteria > Pseudomonadati > Pseudomonadota > Gammaproteobacteria > Enterobacterales > Pectobacteriaceae > Pectobacterium > Pectobacterium araliae. The sequence continues at coordinate 4,489,641 of NZ_AP028908.1, read as the reverse complement.
AGATTGGTGCTGATGTGAATCACGCGACGCGCGCGGGTCTGCTGTCTAAATGTGACCTGATGACCAACATGGTGTTCGAATTCACTGACACGCAGGGCGTGATGGGGATGCACTATGCGCGTCATGATGGCGAAGCGGAAGATGTTGCCGTTGCGTTGAATGAGCAATATCAGCCGCGCTTTGCGGGTGACGAACTGCCGTCTTCTGCGGTGGCGTGCGCGCTAGCAATTGCCGACAAGATGGATTCGCTGGCAGGGATTTTTGGCATCGGGCAACACCCGAAAGGTGACAAAGACCCATTTGCGCTACGTCGTGCCGCCCTCGGTGTGTTGCGCATCATCGTCGAGAAACGTCTGCCGCTCGATTTGCAGACGCTGACCGAAGAAGCGGTGCGTTTGTATGGCGATAAGCTGTCTAACGCCAAGGTGGTGGATGACGTGATTGAGTTCATGCTCGGCCGCTTCCGCGCGTGGTATCAGGAAGAAGGCCACAGCGTGGATACCATTCAGGCGGTATTGGCGCGTCGTCCTACCCGCCCGGCTGATTTCGATGCCCGCGTCAAAGCCGTCAGCCACTTCCGTTCGCTGGATGCCGCAGCGGCGCTGGCAGCGGCTAACAAGCGCGTTTCCAACATTCTGGCGAAGTCTACCGATACGCTGAACGAGAGCGTCAATGCTGCCGTATTGAAAGACGCGGCGGAAATTACGCTGGCAACGCACCTTGTCGTGCTGCGCGACAAACTGGCGCCGCTGTTCGCTGAAGGTCGCTATCAGGAAGCGCTGGTTGAGCTGTCCTCACTGCGTGAACCTGTCGATGCGTTCTTCGATCAGGTGATGGTCATGGCGGAAGATGAGCAGGTGCGTGTGAACCGCCTGACGCTACTGAGCCAACTGCGCGAACTGTTCTTGCAGGTTGCGGATATTTCCGTCCTGCAATAACGGTGATAGCGTTACGTAATCTTTCCCCGGGTTGGAAACGAGCTCGGGGAAAGATGTTTAGCTTGCAGCGAAGGCCATGTCACCTTTTATTTGAATGAATGATGTTAGTTGGGGATTATTTTTCATATGGCCGTGATTGTCTTGATTTGAATGACATTCAATGCAAAGTGCTTGTAAATTGTTTCTGTTATTATTATTTTTTTGTCCATCGCGGTGGTGGACATGTAAAAATTTATTTAAATCTTTACGTTCAAGAATTATTTTGCAAATTGCACATTGCCAATTAACTGACTCTCGATATTGTTTTGATATTATCTGGAAATCTTTGGAGTAATCATTAATCGGAGCGGTAACGTCATTATGCTCGGTATTGTACGTCGTTGCTGAATTTGGATAAACGCTAAAAAATTCTCTTAGATCAAAAGTAGAAAAAATATTTTCTCTATCCTGATATTTTCTAGAGTAGTTTTTCCAATTTAATGTTTCGAGACAAAATTTACATACATCTAAACTTTCCTCTCTAGTGATCCACTCTGTTTTTTCAGTATTCTGTGATTTTATTGTAAAAAGACCATCACTGCGGGTGGCTGCAACGTATCTTCCACTTTTATTATTTTCCCACATTCTTTGTAATGTTTTACAGTTTGCCAAGTGATATTTTGGCAAACTCATACTCCCACCATAAGATGCAACATCTCTTATATGAAGAATAACGCGTTTATCTTTATAATTAATCGTGTTGTCACTATTAATTTCTATTTCTAATATATCAATGTCTTTCCCTGTTGTTGAAAGTATTTTATCAAGAACAAGTGCGTCCATTTTTATATCAGCGATTGGTGGGATAATCTCCGCTTTCATTTCCTTACGTAGCTTATTGAAAATTGGCGATTCAAGAAAATTGGGAAGTTGAGAGACGAGAAACGAATCCATTATATTTTACTCCCTTTTTCTACAATATTGGCTACTTGGCGTTCAACATTCGTCCTGACACGAAATTCTACTCGTTGAGAACGCGCACTATCTTCAATCTGCTCTGGGGATGTGATCGTTTTCCCTTCTTTATCAATGGGCTTTGCTGAAGAAAATCCAATGGCGCGAACGTGATTTTTAAACCAACTTAAGGTACTTTTAGAGCCTGAAACTGCGGGCATATTCATAATATATGACAGAGTTGTCCGAGTTCTTGACTGAGACAGTTCCATGTTATGAAAATAAGCATCATTTTCACTTACACCAGTTCGCCACATCGTTGATGTATGTCCCTCAATGCGTATTTCCTCAATATTATTGATATATTTTTTATCAGTCATAATACTAAGGTAGCGAGGGATAAATTCATCTAAGATACTTTTAAATTCCGGCTTTAGCTCAGAGGAACTGGTCGTAAATAAAATATTTGGCTCTTGGAATCGTACTGTTAGATCTTCGTCGATTGTTGCATGCCAGCGTTTTAGATCGTCCTTGAATTCGTGCTGTAAGGCTTGACCAAGCCCCTGTAAGGTATTTCTATATACAGATGGGATCTTAACCATCTCCTGTACTTTTATCATATAGACAACGGAAATAAGTAAAAAGATCATCATTAGAGAGGTCATTAAATCACTCAGACTGATCCAAAAATCCTCTTTATCTACTTTTGGGCGAGTCAGTAATGGATTATTCATCTTCTATCCCCTTAAATTCTCGGATAGGCGTACTACGTCTCTTAGCTTTTCTGTTAGCGGATCGTAATCCTGTACAAATTTAGAAGACAGCGCCCCTAATTGTTGGCCGAGACTATCGAGAGATTTCTTCAACGCAGCCGCTAGAGCTGCATCTAATGTTTGAACCTGTTGCTCTGTTTTTTTATTCAGCTCGACAATATTATTTGTGACATCTTCATTGTGTTTCTGCATATATTTAGTGAGATCTTGAGAAAGGCGTGTTATCTGCTCTTGTAGCTCTGTGCCTGTTTGCTGCACAGATTTTTGCATTTCCTGATTTTGGTTTCTTATAGCATCAAACATTGTTTTTGAACTACCTATCATCTGGTTGCTAAAATCGGCTGTGGATGATTCCAATGTTTGCGTTACAGTATAAACACTATTTTCAATGGCTGTGGCGGAGGCTGTAGCTCCGTTCCTCACATCCTCTATGATAGCCATGATTCCTTTTTCTATTTCAGGGATACCTGTTTTTGAAGATTCAATTAATTCAGCTAGTTGTTTTAAATTTTCTTCTATACCTTTCTCTAAACTAGATATAGTCCCAATCGTTTGATGAATATCTTTTGCAACCTGAGTAAATGATTCTGACTGTGTCAGGACTTCGGTAAAGGATTGGGTCGCTTTCTGCATATTCGCTGTTGTTTGAGTTTGTTGAACAATCATCTCTCGTGTTTGTAGGCTGTATTGTTGTTGCCATTCATTTATTTTACCAACAGCTTCATTTAGCTGTTTGAAATTGTCGCCAAATTGTTCACCAATTTTCTCATTAAAATCATGAATAACTTCTTTTAATGCTTCAATTAATGCTTTTGAGTTGTTTTCAGTTTGATTTTTTGCAAACTCAGTGAATGCATTATGAATATTGGTTAGCTTATCGTTTTGATCTCCGCGCATTAATTTTAACTGTGTCAGCAAAGATGCGTCTTCATTTCCTGCGATAGCATAATGCAATCGGTGAATTGATTCTGTAGAGCTCTGTAGATGTTGGACAATATCGTCAATTGTGGAATCAGTGGGTGTTGGTTGGTTGCTTTTTGTTCTTACACCACGGAATGCATAGCGCCATTTTGTCATTAATGCACAAGCCACACCCGCAACAGAGGCCCAAAATGCGGTTTTTATACCATTAATCAGCTTTGGTAGGCTATTTTCCACATCATTCATATCGAATGATGCTAGGCCTAATGCAATGCCCAGAAAAGTTGCCAATATTCCTATAGTAATGAGGATTCCTGGCGACTCATGAGCTTTCTTCTCGGTAAAATTCTGATTGCTATAGATGAAGTAGGCAAGGATCACAGCAATAAAAAGCCATGTTTCAAGTGGTAATATATTAAGCATAGAGTAGTCAAATCGTCCGTTTGTTAAAAATAAGATAAAAATGAAGCTATCGTGCTAAAAGAATCACTTTTTATTTAAGGTCGTATATTCATTACCTTGGTAATAATTTTGTTTTGAAATCTATTTTTTCATATTGTCGAGTAACCTCACCTTTTGGGCGTTCCTTTTATTCGGATAAAAATGCGGGATGAAACGCAATTTTAATAATATGTTTCTGATTAAACAATAACCATACTGGCTTTTCTTTCTTTTGACCGTCGAGACTGGCCTTTTTCTACACAGCCAGTCCGATTCGACTATGCTTATATCGTAGAAAATCTTGTCATGGAAAATCCGTCGCCAGCGTGTTTCTGTCTGAGTAAAGCACGGCTGGCGGGGCAGTAAGCATAACAGGAGTAGGGAATGAGAAGGCTGATGACGTACCGTTCACGCTGGCTGCTGCCAGTTCTGGTTATTTTAGCGGCATTGCAGTTGGCTGCCTGTGGTGACAGCGAAGCCGATCAGCGGAAGGCATTCGTTGCGTTCCTGCAAAGCGTACAGTCGCAGCAGGATGGGAAACTGCCGACATTGACGGAAGAGCAGAAGAAGAATTTTGGCAATTTTGCCAACGATTATGCGATCTTAACCACCTTTTCTCAGCAATTTCATCAAGCTGTGTCCGGCAGTTTGACGCCGATGCTGGGGCAAGTTTCTCGAATTCGCGTCCCTAAAGACTATCTGACGCAGCGTGATGCGCTCAGGCAATCAGTCGGAACCATGAGCCTGTTGGCGCAGCATATTCAGGCGGCAAAAGCGCAGGCTGACAATGCCCACCGCGCGTTAAAGCAGCCCGAAGAGGTGCAAATTCCTTATGAGCGACTCTATGCGAGCACGGTAATACAGCCGAGTAATGCGTTGTTACCTGTTATTCCTAGCGCCACGTCGTTTGCACAAAGCCTGATTCAGGTTGGCGATTTCCTTCAGGCTCAGGGCGATCAGGCCGTATTTAACGGCGCATCTGTCCAATTCCGTACGGCACAGCAGGCGGTGCAATATAACAGTATGGTGGCGGCATTACCTGTGCAGCAGCAGAATGTAATGAATGCGCTCAGAGGAGTAAATGGCGTGAATTATCCCTAATAACCTCTTGGCGAGTCGATTCTGGATAAGAGGGGGTTGGCAGACCGAAGGGGAAAATAAATTGTGATTCTCATCACATAAACAAAACAAACATAGCACCATAAAATGTGATGCAAATCACATATTGGGTGCTGTATTTGTCTGAAAATCTGTTTAGTTTTTCATTTTTAACGGTTTTTTGTGAAGTAAATCACCTATTTGTATCGTTGATGTAGGGTGGTTGTGTGATTTTTGTCACGTTCCTGCCATGAGGTTGCGGTATGAAAACAGCGTGTTAGAGTCCGCGCTGCATACAGTAATAATGACGGAAATATTTTTGTGGCAAGCGGTGTTTTTATAACAGCTGAGCTTTCGGTAACCGTCGATATCTCGGTAAAAATAAAGCTGTCGGTGTTGCACCATCGCTGCGACTAATACACGTTGCCACGCCGTCTCACGATAATTACCACGCGCTCTTATTGTCAGCGCGTTTCAATAGGGGTGTGTTTTTATGCTTTCACCAGATATTAAGATCAAAGTGCAAAACTTTGGTCGCTTCCTCAGCAATATGGTGATGCCCAATATTGGCGCATTTATCGCTTGGGGTATCATTACCGCACTGTTTATCCCCACCGGCTGGATCCCCAATGATACGTTGGCGAAACTTGTCGATCCGATGATCACGTATTTGCTGCCATTATTGATTGGTTATACCGGCGGACGTCTGGTATTCGGTGAGCGTGGTGGTGTGGTGGGTGCCATTACGACGATGGGGGTGATCGTCGGGACTGATATCCCGATGTTCCTCGGCGCCATGATAGTCGGTCCGTTGGGTGGCTGGGTGATCAAGCGTTTTGACCGCATAGTCGACGGTAAAATCAAGAGCGGCTTTGAAATGCTGGTCAACAACTTCTCTGCCGGTATTATTGGTATGTTGTTGGCAATTCTTTCGTTTTTGGCAATTGGTCCACTGGTTGAAGTCTTCTCTCAGGTGCTGGCTTCCGGCGTTAACCTGATGGTTCAGAACAACCTCTTGCCGTTTACGTCCATCTTCGTTGAACCTGCGAAAATTCTATTCCTGAACAATGCCATCAACCACGGTATCTTCTCACCGCTGGGGATTCAGCAGGCGACGGAAACTGGCAAATCTATTTTCTTCCTGATCGAAGCGAACCCAGGCCCGGGAATGGGCGTGCTGATGGCTTATATGTTCTTCGGTCGTGGTAACGCGAAAGAATCAGCCCCGGGTGCGGCGATTATCCACTTCCTGGGCGGGATTCACGAAATCTACTTCCCTTACGTGCTGATGAACCCGCGTCTGATTATCGCGGTAATTCTGGGCGGGATGACTGGTGTGTTTACGCTGAGCGTGCTGGGCGGTGGTCTGGTTTCTCCAGCGTCTCCAGGCTCGATTCTGGCGGTATTGGCGATGACGCCAAAAGGCGCTTACTTCGCTAACCTGGCCGCGATTGCAGCGGCTTTTGCGGTGTCCTTCATCGTGTCGGCAATTCTACTGAAAAGCACCAAGCAAAAAGAGGAAGACCTGAGCGAGGCAACACGTCGCGTGCAGGAAATGAAAACGTCCTCTAAAGGCACGGCGACTAACGTCGGTGTCAGTGGTGATATGAGCACCGTGCGTAAAATCATCGTAGCGTGTGACGCCGGTATGGGTTCCAGCGCGATGGGGGCTGGTGTGCTGCGTAAGAAAGTTCAGGATGCCGGGCTGACCAATATTTCGGTGACCAACAGCGCGATCAATAGCCTGCCGGACGATGTTGATCTGGTCATTACGCACCGCGATCTGACTGAGCGTGCGATGCGCCACGCGCCACAGGCACAGCACATTTCTCTGACCAACTTCCTGGATAGCGGTCTGTATAGCGATCTGGCGGCTCGTCTGGTGGCAGCACAGGGTACTGCGCAGCCTGAAGCCGTAACAACGCCTGCACCCGCTGTAGCTGACACGCCGACTAACCTGTTCCAACTGGGTGCTGGCAATGTGTTCCTGAATCAGCATGCGACAGACAAAGAGCAGGCAATTCGTTTCGCCGGTGAGCAACTGGTGAAAGGCGGCTATGTCGAGCCTGCGTATGTTGAGGCGATGCTGGAACGTGAAAAACTGACTTCCACCTATCTGGGCGAATCGATTGCCGTGCCGCACGGTACGATTGAAGCGAAAGACCGCGTGCTGAAAACAGGCGTTGTTTTCTGCCAATATCCTGAAGGCGTTCGCTTTGGCGATGAAGAAGACGAGGTTGCACGTCTGGTTATTGGGATTGCTGCTCGCAACAACGAACATATTCAGGTCATCACCAGCCTGACCAACGCGCTGGATGATGATGCCGTTATTGAACGTCTGGCACACACCCAGGATGTTCAGGAAGTCCTCGACTTACTCTCCGGTAAAAAGAGTGCCTAATTGACGTGGCTTGTGCCGCCTTCGGGCGGCCTCTTTTTATGTTTTTTTAAGGTTATGTCTCATGAAAGCATTACATTTTGGCGCGGGTAATATTGGCCGTGGATTTATTGGTAAATTGTTGGCAGATGCCAACGTCGAACTGACATTTGCTGACGTCAATCAGCCGCTGTTGGATGCTCTGAACAGCCGTACAAGCTACACGGTGCGGATTGTCGGTGATAACACGCGCCTTGATACCGTCAGCAACGTTAGCGCTGTTCACAGCGGCAGTCAGGATGCTGTCGCGCTTATTGCTGTGGCCGATCTGGTGACGACCGCAGTGGGGCCGCAGATTCTGGAAAAAATCGCCGGAACTATCGCTCAGGGGCTGGTTAAGCGTCATGACGACGGTAACACCCGGCCGTTGAACATTATTGCTTGTGAAAATATGGTGCGTGGTACCAGCCAGTTAAAACAACATGTGTTGAAACTGCTGCCGGAAGGCCATCAGGAATGGGTGGTTGAGCATGTGGGATTCGTCGATTCCGCCGTGGATCGCATCGTACCGCCTTCCGAAGCGGGTAGCGATGATGTGCTGGCGGTAACGGTAGAAACCTTCAGTGAGTGGATTGTCGATAAAACCCAGTTTTGCGGTGAACCGCCAGCGATTCCCGGTATGGAACTGACTGACAATCTGATGGCGTTTGTCGAGCGTAAGCTGTTCACGTTGAACACAGGTCATGCGATTACGGCCTACCTCGGTCGGCAGGCGCGCCATCAAACGATCCGCGATGCGATTCTCGATCCGAAGGTCAGAGCTGTGGTCAAAGGGGCCATGGAAGAGAGCGGTGCGGTACTCATCAAGCGCTACGGTTTTGATGCGGATAAGCACGCTGCCTATATCAACAAGATTCTCAGCCGCTTTGAAAACCCCCATCTGCATGATGATGTGGATCGCGTTGGCCGTCAGCCGCTGCGTAAGCTGAGTGCAGGAGACCGTCTGATCAAGCCGCTGCTGGGAACGCTGGAATACCATTTGCCGCATGATAACCTGATTACTGGCATTGCTGCCGCGATGCATTATCGCAGCGAGCAAGATCCGCAGGCGTTGGAGCTGGCTGAGTTAATCCACACCCAGGGTGTGCAGGCGGCGCTAGTGCAGATTTCTGGTCTGGATGCCGACAGCGAGGTTGTCGCGCAAGCAGTGAATGTGTATAACGCCATGCAGTAATCGGCGCGTCTCGTCACCAGGCAGGTGTGGTCTTTTCGACCCGCTGTAAAGGTATACGGGCGACGTCGGGGATGTGATGTCGCCACACCTGCCGGTAAGCATGCTACCGAGATGGGGTAGGCTGTGTGCGGGTTTAAAGGGTCGAGAAGTGACGATGGAAGAAACACAGGCGTTTGAAAACCGGGTTCTGGAAGCGCTGAACTCAGGGAAGACAGTGCGTGATTTTATGCTCTGTGCTGTTGAATTGCTGGCTGAAGCGGTCAGCATCCTGATGTTGCAGGTGTTCCGTAAAGATGACTATGCGGTGAAATATGCCGTTGAACCTCTGATGACGGGAACGGGGCCACTGGGCGACCTTTCCGTGCGCCTGAAATTGATTTATGGCTTGGGCATGATCAGCCGTAAAGAGTACGAAGATGCGGAACTATTAATGGCGCTGGGCGAAGAATTGGCGCATGACGATCGCCATTATCGTTTTACCGATGATGAAATTCTGGGGCCTATCGGCGAGCTGCACTGCGTTGCTGCGTTGCCCGCAGAACCTGCTTTGCCGCCCGTAGCAGAAGCTGCCGACCCGCTTCTGGTGAGCATGCAACAGCAGCGTTACCAGCAGATGGTGCGTTCCACACTGGTTTTATCCCTGACCGCATTGATTGCGCAAATCAGTCTGAAAAAGGCATTTTAGCCCCATTCAGCGACATCACTCCACATTAGCCCAAGTCGTCATACTTCAAGCTGACGGGGCTTTCAACAACTCGAATTATTTAGCGTATAGTGTATGCTGTGCCCCGCATTATTCTCCCGTTATATAGGTTATCTTTTATGAAAGAGCAGGAAAAAGCAGAGATCAAACGCCTTAGCGACCAATTGGATAAGCTGACGCATAAGCAGACTACGCTGCTGGCACAAGGTGATGCCGAAGCCATCGCACTCAATCTGGAAGCTTGCGAAAAGCTCACGGCTGAGATTGAGCGCCTGCGTAACGTGAGAGAACAGAAACTTAGCAAAGAAGCGCAGAAATTAGTGAACCTACCTTTCAACCGTGCGATTACGAAAAAAGAGCAGGCTGATATGGGGACGTTGAAGAAGAGCGTTCGCGGTTTGGTCATTGTGCACCCGATGACCGCACTCGGGCGCGAAATGGGCTTAAAAGAGATGACAGGCTACGCCCCGAAATCGTTCTGAGGCCTTTCTCTGCGTAGACAGAGGATACTGAATTACTTAACAAAACCCCTGTCTTAACAGGGGTTTTGTCATTTTTAGTGCTCTGCTGTTTTTACTCTTAGCGAGGTGCGTGCAGACGATGCGTTTGGTTGTTAAACGCGATGCCGGCCGGCGTGTCATCATGCTGTGCGTTGGCCAGGCGGAAGACGGACACGGCCTGCTTCAGCAGTCTCGCCTGCTCTTCCAGCGAGTCGGCAGCAGCAGAGGATTGTTCCACCAGTGCGGCGTTCTGCTGTGTGGTGCTGTCCATCTCAACAATTGCCTGGTTAACCTGAGTAATTCCCCGGCTTTGTTCATCTGATGCGGTGGCAATTTCACCCATGATGTCATGCACCTGCGCGATAGAGGTGACGATATCGTTCATGGTTTTGCCCGCATTGCCGACCAGCGTCGCACCGCGTGATACTTGATTAACCGATTCAGAGATCAGGCCTTCAATTTCCTTCGCGGCCTGAGAACTGCGCTGAGCCAAACTACGAACTTCGCTGGCGACAACGGCAAAGCCACGGCCTTGCTCACCAGCACGGGCGGCTTCTACCGCGGCGTTCAATGCCAGAATGTTAGTCTGGAAGGCGATGCTGTTGATGACGGACGTAATTTCCGCGATACGTTTGGAGCTGTTCTCAATCGCGGTCATGGTTTGCACCACGTTATTTACCTGTTCGCCACCCTGTTTCGCGGTGTGGGAAGCGCTGATGGCCAGTTTGTTGGCGTGGTGTGCGTTGTCTGCGTTTTGCTTAACCGTAGCGGTGAGTTGCTCCATGCTGGCGGCGGTTTGTTCAACGGCCGCGGCCTGTTGCTCGGTACGTGAAGATAAATCGGTATTGCCTGCGACGATCTCACCAGATGCGTTAGAAATCTGGCTGACGCCGACGCGAATGTCATCGATCATATTGTGCAGGTTGTCATTCATTTTCGACATCGCACTCATTAACTGACCCAGCTCATCTTTACGGGTAGTGTTGATGGACATGGTAAGATCGCCTGTTGCGATTTTTTCAGCCATGTTCAGCGTGCGACCCAGTGGGGTAGTGATTTGACGCGAAATAAACCAGGAAATCAGTAGACCAAGTAACAGCGTAATCAGTGCGGTGATGCTCATTTGCAGCTTGGCACTGCGAATGTCTGCCTGTGACGCGGCCAACTGATCGCTAAGCAGTGATGTAATAACGGCATTTAACTGATCGGCAACAACTTGCATTTGCCCTGCCTGAGCCATTTCTTCTTGATAGGCGGGCATATAGGCCAACACTTGTTCTTCATAATTATTCATGATCGTCAGAATCGGCGCCAGCGTTTCACGCTGTTCAGCAGACAGGCTCTGATACAGGAAGGTTAATGACGTTTGTGCGGCGTTGATCGCATCCGTCAGCTTTTCTTCGGATTCTTTATCCGTTGAGAGTAATAAACCACGAACGTGGTAACGAACAGCAATCAGTTTTTGGTTTAGGTCAGAAAGTAATAATTGAAGGTTAGCGCTATTGTTGTCTATCTTTAATTGATCGTTGAGTTGTTGTAGTGGTTTTTCCGTCGTTGAAATATTCCAGCTTTTTCTCACAGCATCTTTATTATTCACTGCATTAATATAATTTTTTTGTTTTTCCTGATAGTCATTGATTAATATAGGTATATTCGATATTTTATTTGCATCATTTTCTGGCCAGCTAAATTCTTTTGTTTTTTCAGCGAGTTTACTGATATTGGAAATATGCTCAATATTCTTTTTTATATCATCAGGATTATAATTGGCACCGTATAATGCGCGATAATACTTAGCCTGGTTGATCTCATCATTGATGCTGTTACTTAAATTCACTTTATCAATACTGTCTTTTAGCGAACTTACATGCATAATGCCTGCGCCAGCAATTACCATGGTCATCAGCAGGATCAGGAAAAAGCCCAATCCTAATTTTTTACCGACTTTTAGATTGTCAAAATTTATAGCCATCATATTTCACCACTATATCGTATTGAGCCAAATTCACTATCCCGATGCACACTTGATTAGCGGTGCTAGCATCTCGGATTACCGCGTGCCAAGCCAATCCTGCAAAACAGCATGATAAAAACCCGCAGTAGATATCGGCATTCTGCTCTGAAACTTTACGTGCCAGTAAGCGGCGGCCTGCTGGGGAGAGGCTCAAAGATGAACGGGTATTGCCTACATACATGAGGCTTGAAATAGGGTAGGTACAATAAAAAACTGGAATAACAGACTGTTATTCCAGTTTATATTCAAACGCAGAAGTCACCTGATCGTATCAGGCACCCAGACGTTTTATTTTTTCGCGCTAGCGAAGCGAGCAGCAGCTTCGTCCCAGTTCAGCACGTTCCAGAATGCTTTAGCGTAATCTGGGCGACGGTTTTGGAATTTCAGGTAATAAGCGTGTTCCCACACGTCCAGACCGACGATTGGGTAGCCAGAAGTACCAGAAATGGCTTCACCCATCAGTGGACTGTCCTGGTTTGCAGTAGAAACCACAGCCAGTTTGCCGTCGTCTTTCAGAACCAGCCAAGCCCAGCCAGAACCAAAGCGAGTTGCAGCGGCTTGTTCAAATTTTTCTTTAAACGCATCAACGCTACCGAAATCGCGCTCGATGGCTGCTTTCAGATCGCCAGCCAGCGTTGTACCTACTTTCAGGCCTTTCCAGAACAGGCTGTGGTTAGCGTGGCCGCCCGCGTTGTTACGCAGTGCTGCTTTTTTCTCAGCAGGGACTTTATCCAGTTGAGCAATCAGCTCTTCAACAGACAATTTAGCCAGCTCAGGCAGAGATTCCAGCGCGGCATTAGCATTATTGACATAAGCCTGATGGTGTTTGGAATGGTGAATTTCCATCGTCTCTTTGTCGAAATGCGGTTCCAGTGCGTCATAAGCATATGGCAGCGATGGCAGTGAATAACTCATTTTAGCATCTCCATGGTAAAAAAAATGTTACGGTACTGTTCTATGAGTACCGCGTAAGCAATACGTTCATTATAGTTAATTAAATGATATTGAAAATGATTATTCTCGGTCTGATGTCGTGAACTCTATTGCTTTACTTCATGATAACAAACGGTTATGCCGTTATTGCATTATCTAAAAACAAATTAATCTATGCTCGTCATACTTCACGCTGCCCTTATTCGCTCAGGCGCTGCGGGTGTGTGTAAATGGTTGCCTGCCCTGGTCGACAAAACCCCACCAACGTCAGGTTGCAACGTTGTGCAACATCAACAGCCAGCGAGGTAGCTGCTGAGACCGCAAACAGGATTTCCACGCCACACATGGCAGACTTTTGTACCATTTCATAGCTGGCTCGGCTGGAAACCAGTGCCGCACCCTGTTGCCACCCTTGTTTTGCTCGGGTGCCAAGTAATTTATCCAGTGCGACATGGCGGCCAACGTCTTCACTGCCGCCGCACAGCGTGCCGTCTGACGCTATCCAACTGGCGGCATGGGTACAACCCGTCATCTGGCCAATCTTCTGTACATCGCGCAGCCGCACCAGTGCGTTTTCAAGCTTGCTGAGGGAAAATGTCTGGGTGAAGGGCAGGGGCATCACCGGTTTGCCGATTTCCGCAAGCTGCTCTACGCCACATACGCCACAGCCCGTGCGCCCATCCATCGATCTGCGTCGTTCTTTTAGCCCGGCAAAGCGCCGACTGGAAAGCTCAATATGCACTTCAATACCATTACAGGCTGGCTGTACATCAATGCCGTAGATATCTGCTGGTGATTGGATAATACCTTCAGATAAGGAAAACCCGAGAGCAAACTGTTCCAACTCTTTCGGTGACGCCATCATCACTACATGTGAAATGCCGTTATAAACCAGCGCAATGGGCACCTCTTCCGCCAGCCAGTCAGGCTGTGGCTGGTGTAGCGAATCAGGATGGTTGACCGAATGTTGCGTTGCGCCTAAATGAACCTCTTCCACCTGAAATACCTGCATGTTAGTCACCCTGGAAATTGAACGTATTATTTCACCGTGCCCGAAGGGATGCGAATTTTTCTCCAGGAACAGCGAGCGTGCTCGCATAGCAATGTGTATTTTTCCTGCAACAGGAAAGAAACTGTGCGTCAACTCGAAGAGTTGCCTTCTTCTCTGGCCGAATCCTGTCGCTAACTCCCTACCCCGTATAAGCTCACTGTAACGGTTTACTGTTTGCCTCTTTTTTCACCACCTGATGCGGGTCAGTATTTTGTCAATTTGACGCCAGTAACGGGTCAGCCGATGTGTGAAGTGGCCAGTTCGACAACGCGAGATATTGACCATGCGTTGAATGCCGTGCACAAGGCAAAAGCGGAGTGGGGCGCGGTATTCAGGCTGGTCGAGTCTGGATCACTATCAGCAGACCAAGTGTCTGTTGGTGAGTTATTCTGATAAGCCGATGGGGCTGTTCTAACAGTTAAAACCCTACGCGCTTGCCACCGTAGGCGCACATGGCTTAAATCAACACCATTTTCCGTATTAAGCCGTCCTTACAGGAGGATTTGCCCGGTTGTTGGTCGCTGATGATGGAGAGTTGATTGTGTCAGCGCTTAACAACGGCTACGCTGTTTTGAATAGCGCTTTGCTTTCAAGAGGTTGTACATGACGGATAAGATCGGCTGGATTGATAACCTGCGGGCGCTGGCCTGCATGATGGTCGTTCTGATCCATAGTACAACCTATTATATTACTGCGGGCGGCATGCCGGGCGATGGTCATTGGGATGTGGCGAATATCCTGAACTCGGCTTCGCGCGTCTGTGTCCCACTGTTTTTCATGATCTCGGGCTACTTATTCTTTGGTGAACGCAGTGCGGGGAAGAAACATTTTCTACGTATCGGTTTATGTCTGCTTTTTTATAGTACGGTCGCGCTGATCTATATTGCGACGCTCACGCCAATTAATGGCCTGAACTCATTGCATCATGCGCTGCAAAAACCGATCTTTTATCACTTATGGTTTTTCTACGCCATTATCGTGATTTATCTGCTCTCCCCACTGATTACCGTCAAACCCGTATCGGGCAAATATTTGGCTGTCTTGATTGTCTTATTGGCTGTTGTCGCTAATCCCAATACGGGGCGTGTGGGGTTTGAAGGCTTTAAATTACTGCCTGTTAATCTCTATATTTACGGCGATACGTTTTACTACGTACTGTATGCCGTGCTGGGGCGTGCGTTGGGCATGTTGGATGTGCCAAAGAAAGTCGCGCTTGCCGCTATCCCCTTCTTCATCGCGTGTGTCGCATTGGTTGCGATGGGAACGAAGCACCACACATTATTGAACGATACGTTCACCCCAACGTTTTATATCTACTGTGGCCCGTTGGTGTTTCTGGCTGCGGTCAGCCTGCTGGTGGTGTTTAAGCATTACTTTAGCCAGCGGATTTTACCGGGCTTTGCCACGATTTCGCGCCACTCTCTGGCGATTTACGGGTTTCATGCGTTGATTATTCACTACCTGCGTACACATGATGTTGCGTTGCCGTCGCACCCTGTTCTCGATATTTTCTATGTCTTCGCCATCGCGCTGGTGGCAGGCCTGCTGCTTTCGATGGCGCTACAGAAAATCGATGTGCGTCGTTGGGTAAGTTGACGGCGGATTAGTTTTTACATCAATGGTTTAAGCTGTTCGTAGAGAGCCTTAAATGTATGCCTCCGCTCGGCATAGTCGGTGTGGCGCTGGGTATTCGGCTGATGAATCTGCTCCAGCGGTAGCGGTGGCAAGAGTTCTGCCAGTGGCGTATGCGGATGCATGGCGATTTGCGCCAGGCGGGCAGCACCGAGCGCAGGGCCGACATCCCCTCCCGTGCGGTATTCCAGCGTTTGGCCGCTGATATCCGCCAGCATTTGCCGCCAGTAGGCGCTGCGTGCACCACCTCCAATCAGCGTAATACTATCGGGCTTTAGTCCCGTCATATGCAGCGCGTCCATTCCATCGGCAAGTGCAAATCCCACACCTTCCAGTACCGCTTTTGCCAGTTCTGGGCGGCCGTGTTGATGGGTCAGTCCCCAGAATGCCCCTTTGGCATCGGGGTTATTGTGTGGTGTGCGCTCACCGGATAAATAGGGCAAGAACCACACCGGCGTTATCGTGTTGTTGGCTGGCGTTGAGGCTATTTCCTGCAACAGTGCGGGCACGCTCTCGGCGTGCGTCAGGCGAGCGACCCAATCCAGACAGGATGCTGCGCTTAACATGACGGACATCAGGTGCCAGGTATTCGGCAGCGCATGGCAGAAGCTGTGGACAGCCTGTTGCGGATTACTGAGAAAACCGTCGCTAACGGCGAAGTAAACGCCAGATGTGCCGAGGGACAGCATCGCCTGACCGGTTTGATACAGCCCGACGCCAATCGCGCCTGCTGCGTTATCTCCTCCACCTGCAATCACGGGGACGGAATCCATACCCCAGCGGTTGGCGATGTCAGATCGCAGATAACCGGTAATCTGGCAGCCTTCATACAGTGTTGGCATGTGTTCGCGGCTCAGCACGCAGGCTTCCAGCAGAGTGTCGCTCCAGTCCCGTTTAGCGACATCCAGCCAGAGGGTTCCAGCTGCATCGGACATATCGCTGGCGAACTCCCCCGTCAGACGCCAGCGCAGATAGTCTTTCGGCAACAGGACTTTGTCTATTTGGCGGAAGATGTCGCTTTCGTTTTCTTGTACCCATTTCAGCTTGGGCGCGGTAAAACCTGGCATCATCAGGTTTCCGGTTATCTGGCGTGATGTGGGCACCCACTGTTCCAGCGTTCGGCATTGAGCCGCACTACGTCCGTCATTCCAGAGAATCGCGGGTCGTAGCACGTTCTGGCGGGTATCCAACAACGTGGCACCGTGCATTTGCCCAGTCAGCCCCAGAGCTTTCACGGCGCGAAGATTGTGCGTTGCCGCCAACGCCTGTAGCGCCCGATCGGTTGCTTGCCACCAGTCTTCAGGTGCCTGCTCCGACCAGAGCGGGTGCGGACGAGAAATGCTCAGCGCAGCGCTATGGCTGGCAACCACCTCGCCTTTTTCATCCAGCAAGATGGCTTTAACACCGGACGTACCCAGATCAATACCGATATACATAGTGGCTCCTGATAAGCCTCTGCGACAGGGTTTAATCTGTCGCAGTAGGTGAGCGTACCGTTTTAGCCAAATAGGTGGCGGTTAACCAGATTTTCCAGCAATTCCTGCTGGCCACTCTGGTGCTGTGGCGCCAGTTGATGGCTTTCCGCATAGCGGGCAAGTGATTCCAGCGAGGCGTTCCCTTGCAGGATTTGCTGACCCAATTCCCCGTTCCAGCCTGCATAGCGCTTGGCGACCAGTTGATTGAGCTTATCATCTTCAATCATTCTGGCGGCAGCCTTGAGCGCCAGCGCCATCGTATCCATCGCGCCGATATGCGCATGGAAAAGGTCATAACGATCGGTGCTCTGACGGCGAACTTTGGCGTCAAAGTTTAAGCCACCCGTCGTAAAGCCGCCCGCTTTGAGAATTTCATACATGATCAGCGCGTTCTCTTCCACGCTGTTAGGGAACTGATCGGTGTCCCAGCCAAGCTGCGGATCGCCGCGGTTCGCATCGACCGATCCGAAAACGCCCAGCGCGACAGCGGTGGCGATTTCATGGTGGAATGAATGGCCTGCCAGCGTTGCGTGGTTGGCTTCCACGTTGACTTTAATCTCTTTTTCCAGCCCAAACTGTTTGAGGAAGCCATAAACAGTGGCGACATCGTAATCGTACTGGTGTTTGGTCGGTTCCTGTGGTTTTGGCTCAATGAGCAGCATGCCCTGAAAACCGATTTTGTGTTTATGCTCGACAACCATCTGCATGAAGCGGCCAATCTGCTCACGTTCCTGTCGCAGGTCGGTGTTGAGCAACGTTTCATACCCTTCGCGCCCGCCCCATAGTACATAGTTTTCACCGCCCAGTTTTTGGGTGGCGTTCATTGCAGTGAATACCTGAGTGGCCGCCCAGGCAAACACATCAGGGTCAGGGTTGGTGGCTGCGCCTGCACCATAGCGAGGATGAGTGAAACAGTTGGCGGTGCCCCACAACAGCTTCACACCGCTAGCCTGCTGCTTTTCCGCCAGCACATCGGTGATCACGGCAAAGTTATGTAGATACTCTTTCAGTGAGTTCCCTTCTGGCGCGACATCGACGTCATGAAAGCAGTAGTAAGGCACCCCCAGTTTTTGAAAGAATTCGAATGCGATGTCAGCCTTGCGCTTCGCCAGCTCCAATGCGTCACCTGACTGTTGCCACGGCCGGGCAAAAGAGCCGATGCCGAACATATCCGCACCGTTCCAGCAGAACGTATGCCAATACGCGACGGCAAAACGCAAATGATCCGCCATACGTTTACCGAGAATTTCCTGATCGGGATTGTAGTGACGAAAGGCGAAGGGATTGTCGCTTTGGCTACCTTCATAACGGACTTTTTCGATCTGTTCAAAATAGGCTTGCATCGTTAACTCCTTAGAAACCACCCAGACGGAAGAGACGGGAATGGGATTAATTTTCGGAGTGGATGAAGGTTTCCTCAATTACGTTATTTCACACTGAAATTCAGAGAATTATTAAATGTGCGCTGTGTCGCAAAAAATGACGGTATTTTACTCTGAATGCGCCCCGCAATAAGTAACAACATGAACATGTCGCTCAACAATAAAATATGACTCGTATCAAAAAATAGGAATTAAACCAAAAAACATAATTGGAGGATAAAAATCTGTAATTGATGGGGGAATGTTTAGCGACAATACTCATCTGGCTATTGGTATTGGCGTCTTAGGCCCTGCATCTTAAATAAAAAAGGTACGCTATGATGAAAGTTAACCATTTTTTACTCTCAGCTTGTGCCGTATTCACTTTAGCTTGTCAGCCCGGATTCGCGAAGGATGTTAAAATAGGTATGGCGATTGATGATTTGCGTCTTGAACGCTGGCAGAAAGATCGCGATATTTTTGTTGAGCAGGCTAAAAAGCAGGGCGCGGATGTTTTTGTTCAATCAGCAAACGGTAATGAAGCAACGCAAATTTCTCAAATAGAAAACATGATCAATCGCGGTGTCGATGTATTAGTTATTATTCCTTATAACGGCCAGGTACTTGGCAATGTTATTGCGGAAGCAAAACGTGAAGGAATAAAAGTGCTTGCTTACGATCGCATGATTAATAATGCAGATGTGGATTTTTATATTTCATTTGATAATGAAAAGGTTGGTGAGCTACAGGCGAAATATCTCGTCGATAAGGTGCCCAGCGGGAACTACTTCTTAATGGGCGGTTCACCCGTTGATAATAACGCGAAGCTGTTTCGTCAGGGGCAAATGAAAGTACTTACTCCGCTGATCGAAAGCGGAAAAATCAAAGTGGCCGGCGATCAATGGGTCGATGCCTGGTTACCAGAGAATGCGCTGAAAATTATGGAAAATGCGCTAACGGCGAACAGCAATAAGATTGACGCGGTGGTTGCGTCGAACGATGCGACGGCGGGTGGGGCGATTCAGGCACTTGCCGCACAGGGATTGGCTGGGAAAGTGGCTATTTCCGGTCAGGATGCCGATCTGGCGGCGATCAAACGGATTGTCGCTGGAACACAGACCATGACGGTCTATAAGCCGATCAGCAAGTTGGCGAAAGATGCCGCAGATATCGCCGTGTCGCTCGGTTCCGGCAAAACACCTGAGTCTAACGCTAAGTTAAACAATGGGTTGAAAGATATCCCTTCCTTCTTACTGACGCCGATTCCCGTCGATAAGTCCAATATCGATTCCACCGTCATTGCTGATGGTTTCCACAAAAAAGCGGATGTGTATTAACGCACGTCGTAGCCACTAGATTTCAGGATGCAGGAAAGACGCTCACCGAACCACGACACGAAGTTGTGGTTCGCCACTGTCGCAGACGAGGTCTGAGACACCGTGAATCATGGAGGTCATGATGTCGCATCTGTTGGAAATGAAAAACATCACGAAGGCGTTTGGTACGGTGAAAGCTGTCGATAATGTCAGTTTGATACTGGAAGCGGGTCAGGTCTTGTCGCTATGCGGCGAGAATGGCTCAGGAAAATCTACCTTAATGAAGGTGTTGTGTGCCATCTACCCACATGGCAGCTATGACGGGCAGATTCTCTTTTCTGGTGATGAGCTGCGTGCCAACCATATCCGTGATACGGAGCAAAAAGGCATCGCGATTATTCATCAGGAATTGGCACTGGTGAAAGAGATGACGGTGTTGGAGAACATGTTCCTGGGTAATGAGTGGACGCGTTTTGGCGTGATGGATTACGACAATATGTATCTACGCTGCCAGCGCATGTTGGAACAGGTCAAGCTGGCCGTCGACCCGAATACCAGAGTAGGGGAGCTTGGGTTAGGCCAGCAGCAACTGGTGGAAATCGCCAAGGCGCTGAACAAGCAGGTGCGTCTGCTGGTGCTGGATGAGCCAACGGCCTCATTGACCGAACGGGAAACGGGTATTCTGCTGGAGATCATTCAGGATCTGCGCGATCACGGTATTGCTTGTATCTATATTTCGCACAAGCTCAACGAAGTTAAAGCTATTTCCGATGTGATTTGCGTGATTCGCGATGGAAAACATATTGGTACGCGCCCAGCGGTCGAGCTGAGCGAGGATCAGATCATTGCCATGATGGTGGGGCGAGAGCTGACGGAGCTTTATCCCAATGAACCGCATGTTATTGGTGAAGAAGTGTTACGCGTAGAGCATCTTACCGCCTGGCACCCCGTCAATCGCCATATTCGTCGGGTGGATGATGTCTCGTTTGCTCTACACCGAGGTGAAATTCTCGGCATTGCCGGGCTGGTTGGATCGGGGCGAACGGAGACGGTGCAGTGTCTGTTTGGTGCCTATCACGGTCGTTGGCAAGGCGACATCTTTATTGACGATAAGTCGGTGACCATCAATAGCTGCCAGCACGCCATGGCGCAGGGGATTGCGATGGTGCCGGAGGATCGTAAGAAGGACGGCATCGTCCCAGTGATGAGTGTGGCACAGAATATGACGTTGGCGGCACTCGACCAATTCACGGGAGCGTTTTCCATGCTGGATGATGCCCGTGAGCAGGACATCATCCGGCAGTCGCTGACGAACCTGAAGGTGAAAACGTCCAGTCCGGAACTAGCGATCGCCCGGCTAAGCGGTGGCAACCAGCAAAAGGCGGTGTTGGCGAAATGCCTGCTGCTGAACCCTCGGATTCTGATTCTCGACGAACCCACACGCGGCATCGATATCGGTGCCAAATATGAAATCTATAAGCTCATTAATGCGCTGGTAAAACAGCACATTGCCGTCATTGTCATTTCTTCCGAATTACCCGAAGTGCTGGGGTTGAGCGATCGGGTGTTGGTGATGCATCAGGGGCGTATCAAAGCGGATTTGATCAATCGTGATTTAACTCAGGAACAGGTTATGGAAGCTGCATTGAGGAGTGAACATCGTGCTGAAAACATCGCAGTCTGAACAACAACATGTCGTTGGCTCTGCCCCGATGCTGCAACGGTTGAAAAGCATCAATCTTCAAGTCTACGTGATGATTGCCGCCATCATCGCCATCATGCTCTTTTTCACCTACATGACCGATGGGGCGTATCTCAGCGCGCGTAATCTCTCCAATCTGTTAAGGCAAACGGCGATCACCGGCATTCTGGCGGTTGGTATGGTGTTTGTCATTATCTCCGCCGAGATCGATCTGTCGGTTGGCTCAATGATGGGGCTATTGGGTGGCGCGGCGGCTATTTTTGATGTCTGGTTTGGCTGGCCTTTACCGTTGACCATCGTTGTGACGCTTGCGCTGGGATTGCTGCTTGGCGCGTGGAACGGCTGGTGGGTCGCCTACCGTAAAGTTCCTTCTTTTATCGTGACACTGGCAGGGATGCTGGCTTTTCGCGGCATTTTGATCGGCATTACCAATGGGACGACGGTTTCCCCGACCAGTGAGGCAATGTCGCAGATTGGGCAGAGTTATCTGTCTTCCGGCATCGGTTTTATGTTCGGTGCCATCGGGCTGATGGTGTTCATTGCCTGGCAGTGGCGTCGGCGCAGTAGCCGCGCCCGATTAGGATTACCGATAAATCCGCCCGCAGGTGACATTGGCCGACAGACATTGACGGCACTCGTCGTATTGGGCGCGATCTACCTGCTGAATGATTATCGCGGTGTGCCAACGCCGGTGCTGGTGCTGACATTGTTGATGCTGGGCGGTATTTTTCTGGCGACGCGGACCGCATTTGGTCGCCGAATCTATGCAGTAGGCGGGAACATCGATGCGGCCCGCTTATCGGGGGTGAATGTCGAACGCACCAAAATGGTGGTGTTCGCCATTAATGGCCTGATGGTCGCGGTCGCAGGACTGATTCTCAGTTCACGATTGGGGGCGGGGTCGCCATCCGCCGGGAATATTGCCGAGCTGGATGCGATAGCGGCTTGCGTGATTGGTGGAACCAGTCTGGCGGGCGGTATTGGTAGCGTCGCCGGTGCCGTGATGGGGGCATTTATCATGGCGTCGCTGGATAACGGGATGAGTATGCTGGATGTGCCGACGTTCTGGCAATACGTCGTAAAAGGCGGAATTCTGCTGCTAGCGGTGTGGATGGATACTGCCACAAAGCGGCGCGTATAACGTGATAGTGGGTCTATGGAGGAAATACGTGGCGGCTCGCAATAATCAGCAAATTATTTTGGCTTCTGGGGGCGCTGTGCTATTCAAGGAAGAAGATTCTATTCGAGGAGTTTGTGATTAATGGGCACCAACAACCATGTTTGAAAAACGCTATCGCATCACGTTGCTGTTCAACGCCAACAAAGTGTATGACCGTCAGGTGGTTGAAGGTGTTGGCGAATATTTACAGGCTTCTCAGTGTGATTGGGACATCTTCATTGAAGAGGATTTCCGTTGCCGCATTGATAATATCAAAGAATGGCTAGGCGATGGCGTGATTGCCGATTTTGACGATGGCGAGATCAAACAGCTATTACAGGATGTGAATGTGCCATTGGTGGGGGTTGGCGGTTCCTACCATCAGCCCGAGGATTACCCGCCAGTGCATTATATTGCTACAGATAATTATGCACTGGTAGAAAGCGCATTTATGCACCTTAAAGAAAAAGGGCTGAACCGTTTTGCTTTTTATGGCCTGCCAGCATCGGGTGGGAAAGGCTGGGCACAGGAGCGGGAGCATGCTTTCCGGCAACGGGTGGCGGCAGAAAAGTATCAGGGAGTGGTGTATCAGGGAATGGAAACCTCGCCGGATAACTGGCAATACGCGCAAAATCGGCTGGCCGACTGGGTACAAGGATTGCCGCCGCAGACCGGCATTATCGCGGTGACGGATTCTCGCGCACGCCACCTGTTGCAGGTCTGCGAGCACCTTAATATTGCCGTACCGGAAAAGCTATGCGTCATCGGGATCGATAACGAAGATCTGATTCGCTATCTTTCACGCGTGGCACTGTCATCGGTAGCGCAAGGCACGCGTCAAATGGGGTATCGTGCTGCGAAACTGTTGCATCAACTGCTGCTGGATCGGTCTGACTTGCCGCTGCAACGCATCCTGGTGCCGCCGGTTCGGGTGGTTGAGCGTCGCTCAACAGACTATCGCTCCGTGCACGATCCTGCCGTTATTCAGGCCATGCACTTTATCCGTTATCACGCCTGTAAAGGGATTAAGGTCGAGCAGGTGCTGGATGCGGTAGGGATTTCCCGCTCAAATCTGGAAAAGCGTTTTAAAGATGAGGTAGGCCAAACGATTCACGGTGTGATTCACGCAGAGAAGCTGGATCGGGCGCGCAATTTGCTGATATCGACTTCGCTCTCGATTGGTGAGATCTCGTTGATGTGCGGCTATCCTTCATTGCCCTACTTTTACGCTGTCTTTAAGAAAGGCTATGACATCACGCCAAAAGAGTACCGTGAGCGTTATGGGGAAGGTTATTAAGGCTATTCAGTTTATTCAAGTAGGCAGGTCAAAGCAGGAAGGCGCGGTGGTGCGCGCCTTATTATCTTAGACTGGTGAACGGTTACGCAGGTACGCGCCAGTAATCGTAGTCGATGTGGTCAACCTGGAAGTTGGCGTCTTCTTTGTCACCGGTCAGACGGGTGGCGATGGTAAAGGCAAAATCGAATGACACGCCCAGCCCCTTGCCGCTGATCAGATTGCCGTCTTCAACGACTTTCTCGTTAACATAAACGCCATCGGTCACGTCTTGCCATAAATCCCCAGAACAGACGTAGCGACGGCCTTTAAGCAGTTTGTTGCCACCCAGTACGCGTGCGGCCGCTGAGCACAGTGGGCAGATCAGCTTGCCCGCGTCGTCATGGCGACGGATGAACTCGACAACCATCGGGTTTGCGGCCAAGTTGACTGTACCCTGTGGGCCGCCAGGAATGACCACGGCATCAAACAGCGTATCCTGGTTTCTTTCCAGCAGAGCATCGGCAAACATGCGAATATTGTGATAACTCTGTAACTCCAGTCTGTCATAGCATGACAGCATGGTGACTTCTATCTTCATACGGTGCAGTACATCAATCACCATAATCGCTTCTGCTTCTTCAAACCCAGGAGCCAGCAGAACGGCGACTTTCTTAGACATAGCATCTCCAGCAATATGCAAGGGAAGGTGTTAACTGCAAGAGGATAGCAAAGAAACACTGTAAAAATGAAACGATGTTTTGTTAGTGTCGGGTGGGTCGCGTAAACGATTTTTGCTGCTTAGCCTAAAGAGAAGATGGCGCTATACTTGATAGCTTGGTCATAAATTCGCCCCGAATTTTTTTTGCACGAAAGCACGACTCTTCTCTTCCTGTCCCGCCAAAAAGATGTTTAAATTATCACTCACTTATTTTGCATAAATATGCATTTGTGAGCGTGTCGATTTTGGTCGTCGACCAGCCCGTTTGATGTAGGATATACACAGGGTACGGGCGCTCAGGAATGTATGGCGTAACATAATGGTGTGGCGGCTACGCTGATACCCTAGGGGTATATCACCAGAGATCTTTCGAGCAGGGATTACATATATGACAACGATTCTCAAGCATCTTCCGGTTGGTCAGCGTATTGGTATTGCGTTCTCGGGGGGGCTGGATACCAGCGCCGCGCTGCTTTGGATGCGTCAAAAAGGCGCGGTTCCTTACGCATATACCGCAAATCTGGGGCAGCCAGACGAGGATGACTACGATGAAATCCCACGTCGGGCTATGGAATATGGCGCAGAAAATGCTCGCCTTATCGATTGCCGTAAACAATTGGTCGCTGAAGGTATCGCTGCGATCCAGTGTGGCGCATTCCATAACACAACGGCAGGCGTGACCTATTTCAACACCACACCATTGGGCCGTGCAGTGACCGGTACGATGCTGGTTGCCGCGATGAAAGAAGATGGCGTGAACATCTGGGGCGACGGTAGCACCTATAAAGGTAATGATATTGAGCGTTTCTATCGCTATGGCCTGCTGACTAATGCTGAACTGAAGATTTATAAGCCGTGGCTGGATACCGATTTTATTGATGAGCTGGGCGGCCGTCAGGAAATGTCCGAGTTTATGTCACAGGCAGGGTTCGGTTATAAAATGTCGGCCGAAAAAGCCTATTCGACGGACTCCAACATTCTGGGTGCGACGCATGAAGCGAAGGATCTGGAATTCCTGAATTCCAGCGTCAAAATCGTTAACCCGATTATGGGTGTGAAATTCTGGGATGAGAACGTCAAAGTCCCGGCAGAAGAAGTGACCATCCGTTTTGAACGTGGGCACCCGGTTGCGCTGAACGGCCAGACTTTTACCGATGATGTTGAACTGATGCTGGAAGCGAACCGCATCGGCGGGCGTCATGGTCTGGGCATGAGCGATCAGATTGAAAACCGTATTATTGAAGCGAAAAGCCGCGGTATTTATGAAGCGCCGGGAATGGCACTGCTGCATATTGTCTATGAGCGTCTGGTTACTGGTATCCACAACGAAGACACTATTGAGCAATATCATGCAAATGGGCGTCAACTGGGTCGTTTCTTGTATCAGGGACGCTGGTTCGATTCCCAGGCGTTGATGCTGCGTGATGCTTCTCAGCGTTGGATCGCCAGCGCTATCACTGGCGAAGTGACGTTGGAGCTGCGTCGTGGCAATGATTACTCCATCATGAATACCGTGTCCGACAATCTGACCTATAAGCCAGAGCGCTTGACCATGGAGAAAGGCGATTCGGTTTTCTCTCCGGATGATCGTATTGGCCAGCTGACCATGCGTAATCTGGATATCACGGACACGCGTGAAAAACTGTTTAACTATGCTGAGACGGGGTTGCTTTCTTCTTCTGCCAGCACCGGTTTGCCGCAGGTCGGGCAATTGCAGGATAAAACAGAGAAGTAACGCACAGATTAAGTGATATAAAAATCCGGAACTGCCTCGCGTTCCGGATTTTTTTTATCTGTTTATCATCTATTT
The DNA here is from genome assembly GCF_037076465.1 of Pectobacterium araliae. NCBI lineage: Bacteria > Pseudomonadati > Pseudomonadota > Gammaproteobacteria > Enterobacterales > Pectobacteriaceae > Pectobacterium > Pectobacterium araliae. The sequence continues at coordinate 4,463,276 of NZ_AP028908.1, read as the reverse complement.
ATGTTTGATTCTCTCGCGATTTTTTCGTATGTGAACTCTTGCTGACAATGCAGGTTGCATCTGTACAACTATCGTGGAAAGCGACAGAATACAATAACAATAAGCCTAGGTTTTTGTTAAAAGGCGAAACAATCTATTGGATGGTCTAAATAGCTTTTCATAATACTGCTACACCCTTGCCTTTCCCGGTGCATTTCCAGGGAAAGGCGAAGCAGCCTCCATGAACTGGGCTACGTTCTGCAATAACTGCCACATGTAATGACAGTGATGATTTCGTGTTACCGTTTCATGCAACTTATGCCAGAGCCCTTCTATTCTGTTCAGCCAGGGCGAGTAAGTCGGCAAAAACAGCAGGTTGAACTTCGGATTCTCTGCCAGCCAGCGCTGGGTTTCCTTACTTTTATGAATGATGTAGTTATCTACTATCAGTGTGATAATGCTGGCGTGCCGGTATGTGCGTTTCAGTTTAACCAACAGATTTATAAACAATTTTGATGTCTTCTTTATTCCGCCTATATAGGTCACCTTTCCTGTGTCCGCGTGCAGTGCGCCAGCCAGATAATGTTTCTGATTCTGGCCCGGCGTCACTATCCGTTTTTGGTTACCTTTCTGGCTCCAGTCAGCGCCGATTTTCGGGTTGAGGGCAATATCAACCTCATCCTGATAAAACACGGGATGTTCCGAACTGTTGACAGCCAGCGCGGCCTGAATAGCGGTCATTTTTTCATCGTAATCTGGGTCGGAGAGCTTCAGTGTGGGGGCAGCCCGACGCCAGACAAGACCGGCCATCTTAACCCAGCGATACAGGGTACTTCGTGAGGCATTAATGTTGAAAAAACCATTTATCTCCATGGTCAGCAATTCCAGACTCCAGCGCGAGCGTAGCCATCCGACATCCTGTGGCGAGTAATCAACCAGATGAGATAGCAGCGGCAATACAGGCTCTGGCGACCATTTCGGCGGTCGTCCTGCGGGTCGGCTTTCCAGTCCTTCGGCGCCACTTTGGGTAAACCAGTTTATCCAGCGTCCGACGGTGGAACGAGCAGCCTGAAGGTGTTTAGCCACATCGGAAACGGAGATGCCATCATCAAGCATTAGTAGAGCGGCAAGCCTGCGATAATGGTTCTTGTCGCGTGTCGTCTGCATGGTTTTCTGCATCAATTGACGCTCGTCGGGTTGGATAGGTGTTATGATCGGCATGACTCAGTCCGGTTGGTGATTTGGGATATTCAGCGATTGATCAGATCGCTCAACTTGGACTGAGTTCCCCCCCAAGTGATCTATTATTTCGGAAAGCTATTTAGCTGTAAATTTTTAATGGAGGAAAAATGTTAGAAATATTCGATGTAAGTTACACACTACTGTCGGAAAAAAAATCGGAAGAATTGTTTACGCTTAGGAAAGAAACGTTCAAAGATAGGCTAAATTGGGCGGTGAAATGTATTAACGGGATGGAGTTCGATCAGTATGATGACGATAATGCGACTTATCTTTTCGGCGTAGAGGATGACCAGGTTATTTGCAGCTCTCGGTTAATTGAAACGAAATACCCTAATATGATTACCGGAACATTTTTTCCCTATTTTGAAAAAGTAGATATTCCTGACGGGAAATATATTGAGTCGAGCCGGTTTTTTGTAGATAAAGCACGGTCAAAAACTATTTTAGGAAATTCTTATCCCGTTAGTACGATGTTCTTTTTGGCAACAGTGAATTACTCAAGGCGTAAAGGATATGATGGTGTTTACACTATTGTCAGTCACCCTATGCTCACAATACTGAAGCGTTCAGGTTGGAAAATTTCGATTGTTGAGCAGGGGATGTCAGAAAAACAGGAAAGGGTTTATCTACTTTTCTTACCTGTCGATAATGAAAGCCAAGATGTACTCGTTCGTCGTATAAATCACAACAAAGAATTTGTTGAAAGTAAGTTACGAGAGTGGCCACTGTCTTTCGAGCCTATGACTGTATCGGTCGAATGAGCTGTAGCTCGATGCCAAGTCTGATTGCATGTTTGGCATTTAATACACCAAGTTTTTTCACAACATTGCCGATGTGAAATTTAACGGTGCCTGTTTTAATATCTAGTATCAGTGCTATCTCCTGATAGGTTTTACCCATACTGGCCCAATAAAGAATTTCATTTTCCCGTTGAGAAAAAATATCTTTATCATTTGATCTTTCATCTTCTTTGTTTCTAATCATCTCTCTGTAAAGAGAGATGGTTTCTGCATGAATATTCATCAACGTCATTTGTAGCTTATCTTTATTACTTTCGATTACGTCCTCTATGTTATTCACATTTGATTCATCAATCATGATTGATAGCATAACCAGATTGTTACTGTGGTCATGAAGAACGAAAGTGTAACCGTTGGTGATGTTATGCTCTCTGGATAAGTTAAATATCTTTGACATCTTCAGTTGTGTACTGACCAGTAAATCTTCGTCCCAAGGGAAAGGGGTGATTTTATTAAGGGCTGCAATGACCACAGGATCAATGTGTTGATAGTTATTTGCTCGGTATATCTCTCGCCACTCGTCATGGTGATTGGAAATGATCAGAATTTCTGTTGGCTTCTTTTTATTTAACACCATGTAAGCATATTTGATGTCGCCATAGCGACTTAATGCTATGTCGAATTGACTTTTTATTATCCTGCTTATAGTTTCATTGTTGTAGAATAATTGCGACATCTTATAACCTCTACCTGAAAATTCAACATCCTGTAATAGAAAAAGTATATACCCATCCCTATACGTATATCTATAGTAACCTATACAGACAGTCTTAACTATACTTTAGTATAGCTTTTCTTTGGGGTGAAAAAACATAAAATCTTACAACCTTGTTAAGGGCGTAAAGCAAAAGAAATAAACATCGCTCAGGATAAGCGTGATGATTGGCTGACATCAGGGAATGCTAATTAAACGATATTTATCAGTAATATAATAAAAAATAATTTCTTTTTTCTATGGCCTGTATTATTTTACAGGCCCATCAGGTTGCAATGACATCAGTTATATCTGTGTCGTGCTTTTATAAGTAGCACCGTCTTGCATAATATGTCCAATTTCGCTGCCTATCAGGCTCCATCAGTATTGTTGTATTCCCATAGCCGATTGAAATGTACATCGTCCAGATTGCGGGCTGCATCTACGTTCCCTGCAAAAGGTCGCGCGGTGGTTGCTGCGGCTCCCCACGGCTGTTCTCTGTCATAGCTGGCGTCAATCGTGCTGTCGCGAATGACTAGCTGACCGTTTGCCGTCTGGTTGGGCTGGTATCCCGTCTGTCTTGCCCCCTGATCCCAGGCACGCCCTAGTTTGGCCTTTCTTTCCCCGCTGAAGCCTTTATCTCCTGTAAAGTAGCAACTCACGGCCAGAAAACCGTATTGTGTCCACGGCATGCTGTCAGGTGCGAAGACATGAATATCTTTCGCCCCACGGCTTGAGACCGTATGAAAGTGGACACAGTCAAATACTGCAGTCGCCCGCCCAAAAACATAATCGACATCACCTTCAATGTAGCTATCTTTAATGTAGGCGCGGCTGTAGCGGTCTGTGACATACTCGTTACGGAGGTTACTGGTGTTGACGAAAAACGTATCCTGACGCCCGATCAGGCGAACCCTTTCAAGCTGTACTTTGTCGCCATCGGTGCGCAGTGCCACGGCCTGATGTGCACGACCATCGACTGAATCCAGCAATGTATTGACCACCGTCAGGTTCTTCATCTGGAAATTGTCACTCTGCGACCAGACCACGGCGGCACAGATAGTATCAATTGTCGCGTTCTGCTTTGAGGCACAGAGATCGTACAGGTACCAGGCTGGGTCACCGGGTTGATACTCACCGTGTGGGTTCACCGTTTCTCGGTAGGTGGCTGGTGAAAACATCGAATCCAGCGCGAGTTGAATCACCACATCGTTCGGTTGATCTCCCGTTCCAAATAGCGTGAGCGGTGGTGCATCGGCGGGGATGTAGACCGTGCCGGTATAGATGCCAGGCAACAGTTTAATAGCAATACGCTCCTGATCTTGCGGTACTCGTAGTGCGGCGTTGATTGCCTGTTGCACCGTATCGTGCGTTGCGCCATCCACCCCGACCTGTGGCCCGACAACCCACGGTGTAGCCGGATTGACTTCAATTGGCGTAGGTTGCCAAGCATCGGCGTTAGAATGTTCATCGTCCCCACGCCGCGTAAAATAGTGTGGGAGCGTGAAGCGCTCCACTTCCTGAGCAGAGAGAATGGGACGATAAACCGTGCCGGGGTACGTCATTTTTTTCATTGCGCTACCCTAATAAAAGAAATCAGAAGCTAATTCCCCTGATACCACGTCCAGATTTTGACCAACAGTGCCGCCGATACACTCCAACACACGATCGCCGCGAACAGCGCCTGTGGCAATTTCATCCACGCGGTAAAGTAATAAAGTGAAATGAGATAAACCAGATAAGGAATAACAGACCAGATGCCAAACAGGATGGTGGTGCGTAGCGCATCCAGCCCGCGTTCACTGCCAACAATGTAATGTGCGATCAGCGCGAACGTGGTGAAAAGCGGCACCAGCCCGGCAATATAATAGTTTCGGCTTTTCGCCAGTACGCTAATGAGCAATACGATCAGTGCGCCGATAACCGATTTAATAAACAATGACATAAGTAGAACTTCTGGCCTAATTCAGCATCGTGAATGAACAGAGAATAGCGAAAAAGTATTGGGAAGGGATAGTGCGATCGCACAGCTTAAGATTTCAATTCGTGGTGATTTCGTTATTCTTAACAGCAGAATGAATAAATACTGTGCACGATAGTCTTATCAGTACAGTTAAAACGATAATAAATCTGGAAAGGATTGATATTGAAGACGCAAAGTCATGTATTCACTAAGGGATTGGTTCCTCTCAAGATTATTGCTACCGGCAGCGCACTTCCTGCGCAGCGGGTGACCTCGGCCGAATTAGATGTGCGGCTCAATAAGCCCACGGGTTATGTCGAAAGCCGTTCAGGCATTATCTATCGTCACCATGCCGATAATCATGCCAGCCAGGCTGAGCTTGGTGTGGCGGCGTTGAATGACGCGCTGGTGCGGGGAGTTATTCCACCCGCGTCAATCGATCTGCTGCTATTTGCTTCCGCGATCCCGATTCAGGCTCTGCCTTATAGTGCCAGCCATTTATTAAAAGCGTCGTCTCTGCCAAAAGGAACGGCCTGTTTTGATATTAATAGTAGCTGCGTCAGCTTTATTTCCGCGCTTCAGGTGGCAGCAGGCTTGCTGAATACCAGCGCTTATCGGCGCATTGCCATTGTTTCTACCGAGCTGGCCTCACGCGGTATTGACTGGGACGATGAAGAGTCGTCGCTGATTTTTGGCGATGGTGCCGCGTGCGCCATTGTTGAACGTGGTGACGGTCGCAGTGGGATTGCGGCGTGTCTGCTGGAAACCTATCCGAAGGGTAATGAGTTGTGCCAGATCCGCGCAGGCGGCACCTTGCGTAACCCGCGTGCGGGGATGGAACTGCATGATTTTCTGTTCCATATGCAGGGAAAACGGCTGTTCAGGCAGGCTTCTGCCTTGATTGAGGGCTATCTGCAACGGTTGCTGGATGCCAGCGGCTATTCTCTAGAGCAGATGGCGGCAGTGGTTCCGCATCAGGCCAGTCACCTGTCGCTGGAGCATATGCGCAAGCGGCTGGCGATCCCGACAGAAAGACTGATTGATATTTACCGCTATCACGGTAATCAGGTCGCGGCCTCGATTCCGACGGCGTTGCACCATGCCATCGTGACGCAGCGCCTGCCTGAAGGCGAACCCGCGATGCTAGTCGGTACGGCTGCCGGGTTGACGCTGGGCGGGATGGTACTGATTCCATGAGGGTCTTTGTCACGGGCGCAACCAGTGGGCTGGGGCGTAACGCGGTGGAATGGCTGTTTCACGCTGGGCATCAGGTACTGGCCTGCGGGCGCGATCGCACGGCGGGACAACAGCTGGAAGCGCTGGGGGCGCAGTTCGCCTGTATTGATTTGGTCGCAGCCTCGGTAGAGCAGTTTCGAACGCTGATGGCAGGTTGTGACGTGGTCTGGCACTGTGCCGCAAAATCCTCACCGTGGGGTCAATATGATGATTTTTACCAGAATAATACCAAGGTAACGGCGCGACTGGCTGAAGCCGCGGGTCAGTTGGGGATCCCGCGTTTTGTGCACATCTCCACGCCCGCGATTTACTTTGATTATCAACACCACCTAAATATTGATGAAAGCTACCGCGCGGCGCGCTTTGCCAATCACTATGCGCAGACCAAATTTCTGGCGGAAGAGCGGCTTCAGGCGCTGGCGTCACGCTACCCGCAAACCACTTATGTGATCCTGCGTCCGCGTGGTTTGTTCGGCCCACATGACCGCGTGATTCTGCCGCGTGTTCTGGAGCAGATCGCGGTGGGTGGCGGCGTGCTGCGGCTCCCGCGTGGTGGCGAGGTGCTACTGGATCTGACGTTTGTCGGCAACGTGGTGGAGGCGATGGCGCTTTCCAGCCAGCGCCCGGGGTTGGTTTCTGGCTCGGCCTATAACATCACTAATCATGAACCCGCACGCCTTGCAGACATGCTCCAGCAACTGCTGGTTGGTCAGTTGGGCATGAATTATCGCGTTAAGGCAGTGCCGTATCCGTTGCTGCATACGGTGGCCGGTGGTATGGAATTGTTCTCGTGGTTTAGCCGCAAAGAGCCGCTGCTGACGCGCTACAGCGCGGGAGCGGTGAATTTTGATATGACGCTCAGCGCCGAAAAAGCGCAGCACGAGCTGGGCTATCAGCCGCGTTTCTCCCTCCAGCAGGGCATCGAATTAACCGGTAGCTGGTTCAAAACACACCTTGCGCAGCGGAGTACTGACGGACATGGCTAATATTTCGACGTTTGAAGTAGGATACTGCCTGCATCCGGGTTGTATGGCGCTGCGTGGTGCGGGATGGAAAGTGTGCCGTTTCCCGGCGCGAGTCTGGATGCTGGAAAGTCAGGGCAAGCGCTGGCTGTGGGATACCGGCTATGCCCAGCATTTTACCGATGCCACGCGTTCCGGCCTGTTTCAGCTATACCGCAGAATGACACCGGTGCATTTCGAAACGAAAGACGCGCTGATTCACCAGCTATACGCGCAGGGCATTCAGCCTGCTGATATCGACGGCCTGATCATCTCCCATTTCCACGGCGACCATATCGCGGGGCTGCGGGATTTCCCCTCCGTGCCGTTTATCTGTTCTGCGCTGGGCTGGCAGCAGACGCGGAGTCTGCGCGGTTTTGCCGCGTTGAAGCGGGCGTTTGTGCCCGCGCTGATCCCTGAGCATTTTGAGCAGGCGCTTCAGTTTGTCGAAAACTTCCCGCTTACCGATCTGCCTGCCGAGCTGGCACCGTTTACGCAAGGCTATGCGCTGCCCGGTAGCGATAAAGAGATCGTGCTGGTGCCGTTGCCCGGCCACGCAGTCGGACACCTCGGCGCGTTTGTGCTGACCGAAAATGGCTGGGTGCTGCTGGCAAGTGATGCCGCCTGGTCGCCGCACAGCTATCGGGAAGGTCGCGGACCGTCGCGGTTGGCGAATCTGGTGATGGACGATCCACAAGCCTATTACCACACGCTGGATCAGCTGCACCAGTTGCACCTGAACGGACAGGTCGAGATTCGTCTGTGCCACGAGGGTGACCTATGATTCCGCTGATGACGATCTGGCACTATTTCCGCGCCAGACGCCTGAGTTTTACCACTCGTCAGGCGCTTGAACGCCATCAGCAGAATCAGCTCGCCCGCTTCGCGCGACGGGTGCTGGCGCGTAGTCCCTATTTTCGCCCTTACTGCCAGCTTCCTATAACGTCGTGGCCGACGATGGATAAAGCCGTAATGATGGCCGAATTCGATCGGATGAACACCGCCGGGCTTAAGAAGGATGACCTGCTTGCCTGCGCGCGCCGCAGCGAAGCGGATCGCGACTTCACGCCGAATGTGAACGGGTTTAGCGTCGGGCTGTCGTCCGGTACGTCTGGTCAGCGCGGTCTGTTTGTCGTCAGCCCGCGCGAACAGCAGATTTGGGCTGGAGGCATGCTGGCGAAAATGCTACCGGACGGTTTACGTGCCGGTGAACGGGTAGCGCTGTTTCTGCGGGCGGATAACAACCTGTATCACAGCGTCGATAACCGCTGGCTCAGCCTGTCGTTTTACGATCTCTTTGCGCCATTTTCCGGCCATTTTGCGCGACTGGAAGGGTGGTCACCGTCGATTATCGTTGCCCCTGCACAGGTGCTGCGCGAGCTGGCGCTGGCGGTACAGCGTGGTGAATTGCGGCTGTCGGCCAAAAAGGTGATTTCCGTGGCAGAGGTGTTGGAGCCGCAGGATAAGCAGCTGTTGCAGCAGGTCTTCGGACAAGTAGGGGAAGTGTATCAGGCAACGGAAGGCTTTCTGGCATCGACCTGTGAACACGGTACGCTACACCTCAACGAAGAATTTATTCACATTGAGCCGCAGTGGCTGGATGACGAACGCTTTACGCCCGTTATTACCGATTTCACTCGCAGCACGCAGCCAATTGTGCGCTATCGGCTGGATGATGTGCTGGTCAAACAGCGGGAACCCTGTTCGTGTGGCCGCGTGACGATGGCGATAGCCCGCATTGAAGGGCGCAGTGATGACAGCCTGCGACTGCCGGACAACTGCGGTGAAACTCAGACTGTGTTTGCCGATCTCTGTAGCCGGGTGATTGCCAATGCATTGCCGCTGAATGCAGATTATCGGCTGGTACAACAGGGAGAAACGACGCTGCATTTATCCGCCGCGTGTAGTCTGCCGGAGCTGGAAGTCTGTCGGGACAGTCTGGTGCAGCAATTTGCGTTGCAGGGCATTGATGCACCGCGGCTACGGTGGCAGTTAAGCGCGGGTGAGATCGCACCGGAATTTACGCAAAAACGCAGACGGATTACCCGCTTGAAGGAGGAAACATGATGCGATTTCCTCAACGCACGCTGCTATTGCGGCTGAAAGCACTGCTCTTCGGCTGGGGATCGGTCGGGGTGGTGTATCAACTGAGTGCACAGTTTCAGGGGCAGGGAGCGGTGCTGCCGACGTCGCTTGTTGATGAGTGGATTCCCTTTAGCGCTTCGGCTATCTGGCTGTATCTCTCCTTTTTCATCATCGTGCCGCTGTCCTATTTATCCTGCCCAATGTCGCGTCTTGCAGGGCTGCGGCGGGCAACGCAACTCACCGCGTTGATCGCAGGCGCGGTGTACCTGACTTTTCCGACCACGATGGTGTATCCGCAGGTCATTGGGGACGATTTTTCCACGCGTGTGCTACAGCTTTTGCTGCTTATCGACTCGCCACAGAATTGCCTGCCGTCGTTGCATATTGCGTTAACGGTGCTGGCGGTATGGGTGATGAGTGACGGCCAGCACAAGGTGAAAACCGGCTTGTATCTTCTCTGGGGCGTTGCGATAGCCTTTTCCATCCTGCAACTGCGCCGTCACCTGTTCATCGATCTGGTGACTGGCGCGATGCTGGCGGGCATCACCGGATGGATTTTTCTACACAGCCGAGAGGTGGTGAAAGCCATTTCCCCTCGTGCTCCGTTGCCTAACGATAAGCGCTATTAGGAATGACATCATGATCGATTTGGCATTACCGATAGTTCTCATGCTGGTTGTGGTGATTGGCGAAGCGCTAATTTTGCAGTGGATGCAGCGCGAGAAAGTGAACTGGCATGACGTGGTGTTCAACCTGAATTCAGGGCATATCATGCTGTGGCTTTTTCGCAGCGTGGAAATTTTTTGCTACGGCTATGTCGCGGCACATTTCAGTTTTGGCTGGGTGGAAACGTGGCCGCCGGTGCTAATGTGGCTGTTCGCGATACTTGCCTGGGATTTCGGCTTTTATTGGCTACATCGCCTGCACCATACCTTTGGTGTGCTCTGGGCGGTGCACGTGGTGCATCATCAGGGTGAACATTTCAATCTGTCGCTGGGCGTGCGTAACTCGTGGTACTCCTCGCTGACCTCGATTCCGTTCTTCCTGATTCTGGCGCTGCTCGGCGTTCCGCTGTATGTGTTCGTCACCGTGTCCATCCTGCATTACAGTGTCCAACTGTTTAACCATAATGCCATGACGCCTAAACTGGGCTGGCTGGAAAAGGTGCTGGTGACGCCAGCACACCATCGCGTACACCACGTGAATGACCGTGCGTACGCTGATAAGAACTTCGGTGGCACTTTCATTTTTTGGGACAAACTGTTTGGCAGCTTTTGCCCACAACTGCCCGATACGCCTTTCCGCTACGGCGCAGGCAAAGACACGCCATCAAACAATCCGTTTTGGGCCAGTAACCTCCCTTTTATGCAGTACCTGAAACTGTCGGTGCGCCGTACACGACGGCAGGCGACATTTCACTGTACGCCGATAGCGTTGATCGCTGGGGCGATGCTGCTGTTTGCGCTGGTGGTGGGTTACGTCTACCTGTATGGCTACGGCTATGATTCCGCCGATCTGTCGCAGGCGGCGCTCTTCCTATTGCTGGTGGCGGGTGCGGTTGCGCTGGGCGGCATTTCCGAAGGACGACGCTGGGGTGTTTACATCTGGCTGCTGGTGGGGCTGCTATTCCCTGCCGTGTTTCTTGTCTATCTGGGCTGGGAAGCGCTCTACTGGAAGATGGCGATGCTGATGCTGGCGCTGCACGGGCTGGCGATGGCGGTCGGCTGGGGTCGGCGTCCCCTGACTGAGGAGCATGAAAATGTCTAGTGTGCTTCCCGCCAAACTGTATCCTGCGAAGGGTGAACAGGCTTTCCATCGGGCATTACAGCGGGAAACGTCGGCTTATCTCCGCGCTAATCACAACCATCGCTTTGCCGATAGCGGGCAGTTTATTAAGGCCGGATTACTCTTTTTATGCTGCATCGCCTGTTATGCCCTTTGTTTAGTGCAGCAGGCGGCATGGGCGTTCTTCCTGAGCTATTTCTCTTTCATCATGCTGTCGATGTTATTGAATATCATCGTGAATCATGACGCCTCCCATAATACCTTTTTCCGCAACCAGACACTGAACCGCGTGGTCGGGCGCATCGTCACGTTGCCATTAGGCATCGATCCCGATTACTGGCGTTTGCGCCATGTGGACTTCCACCATCTTTATCCGAATGTGGAACATTACGATCTGGATACGGAAGAGAATGGGGTTTTCCGCCAAACGCCTTTTCAGCGCCACCGTTCCTACATGCGTTATCAGCATCTTTACTGGCCGCTGGTGGCCGCGTTCTCACTCCCTTATATCGCCTGGATTTTTGATTGGGCCGATCGCTTGGGTAAAACTCCCGTCAATGCTCGTTCAGTACAGTTAGGCTACCGTGGATGGATGATTTTTATCGCCAGTAAAATCGGCCATATCCTGTTGTTATTGGTTATTCCCATCATGGTAGGGGCGGCACACGGCATTAGCCCGGGAATCGTGCTGTTAAGCTATTTGCTGGGTCAGATGCTGGCCTCGTTGCTGGTGGTGTTTTTACTGCTGGGTACGCACTGGGCTGAAGCTGAGTTCTATGCTGTTACCGATACAGAGGCGATGCCTCAAGGCTGGTATCAGCACAACTTTGCGACCGCCTGTGACTGGCTGCCGACGCCGCGCTGGGTTGAGCACTGGACGGGAGGGTTAAACCTGCACCTGACACACCATCTTTTCCCTGGCTGGCATCATCGCCATTACCCTGCGCTAGCCAGTATTTTACGGCGCGTGGCCGCCGAGCATGGCATGAACTATCGCTGCATTACCTATCGTGAGCTACTGGCTAGCCAGCGTCGGTTTTTAAAATCGATGGGTGAGGGGAACGATCGGCGTACCGTGTAACATGGCTCAGAGGAAGAATGATGCTCGCACCGCTGAAGCCGCTACGCTATGAACAAGGTCGCGATCTGGCATTGCATCGGGCGCTGATGAAGGCCGCGAATGACTATCTGGCAGCAGCGGGCGATCACCGTTTTGCCAACGCTGGGTTTATCGGCAAGATGCTGTTTCTGGTGGCGCTGTGTCTGACGTTTTATGGTTTCAGCCTCTGGCAGACGACGCTGTGGGGGTTTGCTGGTTGTTACTTTGGCTTTATTTTTACCGCCATGTTTCTGGCGGTGAACGTGGTGCATGACGCCTCGCATAACGTCTTTTTCCGACGGCCGTGGGCGAATCGCCTGCTCAATATTGTGGTGAGTATTCCGCTCGGCATGGATTCCGACTGCTGGCGAGTGCGGCATGTGATTTTTCATCATGCGCACGTCAACGTGCAGCACTACGATCTGGATATCGAAGAGAACGGCGTCTTGCGGCAATCACCCTACCACCGGTTTCGCTTTTTTATGCGCGCCCAGCGCTACTACTGGCCGATGGTGGCGTCGCTGACCTTCCCCTGCATCATCTGGTTTTTTGACTGGCTCGATCGTGCGGGGAAAACGCAAGTGACGCGTAATATGACGCTTCAAGGCGGTAAGGGCTGGGGTATTTTCCTGTTATCAAAAGCGCTGCATGCTCTGCTGGCATTGGCGATCCCCTATTGTCTGCTGTCGCCGACACCCGTCAGCGCCGGTGCGCTGTTGCTGGTTTATCTGCTGAGCCAAATGCTGTCATCGCTGATTTTTGTCGTCCTGATTCTGGGGTCGCACTGGGCAAAGGGGACGTTCTATCAGGCACCGGAAGATGGCTTATTCAGGCATGGCCGCTATCAGCACGTCTTTTCCACCACGGTGGACTGGACGACTCGGCCCGCCTGGCTTGGCTACTGGTTGGGGCAGCTCAATATGCACCTGACCCACCATATTTTCCCCAACTGGAATCATCGGCACTACCCTGCGCTGTCGAAAATTATTGCGGAGGTTGCCCCGCGTTACGGCATTGATTATCAATGCATTACGTTGAAAGCGATTTTAGTTGAACAACAGCGCTTTCTTAAAAAGATGGGAAAGGGCAGCAAGAAATAGCCCGTTATCTATATTTATTAATCAGTTAGGTTTTCATCTGTATTCAAGGAGCGAGACTTCATGCGTTATTTATCTCTGGCCGTTTCATCCCTGCTGTTTTTCTTCACCTCGTCCGTCTGGGCGATGGATTGCAGCAAGGCCAGCACAGACACCGAGAAAATGATTTGTGCCAGCAGCCGTTTGCAGCAGCTCGATGCGGTATTAAACAAGGCCTATCAGGGTTATGTGAAAAAGGAAGACAAAGCGCAAGCGCGTCAGGAACAGCGCACGTGGCTAGCCGAGCGTGACCGCTGTAAGGATGACGTTTGTCTGGGGAATGAGATGGTTTCCCGTATTCAGGCGCTTTCCGGCAGTGAGAATATTTCCCTGATTACGCAGGCATCAGGCCAGTGGGACTTCGTTCTCAGCGTGGCGACGTGCAACCTCGACGCTTCTTACTCAACCTGCGAAGGCCCCGGCACGCTGGATATCTTTAAGAAAGGGCGCGGTGACCTGTTCCAGCGTATCAACATGGAAAATATGTTCATCGAGCTGAACAGTAAGGGCGAAGTCACCGCGAATCTGGTCGAGGTCTACGGTGAGAACAACAGCGGGCTGGTGATTGATGACGCTAACTTCGATCACCACGCGGATATCATGCTGCGTAATGGCAACAACGGCGCTTACGGCGGGCCGTCTTACGATGTGTACCTGTTTGATGTGGAAAAGCAGCAGTTTACCCAGAATGCGCCGCTGACCGAGTTAGCCAGCTCCAACCTCGGCCTGTTCGAGATTGATGAGAAAAGTAAGACCATCACGACGTTTACCAAAAGCGGCTGCTGCTGGCACCAATGGTCTACCTATCAGATAGCCAATAATAAGCCTGTCCTGATTGTCGAAACCACGGAAGCCTACTCCGAAGAGAAGAAGGCGATGGTCGCTACAACCCGCGAGCTGGTGGGCGGCAAGTGGAAGGTGAAGGAAGAGATAGTAAAAATCGACGAACAGTAAAATTTCCCTGCTTCACAGACAGATGCCGTAGCTGAATGCGGCGTCTGTCACCGCCCCGTTCATTCCCACTCTGCCGTTATTCCCCTGCATTCTCCGATACTTTGCAAAAGTGTTACGTCAGACGTTCTCTGTATGACTTTTTTGCCACTTGCCATACTGAGATGGCAGCCATGAAAAGGTAAATGCAGTGCAGATCGCGCAGCATGGCAAAACTTCACAAAAAAGACGTGTTTTATTAACAACTCGTTTATGCGTGGTATTCCCTTATCCTACTTTGGAGACGCCTGACATGAGCACCACCCAGAAAAGCATGTACATCAACGGTGAGTTTGTTGAAAACAGAAGCGGGAAGTGGATTGACGTAGTGAACCCGGCCACAGAACAGGTCATTTCGCAGATCCCAGAAGGCTCTGCTGACGATGCAAAAAGAGCGATAGAGGCGGCTGAAGCCGCACAGCCGGGCTGGGAAGCGCTGCCTGCGGTTGAGCGTGGCGTCTGGCTGCACAAGATTGCTGACGGTATCCGCGAACGCGAAGCCGAACTGACCGACACTATCATCGCAGAAGGCGGCAAAACGCACGGTCTGGCGCAGACGGAAGTGCTGTTCACCGCTGACTACCTCGACTACATGGCGGAGTGGGCGCGCCGTTATGAAGGCGAAATCATTCAGAGCGACCGCCCGAATGAAAATATCTTCGTCTTCCGCAAAGCGATTGGCGTCACGACCGGCATTCTGCCGTGGAACTTCCCCTTCTTCCTGATCGCGCGTAAAGCGGCTCCGGCGCTGATCACCGGCAATACCATCGTCATCAAACCGAGCGAGATTACACCGAATAATGCAGTGATTTTTGCCGAAATCATTCACAAGATTGGCCTGCCGAAAGGCGTCATCAATTTCGTTACCGGCTATGGCCCAACGGTAGGGCAAGAGTTGGCCGCAAACCCGAAAGTTGGCATGGTCAGCCTGACCGGCAGCGTGGCGGCGGGGATTGCCACCATGACGGCGGCGGCGCAGAACGTCACGAAGGTGTCGCTGGAGCTGGGCGGCAAAGCGCCCGCCATCGTGATGGACGATGCCGATCTCGATCTGGCAGTGAAAGCGATTGTCAGCTCCCGCGTGATCAACAGCGGGCAGGTGTGTAACTGCGCCGAGCGCGTTTACGTGCAGAAAGGCATTTACGACGAGTTTATCTCCCGTATTAAAACTGCGATGGAGCAGGTGACTTTCGGCAATACGGCGGAGAAAAAAGCGCTGGATATGGGGCCGTTGATCAGCGCGGCGGCGCGACAGCGTGTAGAAGACAAAGTGGCGAAAGCGGTATCACAGGGCGCGAAAGTGCTGCTCGGCGGCCAGCGCGAAAGTGGTACGGGCTATTTCTACCCGCCAACGCTGCTGGTGGACGTGAAACAGGATATGCCGATCATGCACGAAGAGGTGTTTGGTCCGGTGCTGCCCGTCGCGACCTTCGACACGTTGGAAGAAGCGATTACGATGGCGAACGACAGCGAATATGGCCTGACGTCGTCGATCTATACTCAAAACATCAACACCGCGATGAAGGCGCTGAAAGGGTTGAAATTCGGCGAAACTTACATCAACCGTGAAAACTTTGAGGCGATGCAGGGCTTCCATGCGGGTTGGCGTAAATCCGGTGTGGGTGGGGCGGACGGTAAGCACGGTTTGCAGGAATATCTGCAAACGCATGTCGCGTACCTTCAATTTCACTAAAAGCAGTTTCACTAAAGGCAATCTCACTAAAGTCATGCCGATCGCTTAAGTATCGAGATACACGGGGCGACCACAGGGGTAAGGCATCCCTGCGGGAACCCCCCTGTGTTTCCCCTAAAAGCAGGCTTAAGTGAACAGCATGAATTTCACTAAAGGCAGCCTCACTCACGGTCATGCCACTTACCATAACAGTGGCACAAAACAGAAGAAGGATGGGAAAGGACGATGATCATCTCTGCTTCAACGGACTACCGGGCGGCGGCGCAGCGTAAGCTGCCGCCGTTTCTTTTTCACTATATTGACGGCGGTGCGTACAACGAGCACACGCTCAGGCGCAATACCGCCGATCTGGCAGATATCGCACTGCGTCAGCGTATCCTGAAAAATATGTCCGACCTGAGCCTGGAAACCCAACTGTTCGGCGAAAAACTGGCGATGCCAGTAGTACTGGCACCCGTTGGCCTGACCGGAATGTACGCCCGACGCGGAGAAGTACAGGCTGCCCGTGCGGCAGCACAGAAAGGGATTCCGTTTACCTTATCCACCGTTTCAGTCTGCCCGATTGAGGAAGTGGCTCCTGCCATCGATCGCCCGATGTGGTTCCAACTCTACGTGTTAAAAGATCGTGGTTTTATGCGCAATGCGTTGGAGCGTGCACAAGCGGCGGGGGTGAAGACGCTGGTATTTACCGTAGATATGCCGACGCCGGGCGCACGCTATCGTGATGCGCATTCTGGCATGAGTGGGCCGAATGCGGCGATACGGCGTGTTTTGCAGGCGGTTACTCATCCACAATGGGCGTGGGATGTCGGCCTGAACGGTAAGCCGCACGATTTGGGGAATGTTTCTGCCTATCGCGGCACGCCGACGACGTTGGAAAACTATATTGGCTGGCTGGCGGAGAATTTCGATCCCTCTATTTCGTGGCAGGATTTGGCATGGATTCGCGAGATGTGGAAAGGGCCGATGATCATTAAAGGCATCCTCGACCCAGAAGATGCCAAAGAAGCGGTGAGGTTCGGCGCAGACGGCATCGTGGTCTCCAATCATGGTGGTCGTCAACTGGACGGCGTGCTGTCGACGGCACATGCGCTGCCCGCTATTGCCGATGCGGTAAAAGGCGATATCACCATTCTGGCGGATTCGGGTATTCGTACCGGGTTAGATGTGGTGCGCATGATTGCACTGGGCGCGGACGGCGTGATGCTCGGACGCGCGTTTGTCTACGCACTCGCGGCAGCGGGTGAAACGGGCGTGGTTAACCTGCTGAACCTGATCGAAAAAGAGATGCGAGTGGCGATGACGCTCACGGGTGCCAAATCCATTGCCGACATCACCACGGATTCACTGGTACAGGCGACCCAGCGGCGATTGGATAGCCTGTAAGCACGGATGACGCGGTGAGAGTCACTCGTCGCGTGATGGCTTTTGAACCTTCCTCTGAACGTTGATAACCTTTACGGGATAG
Organism: Pectobacterium araliae; assembly: GCF_037076465.1. Classification (NCBI taxonomy): domain Bacteria; kingdom Pseudomonadati; phylum Pseudomonadota; class Gammaproteobacteria; order Enterobacterales; family Pectobacteriaceae; genus Pectobacterium; species Pectobacterium araliae. The sequence goes on along the minus strand of NZ_AP028908.1, from coordinate 4,446,105 downwards.
CACAACGTTGGGGAAGATAAGTGAATGGGCAAGCGCACGATTGCCGTGGTGGATTACGATCCACAATGGGTGACGAATTACGCAACGGAGGCGGGTGCGATAGCGCAGGCGCTCGGTGACGTTGCGGTGAGAATCCACCATATTGGTAGCACGGCCGTGCTGGGGTTACCCGCTAAACCGGTGATTGATATGCTGCTGGAGGTGGTTTTGCTGTCCGATTTGGACAGGCTAGATTGCGTCATGATCGATTTGGGCTATCATCCGCGCGGTGAAAATGGGATCGCGGGGCGGCGTTATTACACTAAAGGCGGTGATGTGCGTACTCACCATCTTCACGCTTTTGTGGTGGGTGACGCGCATATTCAGCGGCATCTGGCTTTTCGTGATTATCTGCGGGCAAATCCTTCTGTATGTGCGGAATACGCGGCAATAAAGCGTGCTGCTGCGCTGGCATGTGACAACGATGCCGCCGAGTATAGTCGGTTAAAAAATGACTTTATCGCAACGCATGAGGATCGTGTATAGCCATTCCCTCAGCATTATGCGCTTTTTCCTGTATTGCAAACGCCCCACTTCGTTCTATATTTCGTGAGTAGATTGAACGAAGGGGAAATCGTTGTGAATATTAAAGGGCTTACGAAGGGATTCTTCATCCTTATCTTATTTATCGTCACGCTGGCGTTTTTTGACATACTGGCGCCGTATTATTCCGCCATCTTATGGGCGGCGGTGCTGGCCATTATCTTCCATCCGCTGAAAAGCAAAATTCGGCAAAAATTAAACGATCGCAACGGCATAGCCTCGTTGCTGACCGTCCTGATCATCTTCCTGATCGTCTTCATTCCATTGGGGATCATTGTTTCCTCGCTGGTGGTTGAAATTAACGGGGTTTACACCCGATTGCAGGACAGTAATACGCAATTCCCGGTGGTGCTGGCGGAGCTAATTCAGCATCTGCCGAAGTGGGCGCGACATTTCCTCGCGGAACACAATCTGGATAACGCCGCCAAAATACAGCAAGAGCTTTCGCAGGTTGTGCTGAAAGGTGGGCAATATCTGGCGGGAAGCGTGCTGCTGATCGGCAAAGGGACATTCACCTTTTTCATCGGTTTTGGGGTGATGCTCTACCTGCTTTTCTTCCTCCTGAAAGACGGTGCCTATCTGGTCAACCTGATTCTGGAATCGCTACCGCTTTCTACCCATGTTAAGCATCACCTGCTGGTGAAGTTTGCCGCCGTATCTCGGGCGACAGTGAAAGGCACCGTGGTTGTGGCGATTGTGCAGGGGACATTGGGCGGTATTGCGTTCTCCATTGCAGGGATCGAAGGCAGCCTGCTATGGGGCTCGCTGATGGCGTTCCTGTCGCTAATCCCCGCCGTGGGCTCGGCGATTATCTGGGTGCCTGCTGCTATCTTCCTGTTCGCGACGGATATGCTCTGGCAAGCCATCTTCATTGTTGCTTTCTTCGTGCTGGTGATTGGGCTGGTGGACAACATTCTGCGTCCGCTGCTGGTGGGGAAAGACACCAAAATGCCGGATTATCTGATTCTGATCGCCACGCTGGGTGGCATGGAAATCTACGGCATTAATGGTTTTGTGATTGGCCCGCTGATTGCTGCGTTGTTCATCGCCTGTTGGAACATCCTGTCCGGACGTGATAATCAGGAAAATATTGAAGGCATCGACGAAGATTTTATCGAAGAAGGCCGCCTGTACGCGAGCACTGTGAACCCGGAAGAAACCAATGCGACGGCGGGTCGACCTTTGGACAGCAAGACGGCAACTGAGCAAACGGTGGAAAGCCAAGGCGCGGAGAATAAGAAGGTAGAATGAGTCGCTTGCGTTAAGTCCAACTCTCTTGCCCCTCGGGCGTGATCCACACGACGCCTGCGGGGGCTTTGGCAAAGAGCCAGAGGCCAAATTCGTCTTTCAGCCCGGCACGTATTTCGGATAAGCATTGCCAGGTTTATCGATAGTGCTTAAGGTGAGGTCATACAACATAAATTTCCGAAGAAAAACGGCGAAAAATAATCAGGACGTTCTGATTTTATAAAGGTAATGGATGGTTATGTTTGGGAAAATTATTCTAATCGGGGTGAGTGCAGCATTACTCAGCGGGTGTTCGGTTGCGACCTATAGTCATAAACTGGAGGATTATCAGGGCGCTGAACGTGTGGGTATGACGTTCGATAATCGCAACCTCGACTATGTTCGCGTTTATCCGACGACTGACAGATGTATTAATATTGATGCACCAGAAAATGGCTATACCAATAATGCGTTTGGGTTCCAAACTAAACTCAATAATAAAGAACTCGGCTTCCCTGAAATCCCAGAAACGCCAACGATGATTCGTGAATTTTGGGTCAGCGCGCAACACAATATTGCGGTCAGAATGATTGCTACGAATGGTGGATTTAGTACCATCACGTTTAAACCTGTGGTCGGGAATTACTATTACGTCACCGGCGAGTTTGCTGGTGCTTATTCGCCACGCCGCCTCGAAATCTACGAAGTGTTCAAAACTGAAAAAGGCTACTACGACCGCAGGCCAGTCAAAGATTTAATGTTGAAGAACTGTGGACAATTTTCTTCCAGAATGCAGCATTTTTAATGCTTGGCCAGACAGTGACGCTGTCTGGCCGTCTCACCGAACCTACGTTAGCTGTTTCCCAGAAAACGTGTCGGCATACCAGTCATCCATGACCGATAGCAGGTTTTTCACTTCGTCGACGGTCAGACCGTAGGAATCGGCGTTTTCATGGGGTTTAACGACGAGTAGCTGAACATTGGCACGCGTGTGCAGATAATCGTACTGATATTCCACTTCTCTGTTGTCATACAGGCTGCCGCCAACGTTTCCGGCTTTGCGTAACTGTTTAATCTGTTTATCTTTCGCGGTCGGATCCTGTGCCCAAACCAGGAAATCACGCAGCGGCTGCGTCTGCCGTGCAAAATCATCACGCGTGAAGCCGAAATAGGCATAGCGCTGTCTGACTACTAACGCAATTTTGCTCTTATCGTCGGATATTTTGACATCAAAAGAGCGCTTACCCACGGTACAGTCGCGAAATTTAGGCTTGTAATCGCAGGCGGAAAGATTCTCAGCTTCATACACTTCGTAAAGGCGCATCGTGGCGTATTTATCGAAGGTAGTGATTGCCTGACAGCCAGTTAAGGCAAGAAGAATGACCGGGAGGACGAGATAACGCATGGCGGTTTTTCCCTGTTTTCACTGATGTGGATTTCTCAAGATGGTGCTCAATGGCGGTTTATATGACCGAGCCTACTGATGGTGAAAAAATTGATCAATCATCTGACGGATGAAAACGTGGGATGATCTTGTCGTCATTTACATGAGATAGAACAGGTAATAGGACTATATTCCCATAATGTCGCCAAAAATGGGAATACAGTCCTATGTTGTTTGATTTTTGCTCTTCGCTACATTGATTACCTGACAATGTGGGACTATATTCCCATTAATAAATCAATACTGGGAATATAGTCCTATTTTTATGTGAGGTAGATGATGGCCAAGCGAGACATGTACAGGGTGCTTTTTCCAAAGCAACGTAGGACACTGACCGCGTTTGGTGAGGATTTACTGCTTGCCGTCAAACGTCGTGGATTTACCAAAAAAATAATCTGCGACCGTACGGGATTTGATCACAAAACTGTTAATAAAATCTTCGCTGGCGATCCGGGCGTGGCGATAGGGGCTTACTTAAAGGTCATGGCCGTACTGGGCATGGAAGATAACTTTGCCAAACTTGCGGCTTACGATGAAGTTGGCATGAAGTTACAGGATATCAAGCTGTTGGAGGGCACGAAATGAGCCGATCCATCGTTGAGGTGTATGCGTCCTGGATGCCGATTGATACACCTTTATTGATGGGTCATTTGACGTTTGCAGAAACCAGCCGTGGCGGTGTGTTCAGCTTTACCTATGATAAACACTTTTTGACATCCAGCTATCGTTTGCAGATCGATCCCTTGTTGGCGTTGCACAGTGGGGAGCTTTATAACGATTTGGCAGATAAAAATTTCCGTGCCTTTCTGGATTCCTCTCCCGATCGCTGGGGACGCATTTTGATGCAGCGCTGTGCTGCAATTGAATATCGAAAAGGCCTGCGAGCGACCACGAAACTGACGGAGTTGGATTATCTTCTGGGTGTTCACGATTCCTATCGAATGGGCGGTATTCGCTTTAAGATGGCGGAATCGCAAGATTTTTTAGACAATAACACCGAATTTTCCGCTCCACCGATGGCGTCGCTACGTGAGTTGGAACATGCAGCCATGAATATTGAGCGGGATGACAACATCGACAGCGATGATTATTACCGCTGGCTCAATATGCTGATTTCTCCGGGATCATCACTGGGTGGTGCCAGACCCAAAGCGTGTGTGACCGATTCAGACGGTCATCTGTGGATTGCCAAATTCCCCAATCAGAACGATACATTTGATGTGGGAGCCTGGGAAATGGTGTGTTACCAGCTTGCGCTGGCTGCGGGTATCGATATGTTTCCGAGTGAAATACGCAAATTTTCTTCTGAATATCACACTTTCCTGACTAAACGTTTTGACCGCGTGGGTGATAAACGGATTCATTTCTCATCGGCCATGACGGAACTACAATATTATGACGGCGAGCAACCCGACGGTGCCAGCTATCTGGAAATCGCAGAATTTTTAAGTAATAGCGGTGCGCAAACCAAAGCCGACCTTGCCCAGCTATGGCGAAGAATCATGTTTAATATTGCGGTGTCCAACACGGATGATCACCTCAGAAATCATGGTTTTTTGCTCACTGATAAAGGCTGGAAGTTATCTCCGGCATACGATTTGAACCCGATAGTGGGTAAGCATGGCTTGCATCTCAATATTACCGACACCGCTAATGAACTCGACTATGCACTGGCCTTCGAGGTGATCGATTTCTTCCGCTTAAGCCGCGAGGACGCAACTCGTATCTATGACGAGGTACTTGGCGCAGTGAAAGGTTGGCAAACTGTCGCCAACCAGCTAGGTATCAACCGCAGCGAGCAACTTGCCAAACAAGAGGCGTTTAATGTGTAGGGCTGGCCGGTTTTATTGGCGTGTATTTATAAGGACAGAATAGCGGTAAGTGTCTCTATATTTAGGAGGAATAAGGACAAAACGCCAGCCAATAAGGACAGTTTGCCGTGTGAGCTGATGTGGCTTGTTCACTGATTACCAGCAATGCCGGAATCAAATGTGCGCAGGTGTTGAAATAGGCGCTGAGGTCGTCACGGTCAGTGTCAAGGTTGTTGTCACCCCCTGCTGATTTAGGCGGCCTGTTTTTCCCGCTCTGGATTCAATATCACGGTACTTATTGGTTGCCAGTTTCTTGTTTCACCTGACCAACGTTCCGGATGCAACGCCTGCATCGGTCATCTCCAGCGGTGCACCGTTCAGGTCCGTGTTGAACCAGCGGATATCGCCGTCGTGTGCTCCCGCTTGCCGGATGATACGGGCTAACGGCGACCACCAGACATTCGGGTCATAAACATAACTTTCTGTCCGGTCAGCGTGTCTGGTCTGCAACTGATCCTACCCAACAATAGTGGACACGTGACTAAGTGAGTAAACTCAGTAACAGAGGAGACTCACATGACAAAATCAGCATCAACCAGCAAAAAACCACGTAAACAATACACTTCTGAATTTCGTCAGGAAGCCCTGAAACTTGCCGAACGTATCGGTGTTCCTGCGGCCGCCCGTCAACGCTGTGTATATGAATCCCAGCTCTATAACTGGCGAACCAAACTGCAACAACAACTCACATCATCCGAATGTGAAAATGAACTCGCCACCGAAAACGCCCGCCTCAAACGGCAACTGGCTGAACAGGCAGAAGCGCTGGCCATTCTCCAAAAGGCCGCGACATACTTCGCGAAGAGCCTGAAATGAAGTATGTCTTTATCGAAAAACATCAGGCCGAGTTCAGCATCAAGGCGATGTGCCGCGTGCTGAGGGTCGCTCGCAGTGGCTGGTATGTCTGGCTTACCCGGCGGCGTCTGAGCTCGTCACGACAACAGTTCCGGGTGTGCTGTGATGACGCGGTTCGTGAGGCTTTTTTTAAGGAAAAACAGTATGATGGCGCACCACGTCTGGCTGATGAGTTACCGATGTACAACGTAAAAACCATCGCGTCCAGTCTGCGGCGCCAGGGGTTACGGGCAAAAGCGTCGCGAAAATATCGTCCGGTGAATTACCGTGAGCATCACCTTCCGGTATCAGAAAATGAGTTACAGCAGGACTTTAGTGCCAGTGGTCCGAATCAGAAGTGGGCAGGCGATATCACCTACTTACGAACCGATGAAGGCTGGCTGTATCTGGCGGTGGTTATCGATTTATGGTCACGGGCGGTTATCGGCTGGTCGATGTCATCGAGGATGACGGCGCAACTGGCCTGCGATGCACTTCAGATGGCGCTGTGGCGGAGAAAACACCCCAGGCAGGTTATCGTGCATACAGACAGAGGGAGCCAGTATTGCTCAGGGGATTATCAGGCATTACTGAAGCGGCATAAGTTGCGTGGCAGCATGAGTGCAAAAGGGTGCTGCTACGATAACGCGTGTGTGGAAAGCTTTTTCCACTCACTGAAAATGGAATGCATCCACGGAGAACGGTTTAGTGACCGGGAAATAATGAGAGCAACGGTGTTCGATTATATCGAGTGCGATTACAATCGCTGGCGTCGTCACAGTGCCTGTGGTGGTCTCACCAGAATCTCGCTTAGAACTGTGTCCACTTTACGTGGGTAGGATCATGTTGCCCGAACTGACCCTTACAGGTGACGGGCTGGCACAGGCAGGCTTTACTGCCGGGGCGATGTTCCGTATCAGTCTGTATCGCAACGGGTTGATACTCACCCGACTGGACGACGAGACCGATGTGGCCACATTGATGAGCGAACTGGACGGCAGCGACACCGAAGGGGCGGACTGGGTTGGCGATAACGGCGAACTGACGCTGGCAGGGGACTGACTGACGCAGAGCGGGTTGCTCGGTTCATCGCTGGAGATCGAGGGGCTGCCCGGTAAGATAGTGATCCGGGCAGCGCACGGGTGATGCTGGCGTAACAGGCAAGCGGCTAAATAATAAATCCGGAAGGATCTTGGGGATCACTTCCGGCTATTTCAAACTACTTCAATAATAAAACAATTGAAGGTTCCTGACCTTTTTCCTTACATTTTAAGCTTACGTTTTCAATAGTAATTATTAATGTTTCTTTTATTTCTTCTGTTGTTAAAGAAAAATTATACAATTCTATTAACAGATATTCTGACGTTGACACAGTAATTTTTGTCATCTCATCTTCTGGATAGCGCAAGCTGAACAAACAATCTATTAGTGCATTGATATTTCTACCAAAAAAATCAGGAAATCCGAACAAATCAGACAGCTCATTATAGAAATCATCTAATGTTTTTATCTTCGCAAAGTCTATTTTTACTTTCTTTCCTATTTTCATTACTTCCACCCTCCAAGATTGATCTCTATAAAGGAATCATAATGATCATGACTGTAATAAGCCTTCCCCGTCTTCGTATCGACTACTACACGCCTTGCCCCATTTCCACCTGCATCCGGTGTCTTAACAGTCCATTCTTTATATGGTCCACTGCCAGTATCAAGACGCTGACTATTAGGATTACCGATAGAATGAGTATTATTAAATGTTGTCCCGTCATTTGAATAATGAGGCTTATTCAATTTAATCCTATCTACGGTATTTTGAAGTTCACGCATGTCTCTTTTCGTCATGCTGTGACCCCATTTATCTTTAATTGATGCATGGAGTTGCTTTGGATTCTTGGCAAAATGAGTACATTTCAGCCCTAACGGATCGATCCAGCTTAGTGGATTCGGCGCATACGCATAGAGGTTATCCCCGCCCGCAAGCCCTATCGGGTCATAGGGACGATCCCGACACGGTCGTACTTTTTAGCGCACTTAACCTATTGAAGCAACGGCCTTTTCAGACGGCGTTTTCAGCCTGTTTAACACCACATTAACCCGAACACCCCGACGCGCACTTTTAGCCCCGGACACGCTACCGCCACGCTGTGACTTCCCTGTCTGCATAAGCCACATCATAGCAGCGGCGGCAGCCGCTGCCATTAGTCGTTTTGTCTTTCGGGGTTTACCACGGCAACCCGCACGGCTTCCGCAACTCGTTTGGGGAAGCCGGGCGGGTTCTGCGGGTGCGGGCGGCAAAGAGTCCGCAAGCGTCGGCCTGCGACGCTCTGTTGCACGGTGCCGGAGGGAACGGCGGGTTTGCATGACCACGCCACACCGGGGCGGGTAGCGGAAGCTGGCGAGCGGGGAAGGAGCAAGGAGCCTGCCGACTGCGACCCCGCGCAGCCAGACGCAGCCGGGCGGGCATAAAGCCGTTAAGCGCCGTGACGAAGGAGCGGCTTCTGCTTTGGGGTTGATGTTGACGTTGGCCGAGGATTGACGCCGGAGCCTGCGCCGCCAGGGAAGGCGGCCACACCGTCGGAGCCAGGGAAGCACGCTGATGTTCGCAGCAGAGGGCGAAGCCCTGTGCGCCACACCTTACCCAAGCGCCGAACCCCGGCGGCCAGCCGCACGCCTTTGCCGAAGCAGCCCGCAGCGCGCCCATTGGCTGCCCGGCGCCGACATAATGTGTGTTACGCGTGGGATGCGTCCAGCATCTTGCGCGTAATGCCACATTATGTTGAATGACGTTCGGCCAGCAACGTAACAGGAAGAGAGTGATGAAGGTTGGCGCTGGCCGGGCGACATTTACCGCCGGAGCACCTTAGCTGACCAAGGCAAGAGGTGCGCCACGGACGGCGCGCCTTTTGCCCGGCACCGTACCACGGCCTTGAAGAGAGTGAGCTACTTTTTCGGGCTGTCCGGCGATGGTGTGGTATCGGTTTTAGCTTTCTTCCGGCGTCGGGCTTTCGGTTTCCGCTCTGCCGGATGCGTCTTCTCATGCACCTGTTTCAGATGACCGATAGCCACGCGGGTGTATATCTGCGTGGTTTCCAGTTTCTCATGGCCGAGTATCGCCTGGATGTGTCGTGTGTCCGCGCCCCGCTCCAGCATCTGTGTTGCCATACTGTGCCGGAACACATGACACGCCCCGGCTTTTTTCAGGTGCGCGTCATCCCGTATCGCACGGCCTGCCAGTATTGTCAGCGTTGACCGTGCCAGCCGCTTGCCCCATATCGTCACGAACAGGTAGCCGCTGTCGTGTTTGGTCGTCAGCCGCGGCCTTACCGCATCCAGATAGCGCTGTACCCAGACCAGCGCCCGCAGGCCAACCGGCACCACTCTGTCTTTATTCCCCTTGCCTTGTCTGACGACAAGCACCCCGCGCCCCACGTCCACATCGGCCAGCATCAGCCCGGACAGCTCTGAACGTCTTAGCCCCGTGCTCCACAGCATTTCCAGCACCGCACGGTTACGCAGTCCGGTTAATGTCTCGGTGTCCTGCGCATCCATCACCGCCTCGGTTTCTTCCTCGCTCAGTATCTGCGCCGGCAGCCGTTTCTCCGCTTTCGGCAGCGTCATCTGTTCTGCGGGGTTGTACAGGATGTGATGCCGTTGCAGCAGCCAGCGGAACAGCATACGGATAGCCGTCAGGCGGTTAAGCTGCCCACCCTGTGCCAGCGGTTTACCGTCCGTCTTGCGGTAGCCATGAAGATGCCGCTGATAGCCTTCCAGCACCGACAGGCTCACCTGTGCCGCCTGCGTCAGTCCCCGCTCTTCGCACCACGTCACGAACGGGCGCAGCCGTTCACTGTAGGATTCGATTGTGCGCAGGCTGTGGTTCGTCGCGGTCAGGTGTTCAAGATACGCCGTGGTGTACTGGCGTAACGTCTGTGACAGGCCGCTAAGATAAAGGGCTTCTGGGCTGGGTGGTTTGGGTCGGGTCATGGCGGCGCGTCCTGCGGAGTGAGGGGAAGAAGCAGATAAGGGAACTACGGTACGATGGGTTTATCCTGTGTCGCCGGAACAGGGCTTTTGCCGTTAACCCGACCGGATGGCGCAGACCCCTTGCCAGCACTGGCTTTAACAGCGATTGCCTTGTCCGACCGACCACCGACTGCACCCCGACCAGAGGCCGACCGTTTTTCACTTACCCCCGACCGGACGGCGTCGTAGTTACCTTTCTCTGACGTTTTTACTGTTTTCGCTGGCGTTTCCGGCACGTCGATAAGCCCGCACAGGTGCGCGTTATCCGCCTGTGCATCACCGTCAAACAGCAGTTCATAACAGAACGTCAGCCCCCGCTTGTACAGCATCAGGTATTCCAGTTCAACCAGTCGGGCAAGATGGATTTTCAGTTGCGTATCGCCCCACTGCACGGCGTCCCGTAGCTGTTTGCGGGTGAAGTGGTATTCCGCTTTCGGCTGACAACTGTCTTTTACCCATTGCTGTATCAGCAGCAACAGCTTCCGCGTCTGTGGCGGCATCTCGTCCAGTGTGCGACCAAGGATTTCATGCGCCAGTTTATTGGCCAGCACGATATCTGACCGCTCAACCTCGATATACTCGATAACCTGTCCACGATGCTCTACCGTCTTCACTTCCCGCTGGTACTGGTGCAACAGCGCGATAGACTGGATTAACGTCAGGTATTTCATATGGTCACGGCGAGTACGGGTTTTATCACTCAGGAACGTCAACTGGCTGGCGAACGGATTGACCACTTTAAGCGGACGTAACAGCCGCTGCGCGTTCTGGTGCAGTTCCGTCAGATAGCCTTTCTCGTTCTCCATCAGCAGCCCTTCCAGCGTCTGCTTGTGCCGCTGCAACGCATGGATTGCTTCCGTCTGTTCGCGGGATTCGTTCACGGTAAGCACAAGGCAACGGTTTAACAGCTCTTCATCCACATCGATGGCCGTGGTCGTTAACATCAGCATCACCGGGCCTTTTACCGTGTACTGCTTGGTCACCAGATTGCCTGTAGCATCATCCTTACCCGTACTGGCGATGGTCAGTTCGCCGTCGCTCTGCAACAGCTTCAGCGCATACGCCGCCTGCCGTACCCCCTCCTCTTCCGCGATGGCGAGGATTTTATGCTGGAGATTGGTTTCACCCAGATAGAACAGGCTCTGGCCTGTCATCGCGCTGTACTGTAAGCGCTCTTCCGGCGGGATAAGGTTCAGCACTGCATCCATCAACGAGGATTTGCCCGCCGCCGAACTGCTCTGGATTAACACCGCTAACGGCCTGTCCAGCTTGCGCGACACCGCCGCCAGATAACCCGCCACCAAGTTGGTTGATTCGCCGACCACGCCACACGCCGCAAGGTCATCCGTCAGCCTGCCGATAAGATTCGGGTCACGCAGCAACGCCAGCGCCGCATCCCGCTGTTCATCGGTAATATCCTGTGTGATTTCACCGCTCGTTTCCGGCTGGCTCAGATGCGTTTCCAGTGCCAGCAGCACACGGCCTAAGCGCTGTTTGATGTCACTTTCAGCCAGCCCCAGCTCTGACGCAGCCAGCCGCGCATACCCCGCCCGTGAACGGGCGCTCATCATATCCACGCTGTCCGCGAACACCACGCCGCTTTCCGTGTCCAGCACCTGCGCGTTCACCTTCATCACGCCGCTGCCCGCTTTCACTGACGTCATGCCCCGGATGCGCCATTGCTGACCGGACAGCGCTATCTCAACCTCACTATTCGGCAACGCTTCAACCACAACCCCGGCGGCTAAAGAGGTGGCGGGTTGAGACGGGTTTTCAGGCTGTGGCTCAGCGTCTTTTTCAGGCTCTGCACTGACTGTTTCCCCCATCGGTAACGCCCCGTCAACCAGTAACCCGAACGCCGCTTCCGGTTCAGCCACACTGCACAGATAGCCGTTCGCATCCATCCCCGACGGGAACACCACGCGGAACGGCGCGATGCCCTCAGCGACCAAGGACGCAGCCAGCTTTACCGCCCCTTCATCCCCTGCCGCGTCGTTATCGAACGCGATAAGCACCTGTTTCACACCGTGGCGGATAACCGCTTGGCGCATCTCCTCCGTGAACCCGTTCACCCCATACGCCGCCGTCACGTTGCGGTAGCCTGACACCCAGAACGACATCGCATCGATAAATGATTCACACAGGATGACCGTTTTACTCGCCACTAACGCCTGCTCGTTCCACACCCCGCCATGAGCGCCCGGCAGATACAGATGATTCGGCGTTCCGGCACGCAGACGGTCACCCACTTTGCGCCCGTACAGTTCCCGCACCTGACCGTGCATATCGATAACCGGAACGACTAACGACCCCGCCAGATGTTCATGCCCGGATGAGCGCAGCACCCCGATGACCTGCAACTGGCTGCGAACGGTGGCCCCGTCTTTCAGTTTGCTCGACGGCAGACGATAGCCCAACGTCCGGTTAGCGAACCCCAGTTTAAAGGCAGCGACTAACTCAGGATGATTCAGGCGACGCTTTTCCAGATAGGCGATGGCCTCCGGCGCATTGAGCAACGTATGGTGATAGAACTCAACCACGCGGCTAAGCAGCTCCTGCCTTTCCTGTTCATTAGCGATATCCGACACAGGCGGCAACGGGGCGGCGACTGGCACGCTACCCAGTTCCCCCCGCAGCCTATCGACCGCATGAGGCAGGCTCAGTCCTTCCGTCTTCATCACCCAGTCCAGCACCGAGCCGCCTGCATCACAGCCGAAGCAGTGATACAGGTTCTTCTCCGGTGAGATAACACACGATGGCGTGTTTTCCTGATGGAACGGACACAGCACCGCATAGTCCTTACCGCGCTTCACCACCTTTCTTCCCTGACCACGCACCACCTCAACCAGTGACACGGCGGCTTTCAGGTGCTGCAACTCAGATTCGGGGATGCGTGCCATATCGGGAACTCCTGTAAATACCTGTCAATAGGGTCTGGGTAAAAATAACTCGACAAGTATATACATCAGCTAGTAGTATTTACAACAGTATAATGTAAAACATGGAGTAGATTATGGTCATCAGGTCACAAAGGATTTCAGGTAAAACGACTATGGCCGCACCGATAAGCAATGAAGAACAGGTATTTATCACTGAGCTGGGTAAGCGGATAACCTCGCTAAGGAAAGACGCAGGGATGACACAGACGCAGGTTGCACAGGCGCTGAACGTCTCCCAGCAGGCCGTACAGGCATGGGAAGCAGGAAGGCGACGCATACAGATTTCCATACTCCCAGCCGTGGCGAGAGTGTTATCAGTTTCTCTTGAGGATTTACTCGGCGAGGAAGCGGAGAAGGCCGCCCGTAAACGTGGCCCGATGCCAAAATGGCAACAGCTTATTGAAGAGATAGACAGTTTGCCCAAGGCAAAACAGAAGATGATTTCGGAGATGTTAAGCGCCCTGATTGCTCAGGCGCGTAACTGACGGATAAATAACGCGGCGAAGATGAGTTCGCACCTCACCCACGCCGCTCACCACAAGCAACTAACAGGAGTAGTTACTATGGCTAAGGCACATTCTAAGTCAGACGTCACACTTAATAAACCCGCCAGAACAGAGCGTTACTACACCGTGGGATACGCATCGCACAACGGCAAGCCCAACCCGCCCTCCGCCATCAACCTGAAAGGCCGCTGGCTGGAAGAGTCCGGCTTTATCACCGGGATGCCCGTTACCGTCACGGTGGAAAGAGGCAGGATTATTATTGAGACGCAGATTAATTTATAGCGGCTGACCGCTAATAAAATAAAAAGCCGGAAGGATCGTGAGATCGCCTCCGGCTTTTATTTATTTTATTTTAACTTCCCAAGATGAACTATCGAAGACATTAATTATCGCAAAACAATTAGTTAAATTATCAACATCAACATCAACATATGATAATAGATCAGGACTAGCCACTATAAAAAATGTCTTTATATCATCTAGATGATTAGCTAATAGTTTCACTTCATCCCACGTCATTTCTAGTCCGTATTCTTTCGATAAAACCAACTCTTCAAAGTCAGGCATAGACAAGCCATAGAATGCACAACCTATCGCATCGATTTCATACAGATACCAATTCCAATTGTTATCAGGGATTTTTTTTATTAGATCATTTAGCTGCAACTTAATATTTTCGTGAGAAAACATTTTACCCATTTCAACTCTCATCATGGATACTCCAGTGGCTTAGCTGGCCCATGTTGAAGTGTTCCTCCAGTCGGGTTAGGGATAAAATCATGCTGGTGAGGATTAGGGTGATTACCTGGGCGACCATGATCTGTAAAATCTATATCTCTCTTAGGTACAAGTTTTCCATTGTCATCGTATCCCCATTCCCTACCTTGAAGATAATCACCTTTCCTACCCTTCTTCATTCCCAACTGAGTATGAGGAGCATCAACATCAGGGACAGGATTCCCATGTTTGTCTCTGGGTAAGGATCTATTTTTATAAGACTCGTCAGTTTTATCTTTCCCGCCTTCTTTCGGCGTCAACCCCAACGGGTCAACCCATTCTAATGGGTTATGAACATAACCTTGAGGCCGGATTCCCCCAAGTAAACCTATCGGGTCCTGCGTCGTAAACCGACCTACGGTGGGATCATAGTAGCGGAACAGGTTGTAGTGCAAACCCGTTTCGTCATCCGCGTATTGTCCGGCGTAGCGTAACGGCTGAGGTTCGACCGGTTTGCTGTGGCGGAGTGCTTCGCTGTCCTGCGTCTGCCCTTTTAGCGCCCCGAAGGTGCCGTAATCGCCGCTCCAGCGGACGGCGCCGTCTGCATCGGTCATCTCCAGCGGAGCGCCGTTCAGGTCCGTGTTGAACCAGCGGATATCGCCGTCGTGTGCTCCCGCTTGCCGGGTGATACGGGCTAACGGCGACCACCAGACATTCGGGTCATAAACATAACTTTCTGTCCGGTCAGCGTGTCTGGCCTGCAACAGCCGGAAGCCTTCCCACAGGAAATGCGTGTCGTTCTGCTTTCCGTCTTCGCCCCAGATAACCGTTTTGCGGGTGCGTCTGCCCAGCGCGTCATAACCATAGCGGGCGACAAATTCGCCCAGCGGTCCCCGACCTCTGGCTTCCAGCAGGCGATTGTCGGCGTCATAGCTGTAAAACTGCTCCGTTTCGCCTTCACGTCGCCGTATCAGATTGCCCTGACCGTCATACTGATTCCACAGATTGCGCCAGTTCAGCAGGCGATTATCGAATAACGGAAAGGCGGAAGGGTTGTTATCCTGTATATTGTCAGCGGCATCATAGCCGTATGCGCGGTGATGCACCTGCCAGTGGACGTCAATACGTTTCAGCAGGCGGCCTTCCGCATCGTAATCGTACTGAACGTCTCCCCGCAGGCTGTCGCTGACCGAAGCCAGTTCCCCGGTGGCGGTGTAGCTCAGTGCCCGGGATAATATCTGCTGCTCTGGTGCGGCGACTTCCCACAGCCCGCTGCACTGTGAGGCCAGACGGCCTGAACGATCATATGTCCGCCGCTGTTCACGTCGTCCCTGAGTGCGGGTGATTTCCCGATGCAGGCGGTCACGGGTAAACTCGCTGACCACCTGATGATTGAATTTTACCGCGCTGACGTGGCCGGAGCCGTAATGCAGCCAGCGTAGCGTGTCTCCCTCCGGCAGCGACAGCGTGCTAACATTCCCCAATGCATCCCGCGTATAGGTGATGCTCCCCTCACTGCCATGCTCACCCGACAAATAGCCTGCGGCATCATAGCTCAACCTGACCTCATCGGCGGTGAGCCCCTGTGCAAGGCCTTCTTCGGTAGGCTCGCGTTTTAGCGAAACCAGTTGCCCTCTGTCACAGTGCTGGTAGTGAAACACGGCGTGGGCATGTGCCCGACGCACCAGTTGTCCGGCGGCATCATGCTGATAAACGTGCGGGATGGCGTCCTCATTCGCTGCATTCCCGCGCTGTAGCCGCTGGCATAGGTGACCGGCGGCGTCGTAATGGAAGGTCAGTTCAACACCGTCCACACGCCGCTCGTTAACCAAGCGACCGACGGCATCATAACCAAACTGGTAGGCTGCGCCGTTGCCGTTCTCCAGCCGTAATACTTGCCCACGTGCATCGTAGTGCCAGCGGGTTGTCCGGTGTAACCGGTCAGTGACACAGACGGGCTGACCCAGGTCGTTATACTGCCAGCGTATCTCACTGCGCTGGGTATCACGCCATGTCTGCAACTGGCCGCGGGCATTCCAGAGTAGTGTTTCCCGACGATCATCCGGGTAGATAATTGCCGCCAATTTCCCGCAGGCATCCCACTCTCGTCGGGTAGCGTGACCTTCCGCATCGGTCGTGCTCAGCAGTTGCCCGAAGCGATCATAGGCAAACGTGCTGCACTGCCCCGAGCAGTCCGTCCGCGCCGTCAGGAGCCCTTGTTCGTTCCACTCCAGTGTCACGCTGCCGCCCAGCGCATCGGTCACGCTGTCTGGCAAATTCTCCTGCGCATGAGGGTAGTGATAACGTGTTGGGTTTCCCCGCGCGTCAATTTCTTCAATTAGCCGGTCAAGGTCGTCATACTGCCTCTGCTCCTGGCTGCCGTCGGCATACGTTACCAGCGCAACGTTACCCGTCAGCCGATACCACTGGTATTGTGTCTCCCGACTCAGCGGATCGCTTTCACTGAGTAAGCGACCATAGCTGTCCCAGGTGGTCTTGCGGCTTGCTCCACCGGGTAGAATGACTTCACACAGTTCATCATCGGCATAGTGCAGTTCAGTTTCGCGACCGTCGTAATCGGTAAAGCGAACGACGTGGTCATTACCGTCAAGCTCCCACAGTGAAACGAGGCCGTCTTCCCGGCGTGCGGTTCTGCGCAGTCCTGCAAAGTCGTACTCCAGCGTGAGCTGTTCACCCGCACTATTTCGGTAGGCCACTACGCGGGGTAAATCCGCAATCTCCTGCCACTGATATTCGTTGAGTAGGCCGTTAGCATCTTCATGGCTTGTCATCAGCCCGTCATCTTGCCAGGTAAAACGACGGCGCACGCTACCGCCCCGCCCGGTGACGGTGACAAGTTGCTTTTGCTTATTGTAGGTATAGTGCACGAGACAGGTCGATTCATCCAGCCAGACGCTGTCCAGTCGGCCATCCTGATATCGGCAGGTGAGGTGTCGCCCGGCACTGTCCTTCAGTATGTTAAGCGTGTCGTCGTCGTTCCAGAAAAAAAGCATGTCATTGCCACAGGGCTCGGCAATGCGTGCAAGCACCGCTTTTCCCTGCGAAGGCAGCGGAGTGTAATGCCAGATTTCGCCGTCTAGCCCATAAACCGACCAGCTTTCATCCTGATGGTGCTCCAGCCAGCATTTCTCCGCCGGGCAGTAGGTTCGATGGCCGACGGGAACGAAAGGGAAGGAAATCAGGTCGCCCGATGGCGCACGCCAGACCAGATTGTCTTGATAGCGTGTCAGCGTCGTTTCCCAGAACAGGCTCCAGCCTGTTCCCAGCACGCTGTCGCTGGGATTACCGCTGCGCCAGTAACGCTGCCAGTACACGGGCAGACGGGAGGGCAGGATAAAATCCAGTTCATCCTCATCGGCCAGAAATTTCTGGCCACTGACGATATCAATGGGGCGGGCAATAATCCCTCCGGCGGCGATGCCGGTCATCAGTACACCAAAACGGCAGGCAATACGCTGGAGTTTATTGAGGCCGGGAAGTTTTTGTAAAAGCTGTCCCAACTTTCCGAGCTTGCCTGGCACACCGCCGACCCCACCAAGCAACCCGGCGAACAGCAGCGTCAAATCCGAGGCTTTATAGAGCCAGGCGGGAACTTCCGGTTTAACCGGCAGCATGGGTTTGGTTTCGCCACCGATGAAAACATTGGACGACCCTTCCGTGATGGTGGCACCACAGTTGATTTTATCGCCTAGGCGGGAAGCTGGCTGGTTGTTGATGTATACCGTCGCGGACCCTTCTGCCACCTGCATGGAGGGGCCGTCTTTATCACATTTTACGACACTCAGGATGGCGCGAACGGCTCTCATACCGTTGATGAACACATTGTGTGAACCTGTATTAATGGCGCCGGCTTTTGACATGCTGCTACCGATAAGCCCGGCAACGCCATCGCGGGCTTTTTCTGCCAGCACCGCTGTCGCCATTCCCACCGCAACGCTGAGCCCCATCAAAAGTATGCCACCGAAAAGGCAACTCCCAAGACCCGCCACAAATAAGGCTGTCGCAGCAACACCGCCAGCGAACGCGATTAACCCGCCGACAACTGTACCGGCAATCATGCCTGCCAATGCACTAGAGTGCCCAATACCATCACCAACACGCGCAGCTTCAGACATAACAATATTCCTTATTGTTACGAGTTAAACGTAAAGCTCCCCAGCAGGGCGTTGAGCTGAGATGCATCGGTAGCAGAGAGTGGCGCGGTTTTCGATAGGGTGAAAACCAGAATCTGCGCGTTATCTAATGCGAACACGGCTTGCTGTTGCCACATACGCCGACCCTCGCGCAGATAGCTGGCGCTGATGGTTTCACCTTCAAGGAGGTGAGAACCCAGCCAGATGGCATCGCGTGCCAGCGTTTTCCACCCTTTAAGATGTTGAGACATCAGCGTCAGCTGTCTTTCGATATAATCACTGCGTGATTCACCTGCTTCCAGCGAGTCACGCGCTACCGTAAAGGCGGGCTCGCCCTCTTTTTCGGGTACCAGCGCGTTCACTGTCCGGTCACGATAACCGTCCGGCAGCGTAATGCGCCCTTCGGTGAAGATACAGCAGGCAGAAGAGTTGGTCGCCACAATACAAGCCTCAGTTCATCCCATCTAACGCCCCGTTACTGAAGAGAGGGACGGATATGCAGATTATTTATTCAAATCAATACGTGAACTGCCAATGACATTGACGTTCACACCTTTGAGTTCGATATCGCCGTTGTTGAAAAGGGTTAGCGAACTTGCCCCTGCTGTCAGCGTGATGCTGCCATTGACAGACGTCACGGCAATGTTGTTTTTCACCTGTAGGCTGTCGTGCGCCTCACCTTGCACTTCCGCATCACCGACGACGGTGCCACGATGGCTGGAAATGATGAAGGCTTGCTGCCCCTGAATCCTGGTGAACTGGTCTTTCACCTGACACCGTTTGATTACCGCCCACGCTTTCCTCATGGTCAGCCGTGACGGTGGTCTTACGGTTGTTCAGCACTACTGTGTTCATGTCTTTCTGAGCATGGATGAACACTTCTTCCTGCCCGGCCTGGTCTTCAAAGCGCAGTTCGTTGAACCCGGCCCCCTTGTGCGTTGAAGTGCGCAGTGAGGTGCGCGTCTTGTTGGCGGGCAGCGGGTACGGCGACGGATTGGTGGCGTGGAAGGTTCTGCCGGTGACAATCGGCTGGTCCGGGTCACCTTCGAGGAAGCTGACAATCACCTCGTGGCCGATACGCGGGATGGCTATCAGCCCGTACTGACCGCCCGCCCAGCCCTGACTCACCCGCACCCAGCAGGAGCTCTGGTCGTCACTGGCGCCGTAGCGGTCCCACGGGAATTGCAGTTTGATGCGGCCGTATTCGTCACAGTAGATTTCCTCACCTGCTGGCCCCACCACGGTGGCAATCTGCGGGCCGTCCACCATCGGTTTGTACGGCAGGTCGGCACGCCAGGTCGATTTGGCACTGATAACCTCAAAGCTGTTGCTGTAGGTGGTGGGTTCGCCGCCGCTTTCCTCTTCCAGCGCCTGCGGTTGTTGCCCGCTGTGCGTTATCGCCACCAGTTGCCAGCCACTATTCAGCGTCGGGTTAGGGTGCTCCGTCAGGGTAAAGCTGCTGCCCGGCATCAGCATCGCGGCATTCGATTCGCCAGAGCCGGTCATCGCTCCTGCTCTTAACGCATCCAGCCGGTAGCCGGTAAAGGCTTTGCCGCTTGGGTCTTGCTTGAAGCGGCCGGGGTAGTCGAAGTGCTGATAACTTTCGCGCTGGTGTTCTAGCTCGCTGCCCATCTTGCTGTGCAGCAGACCATAGGCGGGGGTTTTGAAGCTGTAATCCTTGAGCGCGACTTCGGCGGTACTGACACGCTCGGCATAGCGGAAACGACGGACATAGTCGCCTTCGCTCAGGCCCTGTGTAGCAAGGTTGAAGAACAGTTCCGGGCCTTTACTGAGTGCGCCTGCATCATCCGCAAAAACGACGCGGTGTTTACTCTCTTCAAACTCATGGAAGAAATACAGCCCTTCCTCTGCCGCCAGTCGGGTGACAAACGCCAAATCGCTTTCCCGATACTGCACGCAGTATTCGCGCGGGGCGTGGTCGTGACGCAGTGCAAAGGCGTAATCGGTGATACCGGACTCTTCCAGCAACGTACCGATAATCGCCTCCGGCTTTTGCGCCTGAAAAATACGGGCGTTGGTACGCAGCCCCAGCCGCCACAGCGCGGGACGTACTTCTGCCTGATAGCGGGTGCGACGAAAGCCGGTGTCGCCCTGGGCAAAGGCGCTGACCATGCCGCTGACCCGGCGCTTCAGTTCGCCTTCGTACCACACCAGCAGCTCACACGGCTGGTCGAGTACTGCACCAAAGTCGATGCCGGGCAACGGGCTGGCCAGATTCAGCGACAGGGCAAACGGCTGGTTCAGTGCCTCGCTGAGCTGAAAATCCACCACGGCAAAGGTCGAGGCAGGCAGGGCGCCGACCGTTACCGTGAACTGTAATCCTGTACTGTTTGCCACGTTGATTCCCTCGCTTCCGTGATGAAGACCGTGTTGTCTGCACTCAGGTCTGGAGAATCAGACCTCAGGACAGTACACGCAGAAAACCCGGGACAAGCCCGGGTTGAATACAACAGGATTACGCTTCGACCGGCGCACGCCAGTCATCAGAACCGGAAGTGCCGGCAACGGTGTGTTCCCAGTCGATTTTGCGGTAAGCCAGCGACACTTCGATTAACTGGGTGTAGTCCAGTTTGGACGGGTCCTGACAGTGTGGCATCTGGCAGTTGATGTCCACGATGGTGGCGTCGGTCAGCACGGTAGAGAAGAAGTGCTCCTGCTTGCCTTCCACGGAGGTGCGATACCACTTCAGGGTCACAGTGGGCAGCATTTCACCGGTAGACAGCGCGTTATACAGCAGCGGAACCGCTTTGTTCAGCGCCACGGTGAATTTAAACGGTTTATGCACACGCTGGCCGGACGGCTGACCGGACTGCGGGTCGGTCGGTACGGTGACGACGTGTTTGAATTCCTGTACCAGCATTTCGTCTTCGTGGCCCTGCACGTAGATGTTGCCGACGGAATCAGAGGTGAACGCCCCTGCGGTGATGTTGCCCTGGGTTTTCCCTTCGATGCTGATATAGCATGGAGTTGGCATAGTCTTGCTCCTTGTTGTTGAACGGACTGTGTTGTTAAACGAATTGAATAACTTCACGTTCCGTATAGCAATTCCCATGCCAATTTTTATCTAATTGTTTTTACTATAAATTCACTTAACTCAAATTTTTCCTAAGCCAAATTTGAGCAAAAAGTTGCGCAGACTTCGCGAATCGTTTGCAAACATTGCGCAAAAAGTGATTTACACCAGAAAGTGAGCAAGAAGTTGCGCAGAATGCGCAGTTATGCTGAAAATTTGAGTTAGGGGTGTGAGATGGCCGTCTTTTTTTATGAATTAGCTATTGATCGAGACTAAACAAATGCTATTACCGATTAAAAAGACAAAAGTAATTATCATTATTCATCATGAGTCGGCTGATGATATGGGTAATAAGAATGGGCGAAAATCGAGAGAAATAAGAGAGAGAATGTTTAGCGCTGGCCGTGTCATACTCGGTGGTTGGAAGTGGGTGATAGAACAATGGGGCAAGTGTTCCTTACCCCAACCGTATTTTGTGTAATGACAAGTCTATTTTTACGACGTATTAACCTTCCTGCATCGCCTTTTCGACTTCTTCCGCCAGCATTGCAATGCCGCGTTCGATTTCTTCCGGTTCCGGCACATAGTTCATGCGCATGCACTGATGAGCGTGTTGCCATTCCTGCTCCAAACCGGGGAAGAAATAGTGACCCGGCACCATGAGGACGCCGCGTTTCTTCAGGCGCTGATACAGGATTTCTGTCGTGATGGGCAGATCTTTAAACCACAGCCACAGGAAGATTGCGCCTTCAGGTTTATGAATCAGGCACTGCTCTGGTGACAGGTAGCGGCGAATAATGGCGATGGTTTCCGTCACGCGTTGCTGGTAGAACGGACGTATGACGTCATTAGATAAGCGCAGCAGATCGCCACGCTGAATCATCTCATGTGCCAACGCTGGGCCGATCGCGCCTGGGGATAGACTAATAATGCCGTTCATGTTGCCGATCGCTGAAATCACCTTTTCATCTGCAATCACGATACCGCAGCGTGAACCGGGCAGACCCAGTTTGGACAAGCTCATGCACAGGATGATATTTGGATTCCACAGCGGCGTGGCATCGCTGAAGATGATGCCGGGGAAAGGCACGCCATAGGCGTTATCTATCAGCAGGGGGATCTTGTGCTGCTGTGCCAGAATATCCAGACGCATCAGCTCGTCGTCGGTCAGCACGTTACCCGTCGGATTGGTTGGGCGGGATACGCAAACTAGCCCGATATCATCGGTAATCGATAGATGATCGAAATCGACGTGATATTTAAATTGTCCTTCAGGCAACAGTTCGATCTGGGGACGAACAGAAACGAACATGTCTTCGTCCAGCCCGGAATCCGAATAGCCGATATATTCCGGTGCCAGCGGAAACAGCACTTTTTTCAGACTGCCATCACTATGGCGACCAGCAAACAGGTTAAATAAGTAGAAAAACGCGCTCTGGCTGCCATTTGTCAGCGCAATGTTCTGTGGTCCAATCTGCCAGCCTAATTCATTACTCAGGAGTTCGGCCAACGCATGCAGCAGCGTATCCTTACCTTGCGGCCCATCGTAATTACACAGCGCTTCCGTTAATTTCCCTTGTTCCAGCATGTCCTGACACAACTGCTGGAAGTAGCTATCCATCTCTGGAATGTGCGCCGGATTTCCGCCCCCTAGCATGATTGCGCCTGGCGTACGCAGCCCCTCGTTCAGATCGTCCATTAATTGGGTGATGCCAGCGTGACGCGTGAATTTCTTGCCGAAAAGAGAAAAGGTCATAATTTATTTATCAGTGATCGTACACAGGTTAGCGGCAACCATAGCGCTTGCGCTAATAGGGCGCAATGTGGTCAAAAAACAATCTGATAATTTTTTATCCTGTAATGCTTAAATATCTAAGCATTAATTGCTGACGTTCTCGTTATCAGGAAGAGGTTTTTTAGGCGACATACGTCATGTTGCTGAAACGATGTCAGCTATTTACGATCAATATCTCAATAATTTTGCAAAAATAGTTTCTATTTACAGATTATTGGTGAAGTAGGTCAGATAAATCACCTATCAATGCTGAATTTTTCCATCTGGTGATAGTTATCACATTCTGGCTATCCGCTGATTTGTAGTCTTTAGCTCGCATTAGCTAAAACAATTCAGCAAATAGGAGTGATAGCATGAAAAAATTACTGGTTATGGGAATTACACTGGCGTTGACATCATGGCAATTATCGGCACAGACGTTTGTGCTGACGGATGCTGAAAGCAGTGTGGAAAAGGGAAATTGGCAAATCAGCAGTGATGCTTTGAAGATCAGAAATCAGCATTTCAGCATTGAGCAAAAAGTCCTGCATGGCGGACGTCAGGAAGGTAGTAAAGTGATTACGATTACCAGTCAGGATGGACTGAAAATTGCCCTCAGCCCGACACGAGGGATGAACTTACTGCATGCGGCAGGTAAAAACATTCGTTTGGGGTGGTATTCACCCGTTGATGAAGTCGTCAATCCGAATACCATCAATCTGGAAAGCCGTAATGGACTGGGCTGGTTGGAAGGTTTTAATGAAATGATGGTGCGCTGCGGCTTTGAGTGGACGGGGCACCCGGTTGTCAGCGATGGCATGATCTACACCCTGCATGGGCGTGCGGGTAATACACCTGCCTCAAAAGTGGTGGTGGAAGTCAGCGATAGCGCGCCGTATACCATTACGGTACGAGGTCTGCTGAAAGAAAACAGCTTTAAGAAGTCTAATCTGGAAACCTGGACCGAGCTGCGTTACGTCCCGGGCAGCGAGTCGTTTACCGTGCACGATGTACTGACCAATAAAGCCGACTACCCGCGTGACTATCAGATTATCTACCACAGCAATTTCGGTACGCCGATTCTTGAAGAAGGCGCGCGTTTCCTCGCGCCAGTAAAAGAGATTTCTCCGTTTAATGACCACGCCAAAGCGGGTCTGGCAACCTGGCAAACCTACAAGGGGCCAACCAAAGACTTTGATGAAATGGTGTTCAATATTACCCCGTATACGGATGCGCAGGGTAAAACGCTGGCGGCATTGGTAAACAAGGCAGGAGATAAAGGGGTGTCGATTGCTTTTGATACTCACCAACTGCCGCTTCTGACGTTGTGGAAAAATACGGATACGGAAAAACAAGGCTACGTGACAGGGATCGAACCCGGCACCAACTACGCCTACCCGGTCACGATTGAACGTGAGCAAGGGCGAGTCAAAAAGTTACAGCCCGGACAGAGCACCACGTTTGAGCTGACGTACAGCTTGTTGAGTAGCGCGGATGCGGTACAAAAAACGGAACAGAAAGTGAAAGCCATTCAGGGCGACAACAAAACGGCGTTGACGGAAAAACCGATTGCCGTCGAGTAACCGCCATCTATGCCGACCACTGATGTGGTGGTCGGCCATCTCACGTCATGGTTACGCGTTGTCATCATCACATAACGCCATAATTATCTTTTCTTATCCGTTTTTTCATTTTACGCGTACCTTGAAGAAGGTATTTGTTACGTATTTGATCAGGGGATGAGGATGTCGTTGAAAGATGCGCTGCTCGCGCTGTGTGTTGTCGTGCTATGGGGCGTGAACTTCGTGGTGATCAAGGTTGGTCTGAACGACATGCCGCCTTTCTTACTGGCAGGGCTACGTTTTTCGCTGGTGGCGCTCCCGGCTATTTTATTTGTGCCTTTCCCGCGTATTCCCCTGAAATGGCTGCTTGCCTATGGCATGACGATTAGCTTTGGTCAGTTTGGCTTCTTGTTTCTCGCAATTAAGCTGGGTATGCCTGCGGGAATTGCCTCGCTGGTGTTACAGGCACAGGCATTTTTTACGCTGCTGGTCGGTGCGGTCTTGCTGTCGGAAAAGCTGCGCTGGAATCACGTTGTCGGCATTCTGGTCGCCGCGATTGGGATGGTCGTGCTGGCAGAAGGGCGTACAGCGCTGCAAATGTCATCCGGTATGACCACCACTACGCTGTTGCTGACGCTAGCGGCGGCGCTGTCATGGGCTGTGGGTAACATCACTAATAAAATTATCATGAGCAAAAATAACGAGGTACGCATCATGTCGTTGGTGGTGTGGGGTGCACTAGTGCCTGTCGTGCCGTTTTTCATCAGTTCCTGGCTGTTTGAGGGAAAGGACGCGATTGTTCACAGTTTAACGACTATTCAACTGCCGACGATTTTATCTCTGATGTATCTGGCGTTTGCGGCAACAATCATCGGTTATGGAATTTGGGGAAGTCTGCTGGCGCGTTATGAAACCTGGCGTGTGGCACCTTTGTCCCTGTTGGTGCCGGTGGTTGGGCTGGTCAGTGCCGCCATATTCCTTGGTGAATCCCTCTCGCTATTACAGATCGTTGGCGCATTGCTGATCATGGTCGGTCTGCTGGTGAATGTGTTTGGCGCGCGGCTACGCGCATGGCGGGCTGCGCGGCAATCGTAGCAGAACGTATTCTCTTGCCAGAGAAAACAGCGCCCGGCGGGCGCTGTCGATCATCATTATTCCCGCGCTTGCAACGCCTGGCGCATCCCTTGCGCCAGAATGTCGCTAAGATCGGCCGTCACCTGATCCACTAAACCTAGCCGTTGGGTGAGATCTTCCCCCCAGTGCGCGGTATCGGCAAGCACCTCGTTGACCAATTCATGCACGGTGAGATCGGTCCCCACACGTGGCCACTGCTGGCGGTAACGGGTGAGCCACTGCTCATCATCCTGTAAAGGATAAGTCTCGCCCGCTCGTTCTCCGCGGTAGAAGGCAATCAGCGCGGCCAGCGCAAACGTCAACCGTGCCGGAAAGCGCCCGTCGCTGTGGCCTGCCAGCAACTGCGGCAGAATACGTGTGCGGAATTTAGTCATTCCATTGAGTGCGATGGAGAGCAACTGATGGCGAATATAGGGATTCTGAAAACGTCCGGTGACGGCATCGGCAAATTCACGCAACTCATTCGCCGGTAAATCCAGCACCGGGATGATTTCTTGATGTAGCGTATTTTCTACAAAGCGACGCACATCGGCATCCTGCATGGCTTCACCTACCGTATCTAGCCCGCAGAGCCAGGCAACTGGAACCAGAGCGGTGTGTGCACCATTCAGAATCGCCACTTTACGTTCTTTATAGGGTCTGATGTCGTCAACAATGCGGATATTAAGCGGGCATTCTGCAAGTTTCAGTTCATCCGCTAGCCAGTTGGGGCCTTGAATGACAAAGAGGTAAAAATGTTCGGCGGTATCCAGAAAGGCATCGTGGTAGCCCAGTTTCTCTTCCAGCGCTGACGACTCTTCACGCGGGTATCCCGTTACGATTCTGTCCACGAGCGTGGAACAGAAGGTATTTGCTGTCTCAATCCAGTCGATAAACGCGGGTGAGAGCTGCCATTCCTGAGCATAGCGCAGAACCAGAGCTTTAAGCGCTTCACCGTTATAGTCGATCAGTTCGCAGGGGATGATGACCCAGCCTTTATCGCTCTCACCGTTAAAATACGTAAAGCGTTCCAGCAACAGGCGTGTCAGCTTGGCGGGAAAACTGACTGGCGGCGTATCGTTGAGGCTGTCTCCAGCGTGATAGCTGATGCCCGCTTCCGTGGTGTTTGAAAAAACAAAGCGAATAGCGGCGTTATGGGCTAATGCCAGATAATCGGCAAAATGCTGATAGGGGTTAATCTCGTTATTGACCGAGCGGATCAGGCGCGCATCGCTGACGGCCTCGCCCTGTTCGTTTAGCCCCCTAATGACCGTAGTGTAAAGTCCATCTTGCGTATTGAGTGACGGCGGAAAATCGGTATTAATGGGGCGCACAATCGTTACGCCCGCCTGAAGAGTGGTTTTCTCATTCAGCACATCCAACTGCCAGTCCACAAAGGCGCGCAAGAAGTTGCCTTCACCAAACTGAATGACTTTGGTTGGATAGCATGCGCCGGGAAAGTTTTTCCGATTCAATGTCTTCATGATTATTCCCTCATCAGAATGTGATGACGCCTTTGATCAGCTCACGGTTGTTAATGACATCCTTTTCATAGACGTCAGCCAGTGTGGCAAACGGGTAACGGTGTGTCAGCATCATTTCTGCGGTGAGTTTGCCTTCAGACATCAGACGGCCGACTTTGGCGAAATCCTCCGGTGTGGCGTTACGGCTGCCCATCATCGTGGTTTCTTTCTTATGAAATTCAGGGTCGGAGAACTGCAAATCACCTTTAAATAGACCGACAAACACGATGCTGCCGCCGTGGCGGATCAGGTTAATGGTGTTGTTCATCGCATGCTGGTTTCCCGTGGCATCAATCACTTTTTCAGCCAATGAACCACCAAATTCGGCGCGTAGCTGGGCCTCAAAGTCCTCGGCAGAGGGATCGACGACTGGCAGATTCAGGTTAGCAATAACGTGTTTGCGGCGGGCAACGCTGGTATCCGCAACAACGACTTGAGCACCGTCTGCTTTGGCGATGGCCGCTGCGCCGAGGCCAATGGGACCGGCACCGACGACCAGCACCTGTTCACCAGGTAGCACTTTCGCTCGACGAACGGCATGTGCACTGATGGCGTATGGCTCGATTAATGCCGCCGCTTGTGGATCGATCCCTTCTGCAAGCAGTACGTTTGTGGCGGGAACCGCCAGATATTCGCTGAATCCGCCATCCTGATGTACACCAATGACGGAAATTTTCTCGCAGCAGTTGGTTCGGCCGCTCTTGCAGGCGGGACATTGCTGACAGGCGACGTAGGGAATGACGGCAACCTGCTGGCCTTTTTTAAATTGATGTACGTTTTTGCCTGTATCAACAACCTCACCACATATTTCGTGACCTAATACGCGTGGGTAGCTAAAAAAGGGTTGGTTCCCACCCCAGGCATGAATATCTGTTCCACAAATACCTACAGACTTAATTTTAATTAATGTTTCACTCTCCCCCGGAATAGGTATTTCACGTTTTTTCCAGACAAGTTTTTTTGGTTCCTGGCAAATTAATGTATTCATTGTTGGCATGATTATTCTCTCCTGTTTTTTGTTTTTTCAGATATTGATGAAAAAAAATATTGATGAGAGATAGGATCTGTAAATTGTGAATACGGACTCATAAAAATGTTTTAAATCGGTTTTTAATGTGTGCAAAAAAGGAGATCTCTCATGAGCCGTTCACAAAATTTACGTCACAATGTCATTAATCAGATTATCGATGATATGGCCCGTGGCCATATTCCGTCGCCTCTACCGTCGCAAAATGCGCTGGCGGAGATGTATAACATCAGCCGTACAACGGTGCGTCATATTCTGGTTCACCTGCGTGACTGCGGTGTGCTTACGCAGGTTGGCAGCGATTATGTGATTGCCCGAAAACCTGACCACGACGATGGATTCACCTGCATTACCGCGCCGATGGATGAGCAAAACCGCATTTTCGAGCAGGCATTTTTCACCATGATCAACCAGCGTCAGCTCCGTGTCGGTGAGGTCTTCTCCGAGCTACAACTCGCGCGCGACGCGGGTGTCAGCCCGGTGGTAGTACGCGAGTATCTGTTAAAATTTGGGCGCTACAACCTGATTCAGAACGAAAAACGTGGGCAGTGGAGCATGAAAGAGTTCGATCAGGCCTATGCGGAACAGCTCTTTGAATTGCGGGAAATGCTGGAGACGCATGCTCTGCAACATTTCCTCAATTTGCCGGACGACGACCCCCGTTGGCTACAGGCCAGAACCTTACTGGAACGCCACCGTATGTTACGTGACAGCATTGGTAACAGCTTTCGCATGTTCTCACAGCTCGACCGAAGCTTTCATGCGCTTTTACTCTCTGCTGCTGAAAATGTCTTTTTTGATCAGTCTCTTGAAATTATCTCTGTAATATTCCATTTCCACTACCAGTGGGATGAAAGCGATCTCAAACAGCGCAATATCATCGCGATTGACGAACACATGACCATCCTCAGCGCGTTGATCTGCCGGAGCGATCTGGATGCCACGCTGGCGCTGCGTAACCATTTGAATTCAGCTAAACAATCGATGATTCGCTCAATTAATCAAACAGCGCGGGCTGACGATTAAAAACCGATTAAAAACCATAAATCATTATCAAGAGCACGGTTTTATCAAAATAAAAACGCCTGAGAAATATCTCTTATCTATGCTCACGACAAGTCGACTGTATTAATAAAAATTCGTGAGTAGTGATGACATATTTCATTGCTTTCCGTTTAAAAACACTTTCCTTAACCCTGCGTTGAGGAAAGATAAAATTATAATATCCAGGAGCCAGACGTGGAAAAGAATAATATAACGCTAGACCCGCGTTCTTCGTTTGATACCCGTTCTTCAGCACCGCCAGAGGGAATAATTCAGCGCAGTAGTCGAATTAAACGTATTCAAACTACCGCAATGATTCTGTTATTTTTTGCTGCGGTGATTAATTACCTCGACCGAAGTTCTCTGTCGGTGGCTAACTTAACGATTCGTCAGGAATTGGGGCTAAGTGCGACAGAAATCGGGGCATTACTTTCCGTTTTCTCTCTTGCCTATGGGATTGCACAGCTCCCTTGTGGGCCGTTGCTGGATCGTAAAGGCCCGCGCATTATGCTGGGCCTTGGGATGTTTTTCTGGTCACTGTTTCAGGCGCTGTCTGGCATGGTACACAGTTTCACTCAGTTCGTACTGGTTCGTATTGGTATGGGAATTGGCGAAGCACCGATGAACCCATGCGGCGTGAAGGTGATCAACGACTGGTTTAACATCAAAGAACGTGGCCGTCCGATGGGATTCTTTAATGCGGCTTCAACCATTGGTGTTGCGATAAGTCCACCCATTCTGGCGGCGATGATGTTAGTCATGGGCTGGCGCGGCATGTTCATTACCATCGGCCTATTCGGCATTTTCCTCGCTATCGGCTGGTATATGTTGTATCGCAACCGTGAGCAGATTGAACTCACCGCGGATGAGCAAAATTACCTGAACGCGGGCAGTGTGAACGCTCGCCGCGATCCGTTGAGTTTTATTGAATGGCGCAGTCTGTTTCGTAACCGAACGATGTGGGGCATGATGCTGGGTTTTAGCGGCATCAACTATACCGCGTGGTTATATTTGGCCTGGCTGCCCGGCTATCTGCAAACGGCTTATAATCTGGATTTAAAAAGCACGGGTCTGATGGCGGCGATCCCTTTCCTGTTTGGTGCCGCCGGAATGCTGGTGAACGGCTATGTCACGGATTGGTTAGTGAAAAAAGGAATGGAGCCGATCAAGAGCCGTAAAATCTGCATCATTGCTGGTATGTTGTGTTCTGCGGCTTTTACTTTTGTGGTGCCACAGGCGACCACCTCAATCGAAGCGGTGTCACTGATTAGTATGGCGCTGTTCTGCATCCACTTTGCGGGAACATCGTGCTGGGGGCTGATCCATGTTGCTGTTGCATCGCGTATGACGGCATCGGTCGGCAGTATCCAAAACTTTGCCAGTTTCATCTGTGCCTCATTTGCCCCGATCGTGACGGGTTTTATTGTCGACACGACGAATTCCTTCCGTCTGGCGCTGATCATCTGTGGTTGTGTGACGGTATTGGGTGCGCTGGCCTACGTTTTCCTTGTTCGTCAGCCGATTAGCGATCCCCGTAAGGATTAGTTCTCCGCCGCCCTGCATCCTTATTTGTTCCTTTCTTTTGCGGGGCGGTTTTTGTCACGTTGCCTTCTGACGGTGCGTATAGATTGTGCCGGGTCGCAAAGGTGGCACGACATGCTCGCAATTTCTCATGCCTTTCCTACGCTTTTTACTGCCGTTAGCGAGTCTGTTCAGCCGCTGCCGTTTGTTGGCGCGGACTTTGCAAAACCTTGCCGAAAGGGTTAGTCATAAAATACGGTGAGTAATATCAACGGGGTAAAGGAGTCTTCATGAGAATAACAAACACGGTATTGGGATGCAGGGCGTCAGGAAAATGGCTGCTGTCGATGAGCACGGTGGCGCTGCTGGTGACGGGAACCGTGCAGGCGGCATCGGCTCCTGCGGTGGAAGCGAAAAACGGCATGGTGGTCAGCTCGCAGTATCTGGCTTCGCAGATTGGCGTCGATATCATGAAAATGGGCGGCAATGCGATTGATGCCGCCGTGGCCGTGGGCTATGCGCAGGCGGTGGTGAACCCCTGCTGTGGCAATATCGGCGGTGGTGGATTTATGACGCTGCATCTGGCCGATGGGAAAGATACCTTTATCAATTTCCGTGAAACGGCACCCGCGGCGGCCAGCGCCAACATGTATTTAAACGCGGATGGGAGCGTGAAAAAGGATGCGAGCCTGTACGGTTATCTGGCCGCGGGCGTACCGGGAACGGTGCTGGGGCTGGATACTGCGCTGCAAAAATACGGCAAATTGACGCGCGAACAAGTAATGGCACCGGCGATTAAACTGGCGCGTGCAGGCTTTGAACTCACGCGTGCGGATACCGATATTCTGGATACCACCATCCAACGTTTCAAGGCCGACCCTGAGGCAGCCCGCATTTTCCTACGCCCTGACGGCAGCCCGTTGCAACCGGGTGACAAACTGGTGCAAACCGATCTGGCGAATACGCTAGCGGCGATTGCCGCTAGCGGGCCGGATGCCTTCTACAAGGGGGCGATCCCGCAGGCGGTGGAGAAGGCGGCGAAGCAGGGCGGTGGCATCCTGACGGCGGCTGATTTTGCCGATTACCGCATTACCGAAACGGCACCGGTAATCTGTAATTATCGCGGCTATCAGTTTGTCTCTTCGCCACCGCCCAGCTCTGGTGGCGTCACGATGTGTGAAATTCTCAATATTGTCGAAGGTTACGACATTAAATCGACGGGCTTTAACTCGGCAGCCACCATTCATGTGCTGACGGAAGCGATGCGCCACGCTTACATGGATCGCAACACGTACCTTGGTGATCCGGCGTTTGTCAGTAACCCTGTCGCACGCCTGTTGAGTAAGGATTACGCCGCTGAAATTCGTAAACAAATCGAACCGGAGAACGCGACGCCGTCCAAAAACGTTCAGCCGGGGATCGGTCCACATGAAAGACCGGAAACCACGCACTATTCGATTGTGGATAACCAGGGCAATGCCGTATCCACGACCTATACCGTGAACGGGCGTTTTGGGTCGGTGGTGATTGCATCGGGTACGGGTTTCTTCCTCAATAACGAAATGGATGACTTTACCGTTAAAGTGGGCGAGAAAAATCTGTACGGATTAGTGCAAGGGGAACGTAATTCGATCGCCCCCGGTAAGCGCCCACTTTCGTCCATGAGCCCGTC
Organism: Pectobacterium araliae; assembly: GCF_037076465.1. Lineage (NCBI taxonomy): Bacteria > Pseudomonadati > Pseudomonadota > Gammaproteobacteria > Enterobacterales > Pectobacteriaceae > Pectobacterium > Pectobacterium araliae. The sequence goes on along the minus strand of NZ_AP028908.1, from coordinate 4,413,538 downwards.
ATTGGTGACGAAAGACGGCAAAGTCTTTATGGTGCTCGGTTCGCCCGGTGGTTCGCGCATAATCACCATCACGCTGCAAACGGCGCTGAATATCATCGACCACGGCATGGCGCCGCAGGAAGCGGTGGACGCACCGCGCCTCCATCACCAGTGGTTGCCGGATGAGGTGTATTACGAACAGCGCGGGCTATCTGCCGATACGCTGAACCTGCTGAAGCAGCGCGGCTACAAGATGGTGGAACAAACGCCTTGGGGTGCAGCGGAGCTGATTCTGGTCGGCTTACCGGGTGCGGCGGGCGTGACACCAGCGGATTCGGGTAATGACTCGGCGGTATCCGGCAAAGTACGGGAAGGTTACCTGTACGGTGCCAATGATATCCGCCGCCCGGCTGGTGCAGCGATAGGGTATTGATTTGAACGAATGTCAGGGGAAGTGATTTGCTTGCCCTGACGTTCAGATCTGAATGATTAAGATAGTCGAAAAAGGCTCTACGATGATGCCGCTCAGTCCTGCAATTCGTAGACTTTGAACGTATTTCAAATATCAAGGCTGATCAGTTTGTTTTCCCCCGCACGACGGAAAAGGAAATCACTTCTGCGGTCGATAGCTTCTTCTTGCAGATCGCGAGGGATACGAATCAGGCCATTATCGATATGCGCCTTCACCGATGGGCTTCCTTTTATTATTACCGTGCCATTTTTGGTGATAATAAAATCAACGTCACCACCGCGTGTTGCATAATGCCCTACTGGTAAACCGGATACTGATGAGGAAATATCATTCTCTGTGAGTGAACGTAAATCATCTGCTTGTTGACACACTGAGTTATCCCATATACGCGTATTGCAAGCCAGTTGTAATGCGTCTCGCGCGGCAAGATATTGTCCACTATTCCACAATGATCTGGCTGCCTCAGTACACATCTTTTCTGACAGCCCCGACCGACATGACTCAGTAAGCGTCTCGATCCATTCTGGATCTGATGGCTGTGGTATATCTCTATTCCCTGTATTTTCTGACATTTTACTTATGCTATTTTTGAAGAAAACGCGATTATCCCAAAATTGACAGGCCAAATAGAAGTTGTCTTGGCATAATTGCTTCAGTGTTTTTACATCACTTTCCGCGATTAACCAGGAACAAGCTTCCATATCGTCCCAACATTTTTTTCCTATTTCGCTTTTCGGTATCCCAATATTCTCTTTACAACTCTGGCTTTCTGTTAGTGTGTATTCTTCATTAAAATCTTTAACTTCCTTTTCTTCGATTAACTCATATATTTCTGGTGGGTTTAGGGTGTCAATTGAGATTATATTAACTTTGCCACTGTCCAGAGTGTAATGTGATGTAATATATTCATTTTTATATTTCTTTTGTAATATTTCTGAGCTTATTACATAAGCTTTAACACCACTGTCATTGGTATAAATTCCGCATGTTAGCCCAGAGGAGGATTGCGCGAAGACAGGAAACGCGAGGAGGGTGATGATGAAAAGGAAAAATGTACGTAACTGCATGAAAAAAGACATCGAATTTCACTCCATTGATGTGTGTATTTATTGCCGAGAGCACTTGGCAAGAGTGCAAATCATACTCGTGTTATTCCCCAATGACGAACCTATTTTTTAAATTTTATCCTAAGGCATATGGGCTTTATTCGGAGATGTCCCATGCTAGTTTGTGTTTCATATTTTCTGGTACAATGTCAAAAAGTGAGATGATAAGTGTTTTATGCCCGTTATAATTCGGTGAGATTTCGTCGCTACAGTTCTCTATGTAGTATCTTGCTTGATGATTAAGAAAGTAGAGATCGTGATCTTCAAAATCTGGCGTCAAAATAGTATAAGCTAAGTTATGGACAAGTTCCGCCTCATGATAGCATGAACGATCGGTTCTTCTCTTATGTGACTGTATGCTTCTAATATAAGGGATAGCGAGAATAAGCATTTTGACGTAGATTTCGTTTTTATTGATTATTTTCATAAATAAGATTGCTGCTCTATTGGTTTAGTGCCTGATTTTAAATCAGGCACTTTATCATTAATATGTTTTTTTGATGTTATTCTTCAGGGAAGAAAGAGATTACTTATCCAGCCCCACCGTAATGGGGGACTGGATAGATGTCAGCTACTTAAAGTCCGCGTAAGGCGTAAGCGGCTGCGGTGGGCTGTCGAGATCGCCTTGCCAGCCAGAGGCGGAGTAGCGCAGGTAGAGGAGGCCGTGGCTTGGGGTGTAGTCCTTTGCTTGCTGAATGTCGATACCGACACCCAGCGTCCAGTGTGAGCTGAGGCGGCGTTCGATGAGGGCGCGCGCCGTATAGCCGAAGCCGGAACTGCTGCTGCCTTGTTCGACGGTGTTTCTGTCGGTGAGCGCGGCGTTGCCAAGCAGGCCGACCAACGGGTAGCGGCGCTGGTTTTTGGTGGAGGAACGTGACCATGACAGCGATCCGCCGAGTTCCCACGACCAGTTTTCCGTCCGTTGCCGATAGTTCACCGGTACGCCCAGCGAGAAGTATTGCTGTGGACTGTAGTAGCCGCCCTGACCGAGCGAGTAGCCACTCAAGTCTTTCTGGTGGCGCCACCACATGCTGTTCAGGCCGACCGTGACGCGTTGGTTATCTTCGTTAATCAGTTTGTAGTAGTAGCCCGCCATCGCACGAGCGCGATCGTTATCGGCCACGTTTTTACCGGAAATCTGATGGACGCTGAAATCGCTCCAGACGCCGTGTGCTTCGCCGCGATCGTAGCTCAGCCCGAGGCTGACGCCTGTGGCGCGCACGCCGCCCCAGGTGATGCCAGTGCCCGGATCTTTGGTGCCGCCGAATGCCAATAATGAGCTGGAAATCGGGCGGCGTGAGGCGGTCGCCGTCCAGCCGATTTGCCGCCAGTCGCCGCTGTAGCTGGCACCGCCGACGACATCGACCACGTCAAAGCCGAGCGGCGTGGTGCCGATATCCGCTGACCAACGGTCGTTTTTCCAGCCTGCGGCGACGCTGGTGCCGGTGGCTTTCTGTGATTTTCCGTCGAAACAGTCCCGCGTGGCGCAGGTGCCGAAGGTTTCCCGGTAAACGCCGTTGCTGTCCGTAGAGAAGGAACCGGCGTTCATCTGCACCGTGTCGGTACGGAAGAAGGCACTACCGTCGTACAGTGGCATATCTAGCTGCAACAGGGTGTTGTGGGCGCTCAGGTCGGAAATTCCCCCGGTGCCGCTCGAACGTGAGTAATCATGATCGAGAGTGACGGTAATATCCTGTTTGCGATACAGGTCTGCGGCATCGGCGCGGATGCTGCGTTGCAGCCAGTCGTCGCTGCGGTTATTACGCGTCAGTCGAGTGTAGTCGTCGTTGCTTTGTGGCAGCGCGGAGGTAATGCCACTGGCGACCATGGCCTGTTTATAGTCCTGCTTTGCCTGCTCCGGTTGAGACTGCTGTTGTTCAACCCGTGCTGCATCGCGGTAGACCAATGCTTTGCTCTGGCCGATCGGTTCTTTCTGGGCGTCGATTTTTAGCTGATGGAAAAGCGCGGCCGATTTTTGTGGATTCCCTACCGCTTGCCAGGCATTGGCGACGCGCCGCTGGCCGTTGAGGGTATCCATCGCCTGCACTGGGCGTTGGTTCAGACGTTGGCGCGCCTCATCTTGCCGACTCTGTGCGATAAACGCATCGATCTCGCCCAGTTGTGCGTCAGGGTTCTGTGGTTCTCGTGTGCGGATACGTTGATATTCCGTCAGCGCCGTCGCGTATTCACCCCGTGCCAGCGCCCAGTCTGCCAACAGCAGATCGATACGGGTGTCTGTCGGTTGCTGACGCAGGAATGCAATGGCAGCGGGTTCGTTACCTGAATCGCGCATCACTTCCGCTTTCGCAAGCCGGGTCTGCATTGTCAGACGCTGGGATAAATCGCGCATGTCATCGCTCCATTGCGCAGTAGGTAGCGTGTTCAGGTGAGCGAGTGCTTGCTCATCACGATTGGTCGACGACAGGTAAAGCGAGTAAACGTAGTTCTTCTCCGCACTGGCGGGTGGCACAGCAGTCGCACGTTGTACCACGCTGTCCGCCTGCTGCGTTTTCCCTTGCTGACGCAGTACCTGAGCATAGTGATAGGCCAGCCAGACGTCATTTGGGTCTTGCTGGTTCGCCTGACGGTATTTCTCCTCCGCCTGCGCCCATTGCTGCTGTTCCACTAACTGATCCGCCTGCTGTTTCAAGGTGTCGAGTTGCAGTGCCGCAAGTGTTTCCCGCATGGTATTCTGCTGGCTGCGCGGCAGGCTGTTGAGGTAAGCGAGCGCTTTTTCCGGCGACTGCCGTTGATAAGTACCAACCAGATCGCGTAGGACAGTATCGTTGTTGGGCTCGAGCTGTAAAGCCTGCTGATAGAGTTGTTGTGCGGCGGTATCGTTTTGGCTGGCAACGGCTACGTCGCCCAGACCAATCAGCGCATAGGCGTTGGTGCTGTCCATCTGGCGGGCCTGCTGATATTTCTGCCGCGCCAGCGCTAGATTGTTGGCCTTCAGCGCATTGTCGCCTTCCGCGATGGTGATCCAATACTGTGTGCTTTGGATGAGCCCTTCCCATTTGCCGCTGTTCAGGCGGTTCACGTCCGCCTGTAATGCTTTCTGGAACTGCGTCAGTGCTTTTACCCGATCGCCTGCACGCAGGTAAACCAAACCAATTGCCCCGATCAGATCAGGATCCTTTGGTGTGGCGACCAGCGCTTTATTTAACTCGTTAAGCGTGGCGCTATTGCCGCCGCCGCTTTCAACCTGTGCCAGACCGCGAAGACGCGCCTGATAGGTGGGATCGGCCATCATTCCCTGCTGGCGGTTGAGCTCTTTACGTGCGGTTTCTGCCTGCTCACCTTCATTAAACACGGTCAGAAAACGGTTAAATTCAGCCACACTTTGTGGCGTGACCAGCATCCGGCCAATAATTTCCAGCCACAGCGAAGCCGCCTGTCCACGTCCGACGGGATCGTTAGAAAGCTGCTTCAGTAGGGGATAGGCTTGTTCGTTACGATTCTGGCTAAACAACAAACGCGCCAGCGCCATGCGTAACGGCACATTATTAGGGTAGACCTGATCCAACGTTTCCAGTTGCTTAATGGCGAGAGCTTGCTGGTTTGGCAAACGTGAAACCAGCCGCCAATACTCCACGGCAAGATCGAGCGTGGGTGGATCGCCGTGAAAGAGTGCGTCGTACTGCACTTTGGCTTCCGCATAGCGCCCGGCGGTGGATAACAAGCGCGCCTGCTGCAATTGTTTACGCGGCTCTTCTTGCGTCAGCGACAGTGTTATTGCTGACTGGCGGTAGAGTGCGGAGTCGGGTGCCACCGCCTTCAATTTTTCCAACTGTTGGCGAGCCTGAACCTGATCGCCTTGACGCAATACGAGCCGTAATCTGGCGGCGATAACAGCGGGATTATCCGGGTCGATCAGTTCCAGTCGATAGAGCGACTGGCGCACGAGATCGTCTTTATTGCTGGCTTCTCCCAAACGCACCTGCTCCATCAGGAACTGCTCTGGTGATACGGTTTCTGCGCCGTAGGTCTGCGGTGCCATAATCAACAATAACCAGAGGAGGCGCAGCCAGTTTAAGGGGTTGTTGTGCATTGGCTGCCTCGGGACGGTAAAAGTTGGCCTTGTGACGTGAAGCGGTAGCGTTTCTCATCCCATCCCTGACCAAAGAGCGTCAGAGAAGCAGAGAAATAGGCATCGTCGCCCGGTGGATTAGCGGCAAGCCGCTGTCGCTGGGCGGTTAGCGCATCCGGCTGGCGGGACAGCATCGGAAGCAGTGAAGCGGAAAACCCGACCGATCCCTGCCCAGTCACAGCCCCTGTCAGGGTGTCCGTTTTTTCCGGTGGCAGCCCTTGTCGGATCGTCTGTTGAATCATGGGCTGGAACTGTTTGATCAAGTCGGCTTTTCCTCTGCTGCTATCGGCCATCATCCCCGCCCACAGATAGACGCGAATGGCGTCATAGCTGCCGATATTGGGTTTGGTGGTATCGGGCTGCCAGCCTTTGCCTTTTTGCCAGATGACCCAATCAGGTGAGAACCCTTTCGGCGCGGTTTCTAGCAGCAGGCGCTGCGTGGTGCGCTGTAAGTTCTTCCACGTTTTACCCAGCGGGGCAAAACGTGCCAGCAACTGCGGCGGCAGATAGCTGGGATTTACGCGCCAGCTTTCTTTTTCTGCGAAGCCTACTTTGCCAGGCAATAGCATCATGCCCAGCCCCGGGATCGTCACGACCTCTTCCTTGGCAATACGTTTAAGTAATGCGGTGCCCAGCGCGTTGTAGCGCGCATCTTGCCACAGGCGACCCGCTTCAAGCAGGTTATAGGCGATCCACAGATCGGCGTCGGACGCGGAGTTAGGATCCAGTACCGTCCACTGTTTATCTTTTTCTCCCCACAGCCAGGCGGGCAGGTTGGCACTTAAATCGCCTGCGGATAGGTTGTTTTCCGTCCATTGCAGCAGCCGAGCAAACATGTCCCGATCGTTGGCGACCAGGGCAAAGAACATGGCGTAACTTTGCCCTTCAGACGTGGTGATTTTATTGGGGGCGGAGGTATCAATCACCCGCCCTTGCTCGCTGATGTAATACTGTTTGTACTGTTCCCAGGCGGGCCAGTCACAGACGGCCGCTGTGGCGAGGGAAGCCCATAGCCACAACAGCATTGGGATCAGGTAGCGCAACACGCGTAGCATGGTGCGTTAATCCCTTTCATCGGGTGACAGACGGCGGCGGCTGAAGAATTTCAGGCCACGCCACAGCAGCCAGGCAACAATAATCACGGTGAGCGTCGAGATGACCGCGAGCCAGATGGGATGTTGTGCCAATACGTTCCAGATACGTTCCCACCATGGCAGATGGCCGACGTAATAAACGTCTCCGACACGCAGATTATTGATGCCTGATTCGCGAATGACGGAAACGGAACCGAACAGCGACGCTCTTTTCTCGCTGTCGATCAGCGTGTTGTTAAGTAGCGTATAGCCTTGTGGACTATCGGCCAGTAGCGCGACAACGCTGCGTTGATCGTGATACGGAGATTGAAAGCCAATAATCGCCGACATAGCGCCAGCGCCGCTGACGGTGGTTTTACTGTCTGGTTTCGCATCAGAGTCGGGCGAGCCGGTGTCTGGGATAGCGGTCTGGCGTATCGGTTGCTTAATCCAGCTTTGTGTTTGTTCAACTAATAAGTTGATCTTGCCGTCGTCATGCAGTTCAGGCGGGATCGCGCCGATCATCAAAATATCGCGGTCCTGCTTGTCGACCTGTGTCCAGTCATCGCTGAGCTGCACCGCCAACGCCGGGTAGCCCGTTTGCGCCCCAATGTTACCGATAGCGTTCAGCATCGCGCTGACCTGAGCGGGTTGCGGCTGTTTGTTCACCAGTACCAGCGTTTGTGACAGGTCAGCCAGTCGGCTGAACGGGTAGCCCGCATTGGCAAAGGCACGCAGATCCGGCATGGCCATAAAGTGGCGATAGCCAGAGAAGTTAATGGTTGAATTGCTATCGATGACGGCGTGATTCACGACGGGTGTATAGGTTTCACAGCGGTCAGCCGCGCCGCTGGAGAGCAGCGTGGTGTAATTGAAATCAAAGCGCAGCTGGTTGACGGTGCCCAGTTTCAACGCAGGGATAGTCAGGCTTTTGTTGGAATCCCATAATCCCTGTGTGAGTGGCAAGCGCATCAACAGTGAATTCTGGTCGTGTTCCGCTGCCAGCGAGAAAGCTTGTACAAACTGGTTGTTTAGATTGATGCTCAGACGTGAACCGTCCTGAACCTGCGGTGCGGTGTAGCGATATTTCAGGCGCATATCGATGCCCTGACTGCGGATAAGAAACAGGTCAGGCGGCAGGTTCATCGTCAGCGAAATCGGCCGAGGCACGATACCGTCGGTTTGCAGTTGCTCGTTATATTGCTGAAGTTCGGCGAAGGTCATCGGGCGGTCGGTGCGTACCCAGTTTGGCGCATCATACGGCTGGCGTGGGGCGAGCTGTTCGACCTTATCGATGGTAACGCTTTGCCCACGGAACAGCGTGTTCCCTTGTGCAATGCCCTGCACGGCAGTGATCAATTCATTATCATCACGACCCTGCACCAACAACAGCTTAACGTGAGGATCGTCAGGGTGGCTGATGATAGACACCGTTGGGCCGTTCACGGCAGGGGCATCGCGCAGGAAATCAGGGCGCTTGTCGTTGGTAGCGAAAACAATGCCGTGGCGATCGGGCAACTGGTTGAAAAGAGCAGGGAAGGACTGTCCGCGCCACTGTGCTTTGCTGCCAAACCAGGAAGTGAGCATGGCGGCAGCACGCTGTTGCACCAGATCTGGTTGGCCAGCAAAGACGATGGGCAATGTCAGCGGACGGGTATCGCGGCTGTCAAAAAACGGTGCGGGGAACGGCGACAGGTCGTCCTTCAGCGTCAGCTTCTGGAATTGCAGATTGAGCGCGCTGGCTTTGCTGATATCTAACCACAGGCTGGTACTGGCTGGGTTTTCACAGATGTTTTGATAATGGCCGACGAACACCAGTTGCAGGCGGTTGAAGTCCGTGATGTAGCGCGGATCGAGAGGAATACGCACGCGGTTGGACTTACCCATCTGCTCCTTGCTAATTGCGGTGACGCCCATCAACTCATTATTCAGGTAAACCTTGATATGAGATTCGGTAGGGATCAGCGCGGGCGACGGCGTAAACTCGAGATCGAGCGAGGCTTGTGTCACGACTTCATCGCTGCGAACGCCGAATTCAATCTGTCCGTCGGGATTGATACCGCGTAGCGCGAACGTACCTGGTGCAGGCGCGATTTGCGCAAACGGCAGCACCATATTGCGCACAGCGGCGTTGGCCGACGGCGGCACCAGTGGGGTCGTCGGTGTGCTTGTTGTAGACATATCCATCGCGGCATTGGCCGTCGCTGGCGTTGCTGTGGCAGCATTGACGGGCGGCTGGGCGGAGCCTCCCGCAGCCGGGGGGGGTGCCTGCGGTGCGGTGACAGCCTGAGATAATGAGCTGACGCCTAAAGCCAATGCGGTTAACCAGATTATTTTTTTCGTCATCGTGTCATCATCAATGTTAAGGGTCTTTCTCGTTGTCGGGAGAAAGACCGTTGGTCACGGCCTGTGAATGGCAATCAAGCCACTGTCTTTTCTGTAAACAGGTTCTCTTGTGCAAATCGGATTTCATGGGCAGGCGGCATATTGCCCTGATGTACGACTTTTTCCGCCAGCGCAGCGCCCGGCGGGTCGGTTACGGTGCGCCTTCCTACATAGCGTGGGATAAATGACACTACCCAGGCCACGATGTTGAGGAAGGCCAGGATGATATTGCGTATCACTGGCGGCGCGTAATCTGCCAGACGCAAGTAACCGCGAAAGCCAAGAGCCAGTACATCAATCAGACTTTCGACCGGTTTATCCTGCGGGAAGCTGTCTTGCCAGAGCGCCCATGTATCGGCACGGGCAAAGGTACATTGAATGAAATCGATATGCTGGCGAATGGTCAGGTTGGTCATGCGCAGGCCAATCTTGTTGTCGAATGCGCGAGTGACGCTGAATGGGAAGGCGTACTCTTGCTGACCGCGTTTTAGCAACAGCGAGACGTTGTCCCCGACCTGAAGAATGCCTGATTCACGGGCTTCAACGCCGACACCGCCATCAGAGTAGTCACGTAGGACGCAGGGGAACAGATGACCATCAGAGCGCAAGAGTGCGGCGGACATCGACATCTCCACCCGGTGTGCCTGACGTACCTGCTTGGCCTCCACTGCCACCGCGACAGCACCGCCTAAAATGGTCATGTTATACATGACCCAGAGCAGGCTAATGAGCACGGTCATCATCTCTTCAGACGATCCATAAACCAGGCGCCAGATGCCATACAGCACGCCAGCAATATTCAACAGCACCAGTACCAGATAAGGCCGCGTGATCACCCAATCGACATGCTGCTCTTCAACCAGCCCACCCTTGGCCGTGACGTTGAATTTCCCCTTGTGTGGGTTAAACAAGGCTACGGTAGTGGGACGAGCGATGTACCACGCCAGCACGGTTTCATAGATCTCGCTCCAGAACGAGTGGCGATAGCGACCCTGAATACGCGAGTTGGTCAGGCTGGCGTGCACCATGTGTGGCAGCACGTAGAGTGCGATGGCTAACGCCGGGGCGAAAATGATGTAAGCGTGCATCAGCAGAAACGCCAGCGGCGCGGTCAGGAAGATCAGTCGGGGAATACCGGACAGAAAGTGCATCATGGCGTTGGCATAGCATAGCCGCTGTCCGAGCTTCAGCCCTTTGCCGAATAGCGGGTTATCCAACCGGAAGATTTGCACCATCCCGCGCGCCCAGCGAATACGTTGACCGATGTGAGCCGAGAGGCTTTCGGTCGCCAGCCCCGCCGCCTGTGGAATGCGGATATAGGCCGAGCTGTAGCCACGGCGATGCAGGCGCAGTGAGGTGTGAGCATCTTCTGTTACCGTTTCGACCGCAATGCCACCGATCTCATCCAGCGGTTTACGCCGCAGGATGGCGCAGGAGCCGCAGAAGAACGTGGCGTCCCACATGTCGTTACCGTCCTGAACCAGCCCGTAGAACAGCGTACCTTCATTGGGCGTGCGGCGGAAGCGTCCCAGATTACGCTCGAACGGATCGGGCGAGAAGAAATGGTGCGGTGTTTGTAACATCGCCAGCTTTTTGTCTTTGAAAAACCACCCCATGGTTAACTGCAAAAAGGAGCGGGTAGGGACGTGGTCGCAGTCGAAAATGGCGACGAACTCGCCTTTCGCCTGCTTTAGGGCATTGTTGATGTTACCGGCTTTGGCATGTTCGTGCGTGGTGCGGGCGATGTAATGAACGCCGACTTCTTCTGCGAAGGCGTTAAATTCGGCGCGGCCGCCGTCATCCAGAATATAAATATTGAGCTTATCTTTAGGCCAGTCGATACCGAGTGCGGCATACACCGTCGGTTTCACCACGCTCAAGGGTTCATTGTAGGTCGGGATCATCAGGTCGACGGTCGGCCACGTATTGCTGTCTTCCGGCAGCGAAACGGGATGACGGTTCAGCGGCCAGATCGTCTGAAAATAACCCAGAACCAATACGACCCAGGCGTAGGTTTCTGCGGCGAGCAGCAACAGGCCGCATACCAGGCTGACGGGGTCGTCCCAGTTCAGGGTTTCGGTATAGCGCCACCACAGGTAACGACACGACACCGTGAAAGAGAGTGCGATCATCATGAGCGTCGGCATGCGCCCTGGCATGTTGCGAACGAGCATGGCGATGCCCCACAGCAGCGCCATAAAAATAAACTGCGATAGCAAATCAAACGGCTGCGTGATGCACAGCAGCGCCAACGCTGCGCACATCAGGCTCAGCACTACCGTCACCAGCCTTTGTACGCGGCTCGTCTTGGCGGAGCCTGACTCATGGTCTTCACGATCGTCAGTATGGGCGTGGCTAAAGCGGGTAAACAGCTTTTGCTGCGCGTTCATGTAGCGTTGCCGCCAGCGCGGTAGCGCGGAGAAGACATTGCGCTGTGATGTCGGCAACTGGCCGTTTTTGATGGTCAACAGCCAAATGCCCTGTGTCAGATAGCGAAGCACATCGGCTGGACGCGGGCGCTGAGGTGAAATGTGCGGGAACCAATAGGTTCGCTGTACGCGAATTTGTTGCCAACTGTCAGACTCTAGCCGCAGGAAGATCCAGCCGAGTATTGCAAACAGCGTGGCGAGAAAGGCAGCAAAGGCGGAAGCTCCCTGCTGACGATAGCCGCGATAGCGCTGCTGTATCGCCTGTCTGGCGGGCGGAACGAGGAATACGCGCAGGATGCCGCTCATACGCCGCTTTCCTTCACGTGAATCAGGCACCAGTTTGCCAGCGTCATGATCTCTTCCGCCGCCACGCTGTCCGGGCGGCATTCGCCCAGCGGTTGTTTTAGCATCAGTGATTCTGACAAGGCTTCGTCACGGTGTACCACCAGCGGTAGCAGGTGTGACAGCGTGTGCAGCCAGAGCTGGTGTAAATCCTGCTGGAGTGTACTGAGGGTAGAAAATTGATTGACCAGAAAATGACACTGACGCGGTAACGCCTGCTGATGTAAGCGTGAATGGCAGTTGGCATCGGCTACCACCACCTGGAAAACGGTGTTTGCGGTGGCTAAGGCCTGTCGCGTGAGCGGGCTATTGTCGGCTGGCACGTCGATCAGTATCCAGCGATGACGACCCGCCGCGTTGAGCTGAGCCAGATTGTTTTGCCAGATCGCGGCGTGCTGGTGGTAATGCTGTTGAAGCGTGGCGACTTCCTGCATGTTCAGGCGACCAAACGGCAGAAAATCCAGGCCGGGGAGATACTGCATGGCACCGGTTTGCCACGGTGCACCGTCGGCCTCCGCCCGCGCCCAGCCGCGACGCTGCTCAAACGGCATATTAAAGTTAATGCGTAGCAAATTGTCCGGTGAGAAATCAATCACCAGTGCGGATTCGCCTAGCCGTTGGAAGGCCCATCCCAGTGCGGCGGTTATCGAGGTGGTGCCTACGCCTCCGCGGATTCCTTGCAATGCAATAACGGGCATTGTCAGTTGCTCCCAGCCGGTTCTTTTAATTCATCCAGCAGCGGCCAGCGAGCCATCATTTGGCTCAGACGCGCCTGACGGGAAATATCGATATAGCTTATTTCAGGCAAAGAAAAAGCCTGACTGAGGACCCGGAGATCGTCATCGGCTCTTGCGTTTTCGGTTAAATTGGCGCGTGCGCAGGTATCTATACGAGTCGGTTCGTTATTCATTCCATGCCTCTGAAATAGGCTATCCACTATCTTGATCGCGATAAAAGGAAACATCTGCGTGGTAGATAGAGTGGTTCTTTTATTGCACCCATAACGAATAGTCAGGCCGACGAAAGTTCACGCCTCTGCTGTCTTTAATAATGTAATCAGGTGTGCCAATTAACTATAGCAACGAATTCACGATTGCAATGTGCAGCGGGAAAAATAGTCATGGAGATGATTTATCAGAGGATAGGAATAATTCATAACGGACAGTTGTGATCCCTCTGGGGGCTGCTAGAGTTTATTTTGATTGGCAGCCCTCCGCCATTAACGGAAAAGAAATCAATCTATGAAACAGAACTTTTCATTAGGTATCCGTCACCTTTGGGATGAACTGGCTACGCTCCAACTGGCGGGATTTTATTGGGTTAATATTGACCGACAGGTTGATGCCGCATTATTTTGTCGGCAGGTTATGCACAGCCAAAATAATGATGCGAAACTGGCGTTAATCGGCTGTGGAGAACGATCTGATGCGCTGTTGACGGCGTTATCTACTGACGAAACAAAGACGACTAAATCAAAACAATTATCTTGCTACATACTACCTGAAAATAAAGCTGCATTGCTGAGTCTAACCGACGACGTGATGCGTGCATTACGTCCGAAACATCGCCTGTTAGTGCTTTATGCTCCTGCCAGCTTGTGGCGGGATATTTCGCCGGAAAGGCTCCAGCGTTGGGTGGATGACACGGCGGCATGGCTACACCAGCGTCAGTGTACGCTGGTGGTCATCAGTCACAGCAGCGGCGTCACCCGCTTGAGGAATATGCTGATCTCCCAACACCGCGGGCTTTACGGTTTGGCCAGTCTGCAATGGCAACAGGATCGCGCACAATATCTGGTGTCATGGTGGGCAACGGAAAGGGGCGTGCGGGCGAATCAGGTGCAAATGCTGCAATCCGATAACGACGGATGGCACATGCTGACGGAAGAAGGACCTGCCTTCATGCCGTCTCTGGATGATGATGGGCTGTTCCTAATGGAAAAGAGTGTGATGGAAGGCGCCCCTGCGCTGTCGGAAAACTGGCAGTTAATGGACGACAACACCATTTTGGTTCAGACCGGCATGCTGACACATGCTGCAACCCTCGTTTTTGCACTTAGCCAAACCAGTCAGGTGGATACACTCGTCAAACAGGTTCATAGCCTGCGGCGGCAGCGTGGTGAATTGCTGAAGATTGTCGTGCGGGAAATGAAGCCCTGCCTGCGCGCCAGCGACGAACGCCTGTTATTGGCGTGTGGTACCAATCTTATTGTCTCCCATTCAGAACCGCTATCTCGCTTCCTGACGCGGATTGAAAGCGTGCAAGGGCAGCGCTTTACTAAACATGTTCCTGTCGATGTCGACGTTCTGCTGACCACCATGCGGCCGTTGCAGATTAAGGGCTATCAGCCGCCTGAGACTTTTCGGCAGTCTGTGCAGATGTTGATTAATAGTACGTTGATGCCTGAAGGCAGCAAAGGCGTGCTGGTGGCATTACGCCCTGTTCCGGGGGTACGCGCGGCGCAGGTACTGACGCTGTGCACGCTGCGGCGTTTTGGTGATGTCGTTACGATTGCGCAAGGTCGGCTGTTTTTATTTCTGTCCAATTGTCGTCTGAATGAATTGGATATCGCGTTGAAATCCATCTTCCGTCTGCCAGTGGATGAAGTGTTCAGCAATCGGATTGTGTGGTCACAAGATTTACAGATTTTAGCGGAAATCAAATCGTTGGTGCAGGACAGCACTTCCGGGAAGGAACAGCAGATTAATGATTACGTCCAATTGCAGCAGACCGAATCTGCACCTCGCAGCCAGACGCCGCGGCGTGAGCCTATTGCTATTGATTTACGGGATCATGATTTACTGGCTCCCGATTTACCGACCCGTGTACCGGGAGAATCCTCATGATGAATCTGATTGATATCGTACAACTGGTGCTATTAAGCGCAATCATCTTCTTTACACTTGGCTATCTGGCGCACCGTGTGATTCCCCACTGGCTTCAGTATTGGAAAAACAGGCTACTGTCGCCGCGCTACCTGAAGCCCGCCAGTGTCTGGATGCGCAGCCCTTCTTCAACCAAGACGGTCTCAACCACGCCGACTTCAGCAGAGACTAAAAAATAAAATGGGCGAAAAAACACGTAAGCAACAACAGGATGCGAAAAAACAGCAGGATATGTGGCGCTACTGGCGTGGGCTCGGTGCCTGGAATGTGTATTTCTTGCTGAAATTTGCCCTGCTATGGTTTGGATACCTGAATTTTCATCCGTTGCTTAACCTGGTATTTCTGGCATTTTTGCTGTTCCCGATCCCCAATGCCACGCTGCACCGCTGGCGTCATATTATTGCCATTCCGCTTGGTATCGGGCTTTTTTACCACGATACCTGGCTGCCGGGATTCAACAGTATTCTCAGCCAAGGGACGCAGGTTGCTGGCTTTAGCGCCACCTATTTATTGGAGCTGTTAAATCGTTTCATTAATTGGCAAATGGTCGGTGCGGCGGTGGTCATTATTGTGGCCTACCTGTTCTTCGCGCAGTGGATTCGTATTACGGTGTTTACCGTGGCGGCGCTGGCGTGGCTAAACGTTGTCAATCTGGCCGGTCCTGCTGTTTCGCTGATGCCTGCGGCTTCGACGACGCCCACATCCTCGGCAGCGGCTTCCCCAACGGGCGGAGACACCGCGTTGCCTGAGGCAACGTTACCGCCAACAAACGCGAACCTCACCGCTTATCTGAACCAGTTTTATACGCGAGAAAAGGCGCGCACTACGGCATTTCCTGCCGCGTTGCCACAGGATGCACAGCCCTTTGATCTCCTGATTATCAATATCTGTTCGCTGGCATGGTCGGATATAGAAGTGGCGCAGTTGGACAATCATCCGCTGTGGAAGAAGTTCGATATCCTGTTCCGGCAGTTTAACTCTGCTACCGCATATAGCGGACCGGCGTCCATTCGCCTGCTGCGGGCAAGCTGTGGTCAACAGTCTCACACTGACTTGTACCAGCCAGTGAACCAGCAGTGCTTCTTGTTCAGTAATTTGGTGAAGCTGGGTTTTGAAGAGCAACTGATGCTCGATCATTCCGGCACCTTTGGGAATTACCTGCGTGAGGTGCGTGAAGAGGGTGACATTCAGATTCCGATGCTGTCGCAGGAAGGCATCAGCCACCAGATTAGCTCGTTCGACGGCGAGCCGATTTATAACGATTTGGAGTTGTTAACTCGTTGGCTGGGTGAGCGAAATAAAGCGACGACGACGCGTAACGCGACCTTCTTTAACCTGATTCCGCTGCATGATGGTAACCGCTTCGTGGGCACCAATCAGTCGGCGGACTATGCGCCACGGGCGAAGATTCTGTTTGATCAACTGGATGCTTTTTTTGACGTGTTGCAGAAATCGGGTCGCAAAGTCATGGTGGTGGTTGTACCAGAGCATGGCGCGGCGCTGGCTGGTGATAAGATGCAAATGTCTGGGCTACGTGATATTCCCAGCCCAAGCATCACACATATTCCTGTCGGCGTGAAATTGTTTGGTTTGCAGGCCCCGCATCAGGGCGACGCGCTGGAAATTACGTCACCGAGTAGCTATCTGGCGATTTCGGAACTGGTCGCGCGGATGGTGGACGGCAAAGTGTTCACCGCGCCTTCTGTGGATTGGCAAACGCTGGCGAGCACACTGCCGCAAACGGAAGCAATTTCGGAGAATGAGAACGCGATCGTGATGCAATATCAGGGAAAACCCTACATTCGTTTGAACGGCGGAGACTGGGTGCCATACCCGCAATAGCGCTTACTGTCAGAACACGTCCTATTGGGCGGCAGCGAAGTTGCTGCCGCCCGCCTTTCTTCATCGCCCGTTATTTTCACTCTGCACTCTGCCTCTGAATAGCCATGCTGGCTTATGCAGGGGATATCCCCTATTCTGAGGCCGCGTTACGGGAGCCTAGGATTAAGATGAAATCCCCTGAGCACCAGCAGAAAACAGCGTTGAGGCGGCGGTAAGCTGCCTTATACTGTTGCCGCACATTACTGGTGCGCGTGGCGGTGCGTTTTTCGCGCTGTGTATTGGTCAGATATTCAGATCGACATAAAAGGTTGACGGAGAAAGCGCTTGCGGCTCAGACGTTCATTAACGATTAAACAGATGACAGCCGTGTCTGCCGTGGCACTGGTGACGATCAGCCTGTTCATCGTCATACAGCTCTTTCACTTCGTTCATCAGCGCCGTGAAGATTATGCCAAACAGTTGGAGAGCATCGCCTATTCTGTGCGCCAACCTCTGACGGATGCGGTGCTACAAGGGGAGGTGCAACGTGCTGGCAATATTCTGGATAGCTTGCTGCCGGTTGCTTTTCTTAGCCGGGCAGATGTATTGCTGCCGGATGATTTTCAGACGCTACACGCCAATTTCCCGAGAGAACGCCCGGTGCCGGACTGGATCGCGCGGGTCTTTAAGCTGCCGATCCGTATCTCTATTCCGCTTTATTCGCCGCCGCAGACGCAATATTCGGCACCGCTGGCGCATCTGGTCTTGCAGGCAGATTCCTATCGGATGTATCAATTTATCGTCAGCACTTTTTCAACCATGTTGGCGACATATCTGCTGCTGGCGTTGATTATGTCGATCGCGATTACCTGGTGTATTAACCGTCTGCTGATACACCCGCTGCGTGGGATTATTGTCGAGTTACAGAGTCTACCGCCGGACGCGATGCTTCACCGACCCCTCACGCTGCCCCCTTGGCATCAGGATGATGAGCTAGGCGCGCTGGTGCGCAGTTACAACCGTAATCAACAACTGCTGGCGCAGTCACTTTCTGCCGAAACGGAAGGGGCGGGTTTGCCGGACAACGCGCAGTTTATACGACGCCTTGAACAGCGTCTGGCGGAGGCCACCCCGTTTAGCCTGCTCGTTTTTGGGCTTGATGCCTCCGCCAGCCAGGGCGATGTGGTTGCGTTGGCTGAGCAACTCCGCGTGGTGATAGAAGAACAACATGAGGTCGGGAGCCTTTATCTGGCACGTCTTGATTGTGATGAGTTTGCCATCATCGGGAAGACGCTGGAATCTGCCAGGCAAACGCAAGATTGGGCGCAACACGTGATGCTGGCGCTCAATGCTCCCTTTTTACCTACGGGAGCGCATCCTGCTCGGGCTGTCAGCGCCGGTATCCTAACGATTACCGACCCTCGACCCGAGGAGGCGGCGCTGCGTTTGTCACAGGCGCGTTTTGCCATGCAACTGGCGCGGCGTGATAAAAAATGCGGTATTCATTTTCTCATCGCGTCGTCCTGAGTATCAAGAGGTAACGGAAATGTTACTTTTCATGGCGATGTTTCCTGAATGGCACCTTCCCCGTATTGCGGGGATTTGAGGGCTTTTTACGGACTTTTTCTGCTGTAAAAACGGGTATCTGTTACAAATAAATTGCATTGATGTTTCTTTATAACTTTTGCTGACGTGATTCAGCTCTTGTTTTTAACCTGTCGTTCACAAACTAAACTTATAAAACATTCTCAGCTTGTTATTGCAATGTTACTTTTCGGCGCAATCACAGGCGGCATTTTCGTACCCTATTCCCCTCCTGTGTTTTCCCCACCATAGGACGTATGTATGAAAACATCAATTTTTAAAAGTCTTTATTTTCAGGTTCTTGCCGCCATTACGATAGGGATACTGTTGGGACATTTCTACCCTCAGCTTGGTGAGCAAATGAAGCCGCTGGGCGATGGGTTTGTTAAATTAATTAAAATGATTATTGCGCCGGTCATCTTCTGTACGGTCGTCACCGGTATCGCAGGCATGGAAAGTATGAAGTCGGTCGGTCGTACTGGTGCGGCCGCTCTGCTGTATTTTGAAATTGTGAGTACGATTGCGCTGATTATCGGTCTGGTCGTGGTCAACGTCGTACAACCTGGCGCGGGTATGAATATCGACCCGAGTACGCTTGATGCGTCTGCGGTGGCGGTCTATACCCAACAGGCTTCGCAACAGGGGCTGATTCCATTCCTGATGGATGTGATCCCGGCGAGCGTGGTCGGGGCGTTTGCCAGCGGTAATATCTTGCAGGTTCTGCTGTTTGCTGTGATGTTTGGCTTTGCGCTGCACCGTCTGGGGCCAAAGGGCAAAGTCATTTTTGATGTGATCGACAGCTTCTCCAAGGTCATTTTCGGCGTCATTAACATGATCATGAAATTGGCGCCTTTGGGTGCGTTCGGTGCGATGGCCTTTACCATCGGTAAATATGGTGTGGGTACGCTGGTGCAGTTAGGGCAACTGATCCTCTGCTTCTACATCACCTGTGTTCTGTTTGTCTTCCTGGTGTTGGGCAGCATTGCGAAAGCGACGGGCTTCAGTATCTTCAAATTCATTCGCTACATCCGTGAAGAACTGCTGATCGTACTGGGTACGTCCTCTTCTGAATCCGTACTGCCACGTATGCTGGAGAAGATGGAAAAGGTCGGTTGTAAAAAATCGGTCGTCGGTTTGGTGATTCCTACGGGCTATTCGTTCAACCTTGATGGCACCTCGATCTATCTGACGATGGCAGCCGTGTTTATTGCTCAGGCAACCAACAGCCACATGGATATCTGGCATCAGATTACCCTGCTGGTGGTGCTGCTGCTGTCCTCTAAAGGCGCAGCAGGCGTGACGGGAAGTGGATTTATCGTGCTGGCAGCAACGCTGTCTGCCGTAGGCCATCTGCCTGTTGCCGGTCTGGCGTTGATTCTGGGTATTGACCGCTTCATGTCAGAAGCTCGTGCGCTGACCAACCTGATTGGTAACGGTGTGGCGACTATCGTGGTAGCAAAATACTGCCGCGAGCTGGATGAGAAGAAACTGGACGCGGTGCTGTCCGGTAACAATAAGAACGATAATGCGGCCACGCCGACGGCACAGTCGTAATTTCAGCATCGTTTTCTAAATCAATTCCCTACGGCGTTCTGCTCCGTAGGGAATTTTTTTGTCTGTAAATTTTTGGTTTGTAAGCAAGCGGCACCAACCCAGCGGTCTCCCCTCCTTTTTTGCACATCCCCAAACGTAAAAATATTGTTAAATATGACTATTTCTACCTTTTTTGCAGATTATTTCTCCTCCTGAAGTGACATAGACAAAAGCGCGCTGTCCAAGGGAATGGTACACTTCGCGTCTTCAATTTTTTCCGTGATATATCCACGAGAGTGTGCGGTGGCAGACGCAAGGTCACCATAATGATCAACAATAACCACATTATTATGTTGGATAGCGATAAGTAGGGGTTCACATGCAGGGCACCAAAAAGGCGCTTTTCGTTGGTGGTATGTTGCTGGCCATGGTCAGCGGCAGCGTGCAGGCTGAAGCACTACAGCCCGATCCTGCCTGGCAGCAGGGTAAACTGGACAATGGTTTTACCTGGCAGTTATTAACCACGCCACAGCGCCCCGGCGATCGGGTTGAGCTGCGTCTGGTTGTTAATGCCGGATCGTTGCTGGAAAACGCCCAGCAGGTGGGCTTTGCCCATTTTCTTCCCCGTCTGGCTCTCGCGCCCGGCGATAAGCTGTCTGCTGCCCAGTTACCTTCCATGTGGATGCGTGACGCTAACGGCTCACGCGTCCTGCCCCCGGTTATTGTTTCGTACGATTTCACGTCATATAACCTGAGCTTGCCGAATAATCGTCCTGAGCTGCTGAAAGAAGCGTTGACGTGGCTAGCGGAAAGCGCAGGGCAGATGACGTTCGACGAAAAAAGGCTACAAGCTGCGCTGAAGGTTCCCGATCAGGTGACCACCTTTCCGATTAACCCGCAAGATCCGAGCTGGCGTTATCGCCTGAAAGGGTCAGCCCTGTTGGCGCACGATCCTGCTCAAGACGTCAAACCGCCGCTGAATGGCGAGCAACTTCAGCAATTTTATAAAACCTGGTATACGCCAGATGTGATGACGCTTTACATCGTTGGGCATGTGGATAACCGCAGCGTGCTCGAACAGATCGGTAAAGCCTTTTCCCCGTTGGAAGGAAAACGCGAAGTACCCGCGCCACTGCCGACACTAAGCCCGCTGCCACCACAGGCGATCAGCCTGATGAATAACAATGCCCAGCAGGATACGCTGTCGCTGATGTGGGATGCGCCGTGGCATCCGATTCGTGAATCGCAGGCGCTGGTTCGCTACTGGCTGGGCGATATGACGCGGGAAGCGATGTTCTGGCATCTACAGCAGGTGTTGGAGAAGAGCCCGCTGAAGGGTAACAACCTCCGTTTCGACTGCAACGTGTTTTATACCCGTTCTCAGTGTGCAATTCATATGGATGTACCGAATAGTGAGAGCGTTGAGCCGGGTGTGACGTTTATGGCACGTGAGCTGGCGGCGCTGCGTGAAAAAGGGCTGACACAACCAGAGTTTGACGCGTTGATCGCGCGCAAGACGGACGAGCTGAACAAGCTGTTTGCCACCTATGCGCGTACCAGCACGGACATCCTGATGGATCAGCGCTTGCGATCCCAGCAAAATGGTGTGGTGGATATTGCGCCTGAGCAGTATCAGAAACTGCGCCAGAGTTATCTGTCAGCCTTAACGCTCGATATCCTGAATCAGGAACTGCACCAGCAACTGGTACAAGATACGACGATGATGTTGATCCAACAGCCGGGTGAACCCGAAGCGAATATGAAGGCGTTGCAGGAAACCTACGATCAGATTATGACGCCAGCCGTCGAACCTGTTGCCAGCGCGTCTGCGGCAGCGTCTGAAGAAAGAAAACCGCAGGATCCCGTACCGCCTGTAGCACAGTAAAACGAAGGCCGTGGGAACGATTTTTTCCGTATGATTCTCAGGCCAGTTTATTCGGCGGCGCCACGTTTTTCTACACGACTTGGCGCCGCCGCAGTTTGTTAACACGGATGGTACTGACATCCGTGAACGTCAGTGATTATCGTGTTGGCGGTGATTACATTCCCAAATACAAACGCGGTTGAGTGGCGGTTTGTGTCACCTGAAATACGGCGACCGCTTGTACAAGTTGCTGGGCTTGTTCTTTCAGGTTTTCCGCTGCGGCGGCACTCTCTTCCACCAGTGCGGCGTTTTGCTGCGTGACGGTATCGATCTGGGTGATGGCTTGTCCCACCTGTTTCACCCCTGAACTCTGTTCCAGACTTGATGCACTGATTTCGGACACGATATCAGTCACTTGATTGATAGCAGTCATAATCCGCGTCATGGTTGCTCCCGTTTCATCCACTAATCGACTGCCTTGCTCAACCTGTCCGACGCTGTTGGTAATTAATGTGCTGATCTCTTTGGCGGCATTGGCACTGCGTTGTGCCAAATTGCGCACTTCGGATGCGACAACCGCAAATCCACGCCCTTGTTCACCTGCACGTGCGGCTTCAACTGCCGCGTTCAGCGCCAGAATATTCGTCTGGAAGGCGATGCTGTCAATCACATTGATGATGTCCGAGATTTTTTTCGAACTATCGTTGATGTCTTTCATGGTTGCTATCACGCGTTCGACCATCTGGCCACCTTCCGCTGCCAGTGTTGATGCACCAGATGCCAACTGATTAGCCTGACGTGCGTTTTCGGCGTTATTGCTGACTGTGGAGCCTAACTGTTCCATTGTGGCGGAGGTTTGTTGCAGTGCGCTGGCCTGTTCTTCCGTACGCTGACTTAAGTCTTGGTTGCCCTGAGAGATCTGGATACTGGCGGTCGCCAGACTTTCAGCATTGCTGCGAACACTGGTGACTATCCCTGATAAGGACGATTGCATCTCTTTCAACTGGGCTAGCAGGCTTACATGGTCGTGCTCCTTCACTGGGATCGGGTTCGAAAGATCGCCTTGTGCCATCAGGTTGACGGCCTGTGACGCTGTTAGAGGTTCTCCTCCCAGTTGACGAAGCAAGCTGCGTAGAATCACAGCACCCAGCACAACCGATGCTAGCGTAACGATGCCAGCAGCGAGTAGTGAGATGATACGAGTAGTAACATCAATATGTTGTTGCTCAACAACCTTCTCGTTTGCTAATTCGTCCTGAGATTTTTTCAATGCAGACAATTCACCAAATGTTTTATCCGCAGGTGTTTTAACTTCATTTTTATTAATTTCGCTGGCACTTTTTATATCGCCAGACTCAACGGCCTGTACCTGATGCTCCATCCCTTTACGCATTAACGTATACGATGATATTAATCCGTCAAAAGATGACGTCATACTGCTATCAATAATGGGTTTTAGCTTATTTAGCAGGGCTTCTACCTTGGTAAAATTCTCGGTGTTTTGGTTTTTCCAGGCAGCAATTGATGCCGGATCGCCAATAGCGATCATTCGGAGGATATTGATATCCACACGAGTAAGCAGACCATCAATCTGGCCGATGATGGATGCAGCTTGATAGTCTTTTTCATACAAACGTTGTAATTCTGCCGTGGTGGCAGTCTGGCGGGAAAGCAAAAATGCAGCCAATATCATAAAAGAGATAATGATTGCCGCGATCATCATTGCCAGCTTTTTTTTAACACTCCATCTATTCATAGATTGCTCTCAAATTATAACCGCCTGATGCTGTAAACACAGATGGCCTTGCGGCATGATCTGCAATATGACGAAATTAACCTCGTACATGAAGAATATCGACAAGTGGCAGAGTGCTCTTGAATGCAAAAATGCATGAATGTTAAAAATATTGTGTATGAATTGTAATGAAAAATTAATCCGCGTGTTGAGTTGTTGCAGCGGGAAATTGGCGGGAATAAAACCGCCCTCTGGCAATGGAAACGGACGAAGTAGAAAGATAAAAAAAGCGAGCCTTATGCTCGCTTCAGATTATCGGTAATCCTCTCATCATGGTTGCTTCTATCATGATGAGAGTGAATGTACTCTATTTCGTACCGTTTACGCAGGCATCGCGTCAAGCGGGATGATCGCGCCACGGTATTGAATGACTGTGCTGGCCGTCAGGTGACCGCGCTGTGCCGCTTCCTGCGTGCTGCCGCCGTTCAGGCGTACTGACAGATAGCCCGCGCTGAAGGAGTCGCCCGCTGCGGTGGTATCGACCACTTTCTCTTTTGGCAATTTTATTGCAGGGACATCAACCAACTCTTGTCCGCGCTCTGACACGATGCAGGAATCGGCACCGCGCTTGATGACCACTTCGCTAACGCCCAAACCGTGCGTCCGTTCCAGCACGGCTTCCAGCGGCTTCGTACCCCACAGCATGTCTTCGTCATCCAGCGTCAGGAAGGCAATATCCGTACAGGACAGGATGTCGGTGTAGGCCTGTTGCGTTTCTTCCTTGCTCTGCCACAAGCGTGGGCGGTAGTTGTTATCAAAAATCACTTTACCGCCGTTGGCGCGGCAGGCGCGCAGTAGGGCGAGTAGACGCTGACGGCTTTCGGCGTTCAGAATCGCCAGACTGATGCCGCTCAGGTAGAGATAGTCAAATTGAGCCAGCGCCTGACCGATTTTTTCTGCTTCCGGGCTGTCCAGCCAGTAGCGAGCAGCGGCATCGTTGCGCCAATAGTAGAATGTACGCTCGCCGCTATCGTCGGTTTCAATGAAGTATAAACCGGGCAGTTTGTTGTCCAGCCGCTGAATCAGGTCGGTTTTCACCCCTTCGTTTTGCCAGGCGGCAACCATCTCGGTACTGAAGCTATCGGTACCGAGTGCGGTCACGTAATGCACGCCCAGTTTCTCAGCGTTTACCTGACGGGCAATGTAAACGGCAGTGTTCAGCGTATCGCCGCCAAATCCACGGTTAAGATCCGTGCCCTTCTGCGACAGTTCGATCATGCATTCGCCGATTACGGCAATGTTAGTTGTTGTCATCACTTTTGGCCTGTTTGAAAAGGTACCCTGGGACGCGAATTATTAGGGTATAAAAACGCGAAATTAACCTCAGTCTCAACATTACGTGAGACTGAGTCAATAGCCTTAAAACGATGTTTTATTTTTTCATGACGCAGATCGGAAAACCAGCGCTTTCCCGCTGTTTTTAGCGAGGAGAGGGCGGTTCTTTCTCTTGCTCGTTCTGGTCTGTCGAAATATCGCCTTGGTAGTTCGCCGTTGCGATCCACGCAGCACAGAACAGCGTTAGGCGCGCGAAGAAATAGAAGAACGCCATCAGGCCAATGACCGACCCGAACGCGGCTCCTGAAGGAGAACTGGCCAGTTTAGGCAGCGCGACGGTCATCGCGAATTTGATGGCTTCAAAACCCACGGCGGCAATCAGCGTGCCGCGAAAGAGCGCTTTTCGCTTGGGCTTATGACGCGGTAAAACAAAAAATATCCATAGGAATAACAGGTAGTTGGCAAAGATGGAGATTGACAAGGCAATCAACGTTAACGCGGGGCGTAGCCACTCGATGCCATCCAACCCCAACGCGGTGACGATCATATTTTGCGCGGTACCCGCAACGGAGGTCAGGAAAAGCGTGATGATAAGCGCAATGACCAGACCGGTCAGCGACAGGAAATCTCGCGTGTACTGAAAGTAAATCTTCTCTTCATCTTTCGGGTTCCGTTCCCATACGTCGCGCGATTGGGCGCGAATCGCTTCACGCAGGTTTCCCATCCAACTGATACCGGAATAGAGTGCGATCAGCAACCCGGTCAGCCCGACGGTGGTACGCTGTTGCACGGCGGTGTTGACGGTACTTTTCAGCGTATTGGCCAGATTGGGATCGCTGATACTGTTGACGATTCGGTTAATCAGCCCCGTCAGCAGGTCGGGGTTGGAGGCCAACACGAAGCCCACGGCGGCAAAAGACACCATGAGAATAGGGATCAGCGACAGAAAGGAAAAATAGGTAATCGCCGCGCCAAACTGGTTGCCCATCCGATCGTTGAAACGTTCGCCTGCGCGAATCAGGTGTGCCACGCTGGGGATCGCCTGAATTCGTGCGGCCAGACGTTTGCTTTTGCCCAGAAACGAGAGGGGCTTCTGTGGCGATGTATCCCCTTCTGGGGTTGACGATGTTGATTGACGTTCCGGGTCTGCCGGTACAGGCATTGCGTTTCTCCTGTGTTCGGGATTAATTTAGTAGCATAGGGTTGATTATAACCAACAATATAAGAATGTTACTTTTCGATATTTTCTGAACGTGCGTCATACACGGACGTTAAGCGAGTGAATTTTCCATGCCAACACCTTCCCCATCCGAACCGGCGCTGAACGGTTTGCGCCTCAATTTACGCATCGTTTCGATTGTGGCCTTCAACTTTGCCAGCTATCTGAATATTGGCCTGCCGCTGGCGGTACTGCCGGGGTATGTGCATGACCACCTCGGCTATAGCGCATTCTGGGCTGGGTTGGTCATCAGCCTGCAATATTTCTCCACACTAGTGAGCCGCCCTCATGCGGGCCGCAGCGCGGATGAAAAAGGGCCGAAGAACATCGTCGTTTGGGGATTGGTCGGCGTCATGCTGAGCGGGGTATTTTACCTGCTCGCTGCTTTTAGTGACGGCTTTCCCGCCATCACGCTGCTGCTGTTGTGCCTCGGGCGCGTTGTGCTAGGCGCCGGACAGAGCTTTGCCGGTACAGGCGCAACGCTCTGGGGGGTTGGCGTAGTCGGTTCCCGGCACATCGGCCGCGTGATTTCATGGAACGGCATTGCGACTTACGGCGCGATGGCAATTGGCGCACCGCTCGGCGTCTGGCTCAACCATATTGGTGGGTTAAAACTGCTCTCTGTGAGCATTATTCTGATCGCAGCGGTGGCAATTATCTTCGCGCTGCCGCGCCCCGCAGTGCAGGTCGCACCGGGGAAAAAGATTCCCTTCCGCGAAGTGCTGGGGAAAGTCTGGGTTTACGGGATTATTCTGGCGATTGCCTCTGCGGGTTTTGGTGTGATCGCCACCTTCATCACGTTGTTTTATGCCGATCGGAATTGGGAAGGTGCGGCGCTGACGCTGACCATTTTCAGTTGTGCCTTTGTCGGCGCACGGCTGGTGTTTCCTAACAGTATTCAGCGATTTGGCGGATTGCGCGTGGCGATGGCGTGCTTTGTGGTTGAGATTGTCGGGTTGCTACTGGTCTGGGGAGCGACGCAGCCGCTGATGGCAGAAGTCGGTGCGTTCCTCGCAGGGGCGGGTTTCTCTCTGGTATTCCCGGCATTAGGCGTTGTCGCCGTCAAGGCGGTATCACCGCAGAATCAGGGCAGCGCGTTGGCAACCTATACGATATTCCTCGATTTATCGCTGGGTATCGTCGGACCGGTGGCGGGCGTACTGATGGCCTATACCGGTATTGCTTCTATTTATCTGGCAGCGGCGCTATTAGGGCTAGGCGGTCTGGCGCTGACGTGGAGACTGATGCAGCGCACGGCAGAAGGCGGAGGGCGGCCATAATAAAATATCTGAACATCATGCCTCCCGATCGCCAGAAGGCAACGCAACAGACCCTCGTCGAGTCTGTTGCACCAGTGATATCGTGTTATTTAATCGGCTGCTGATCCGTCTTGGGTTGCTTGGCACGGTAGGCATCCATGATCGGTGCCCAGTCCATGCCTAATGGGATGGGATGCTGTTTAAATAGCTCGCCGTATTTTTTGTCGAAATCAGCCCAACGCTTTTCATATTGTTTTTCTAAAGGTATTACTTTATCTCTCCAATCATCGTTAACCTCTTCGGCAATGCCTCGGGCAAGCAATAGGTCGGGACTGACGCCAAGTAAATCCCCGAATAAGAGCACCTCATAATAGCCACCGGGTGCCAGGCCAAAATAGAGCCAGTTGCGTTGGTCTATTCGCTCACCAACCTGATAGCGCTGCTGCATTTGTTGGGCTAAATCTGCCGGTAAATTCACTGTGATACGGTAACGTTTGCGATCGTAGAAGGACACCATCTCTATCAATGCTCGGTCAGGAACAACGACGCCCTCGGTAGGCAATCCTCCTCCTCCCGCCCAGTAGTAGCGCTTGCCAGTGATCCGGTCACTCAACTGTCCACCAGCCCCGCCACCAGCCTCACGATCGGCGTAAACGAGTTTCCCATCACGATAAAACTCTGTTCGAGTATTGCTAGTGATATCGATATTACTGCCAGTACCATAACTCCAGCTAACCGCATCCCTTGGACTCGGGGTTGAATAAGCTGCCAGCGAAATGCATAGCGCTACGGCCATAATAATGGATCTAAACATCATGCCTCCTGATTGCCGATCACATGCCGCCGTTCCTTGCTATTACTTCACCGGATGCTGATCCGTTTTAGGTTGCTTGGCACGGTAGGCATCCATAATCGGTGCCCAGTCCATGCCTAATGGGATGGGATGCTGTTTAAATAGCTCGCCGTATTCCTTGTCGAAATCAGCCCAACGCTTTTCATATTGTTTTTCTAAAGGTATTACTTTATCTCTCCAGTCATCGGTGACCTCTTCGGCAATGCCACGGGCAAGCAATAGGTCGGGACTGACGCCAAGTCCGCGCCCCATCAAGACCACCTCATAATAACCGCCGGGTGCCAGACCAAAATACAGGCGATTGCGGCGATCGTAGCGTTCCTGAATTTGATAAACCGACCTCATCTGCTGTTCTAAATCAGCAGGTAAATTCACCGTGATACGGTAACGCTTGCGATCGTAGAAGGACACCATCTCTATTGAAGCCTTGTCAGGGATAGGTACGCCATCAGTAGGTAGACCTCCTCCTCCCGCCCAGTAATATTTTCTATCAATGATATCTTTGTACGGTGCACCTGCGTTACATCCCCCACCGGGATAACTGAATACGATTTTCCCGTTATGATAAAAAGTAGCTTTCGTCGTACAAAAACTATCGATATTGCTACCTGAACCATATCGCCATGCAAAAGCCGAGATCGCAGGTGTTGTCGCACTGGCGGCCAATGAGACACATAGCCCCAGCAATATAATAAATTGTTTAAGCATCATGCCTCCTGATTGCCGATGATATGCCGCCGTTCCTTGCTATTACTTCACCGGCTGCTGATCCGTTTTGGGTTGCTTGGCACGGTAGGCATCCATGATCGGTGCCCAGTCCATGCCTAATGGGATAGGGTGCTGTTTAAATAGCTCGCCGTATTCTTTGTCGAAATCTTGGAGCGTCACCGTGTATTGGCTTACGCCTATTGGGAATTTTTTATCGTACCAATTATCAGTGACCTCTTCGGCGATGCCACGGGCGAGCAAGAGATCTGGGCTGACGCCAAGTAAATCTCCAAACAATAGCACCTCATAATAGCCTCCGGGTGCCAGGCCAAAATAGAGCCAGTTGCGTTGGTCTATTCGCTCACCAACCTGATAGCGCTGCTGCATTTGTTGGGCTAAATCTGCCGGTAAATTCACTGTGATGCGGTAACGCTTGCGATCGTAGAAGGACACCATCTCTATTGAAGCCTTGTCAGGGATAGGTACGCCATCAGTAGGTAGACCCCCTCCTCCCGCCCAGTAATATTTTCTATCAATGATATCTTTGTACGGTGCACCAGCGTTACATCCCCCACCGGGATAACTGAATACGATTTTCCCGTTATGATAAAAAGTAGCTTTCGTCGTACAAAAACTATCGACATTGCTACCTGAACCATAACTCCATGCAAAAGCCGAGATCGCAGGTGTTGTCGCACAGGCAGCCAATGAAACACAAAGCCCCACCGCCATAATAAAATATCTAAGCATCATGCCTCCTGATTGCCGATGATATGCCGCCGTTCCTTGCTCACGGTGGTTTCTTGTTTGTTGGTCTTCGCCGGGCTGGCGATGCCCTGATTGCTAGCGCTGCGGTGTATATAGTCATGGCGCAACGCCCGATAAACCGCCGCAGAGAGTTGCTGGCCCAGGTTCTTTATCACGCCTTTTTCCGCTGCGGCTAACGCCCAGATCTCATCCAATTTAGCCAGATTTACCGCTGGCAATTTGATGGCTCCAGACTCAAGAGTATGTCCACTTATTGTGGGGTCCCACGCCTTAAACGGCACACCAACGGCACGCCCCGCTTCCATCATCATATGGAGCGGAATGCGGGAATATTCCCCTTCCACCACGCGGCTCATCATGACCTCTACATACACAGACTTTTTATGCCCTACATTACCGTTCCTACTCAGTCGAATAAACGAATAGGGGATCAAGCTGATTGCCCCTACAGGGGGAATGGCCGCACGCTGCAAATGCGGATGAAGCCGATCAACCCAGCCCTGCGCAATTTTCTCTTCGGCATAGGCGCGTGCCTGACGATAGGCGCGGCTTTCTGTATCCGGCGTAGAAACCAGTTCTTCACACATAAAGCGTTCCAGTTCAAGGCACTCCGTCAGAGCCGGATCGCTGTTTGGATTCGGCAGGCTCCAGCGGCTGTAATACCCGCCGCCAAGATCGGAGTGCGCACCCGGTAGTGCCAGTTCGGTAAAGTGCGGGGGAATACTGGTACCAATCGCGGTAGGCGTGACGCGAGTTAAGGGGAAGTGCTTTCGCACCTCATCCAGCGCGGTTAAATGCACGACCCGTTCGGCACAATCGTCACGTAAACGGATGTTGACGCTGGGATGATACGATGAGGCAACCGTATCAAAAATCCCGACAAAGGCGATGCGCACATCATCCCGATCCGCCCAGTCAAACCCGGCTTTAAGACGGATTGTGGGTGTACTTGCCACTGCCCGCACCAGCGGGTGATCGGCCTTTTGGTCGATGACGTTAACAAAATGCCGCGCCGCGGCTGCCCCACGGCTAAAACCAAACACATCGAACACGATACGATGGATGCAATCAATATTAGGTAATATCTCCCTTAAATCACGTTTAATCGCAGCAACAATCTTTTGTTCACAGGCCAGGTTCACCTTGCCAACGATGGAGGTATTTTCACCACCAAAATCGATATCTACCGCCTTTGTCAGCATATCGTCCGTTTGGTATTCCATACCATCCTTTCCGGCTACCGGATCGCGGGTACCAATACCACTGATATAGCTATGGGCACTTAATGTCTTTGCCCCAAAAATATATTGTTCGTACAGTTTCCCCACATTAGTAATGTCATTCGCCGCACTGTCACTCACCGGGAGTTGCCCCATCTGGCAGCCCCGCAGTTCTTTCTCCCGCTGTGCCGGATCGGAACAGGTTTCTGCCAGCCACTGCTCCACTTTTTTAAGGCCGGACTCGGCGTTATAGGTGTTATTTCCCGTGCCATCAAAGAACACGCCAATGCGCAGCACATTGATCTGGTAGCCTTTAACCTCGACAACATAGGAATGTTTGGTAAAGAAACGGACACCGCCTGCTTTTCCTTCCTGATGCGCTTCTGGCAATGGCCGTTCAGGTGCGGTCAGGCACAGGTCGCCCGTGGTGGCCTTAACATGTTCACGTGGGGTTTCCTCATGCCCGAGTTTCTCTGCCACATAGCCAGGCACGGCACTTTGCCCTTCCTTCAATACCTCACGCGATTGCGCCGCCTTGAGCCAGGGTCGCGTCTCCAGTTTCACGGTTATCGGGCCAACCGCAAAACCGTGAACCAGCGTCGGCCTGTCGTTGAGCGTCACCGTTTTGGACTTTCCTGTCTCGTCAGTCAGTGTCGCTTTCAGCCCCTTAAACGAACGGTTATGCTCATCACGAATATCAATTTCTATCCAGTTATCGTAGCGTTCGCAGGGAATACAGTAAGGATCGGCTGCCATCAGTTAACTCCTATCAACTCATCATGCTGCACCATCCAGTGGTTGACCTGAGCGAATTCTGCTTCAGTCAGCATCAGCGGCGCACGAATACTCTCCAGAGAAAGCCCGACCTGCAAGGCCAAGACTCCCGCCACTACGCCATCAAGCACATCTTCCTGAAGCTTTTCCGCATTGGCTTGCCTGAGAACCGGCAAAATCGTGCCTGCCGGATCTGCATGGCGCTCCATCATGCTTGTCATGACCTGCCACAGACGCCGACGAAGAATATAGGCGTGGCGTTCGTCGTCATACAGCGGCGCCAGATGATGCGGACGAATATGAAACCAGGGCATTTCTAACGAGGGGGAAAATGGGGTATCAGGATTACGCGTAAACCCGCTGCCGTTGATCCAGAGTCCATTGCACGGCCCCAGAACGGCATCTTGCTCTGCTGGGCTCATGGCACAGAACATCGGCAGGAAGATACGAGGTTCAGAGAAACGGAACCAGACGACTTCCCCTTCACGGATCACCTGTATCAGGCTTTGCCAGTGACGGCGAACCACGTCAGCTGGCTGTTCGCTGACCAGATAAAAACCACTCAGCGCGGCGGAATTCGCCACGAATGCGGAAGACGGATTCGCGAGCAGCCAAGGACCGAGCGCAGCTTGATCACTAAACGACGTACCAGCAAAGAGCGGAAAAGCTTCCCCCTCGCTGAGTTCATAGAAACGCGCCACCGCCGAGTCATCCGCCGCCCCATCGACGATCGCAAAGAGTGTCCCTTCATGCTCTGCTCGCCAGGTATTCAGGCTCATGCTTTACCTCCCGTTGCGAGCGGGCAAGGCTTAACAAGCGGAGACATTGATTCCATGCTTTTATGAATGGCAGGGGCAGGTAGCGTTGCGGGTGGGGCCGGAGGTACTGCCACGCCACCCGGTAGCGCAGGTATCTGACCTGCCCACCCTGAGCCACTGCCAGCACTGCCGCCAGAGTTAATATTGATAGCCGGACCAATGATGCTCACGCCGCTGGGATCGATCTTGATGAAGCTTCCCCCAACTTTCAGCGTCAACTCCGCGCCAGCCTCAAGTACTATCTTAGCGCCGGCTTTCGCATGTACTTCCTGACCCGCCTCAACCAGCAAAGCCTGCCCCAGTTTCTGGTGCATTGAGGCATCGACGGTCAGTGAGAGATCCCCTTTAACATGGTCACGTTTCTCGTTTTCAACCGTCAGATGATCGTTGGCTTTGACGCGGGTCACGCGCTCATTATCAATATCCGTATGCGCATCGTGTTTGATGTGCCAGACGACGTCATTTTCAATCAGCGCGTTGAGATCTTTCTGCCCGTGAATGTAAATCTCTTCCTGCCCGGCCTGATCTTCAAAACGCAGCTCGTTGAATCCTTCTCCCTGATGCGTTTCCGTGCGCAGTACGGTACGCGTCTTGTGCGCTGGCAGGTCGTAAGGAGGGCGGTTAGTGGCATGGAAGGTACGCCCGGTCACAATCGGCTGATCCGGGTCGCCTTCAAGGAAACTGACAATCACTTCATGGCTGATGCGCGGAATAGCGATCATGCCGTACTGGCCACCTGCCCAGCCCTGACTGACCCGCACCCAGCACGAGCTCTGGTCGTTGCTCGCGCCATAGCGGTCCCACGGGAATTGCAGTTTTACCCGACCATACTGGTCGCAATAAATCTCTTCCCCTGCCGGGCCAACCACCGTCGCGATTTGCGGGCCGTCCACCATCGGTTTGTAGGGCATGGCCGCGCGCCACGTTGTTGTGCCTTTCACTACCGCAAAGCTGTTGCTCATGGTGGTCGGTTCGCCGCCGCTTTCCTCTTCCAGCGCCTGCGGCTGCTGCCCGACGTGCGTCACGCTTACCGTCTGCCATACCGTATTCAGCGTCGCATTCGGGTGCTCCGTCAGGGTAAAGGTGTTGCCGGGCATCAGCCCGGCGCAGTTGGATTCCCCTTCGCTCGTCACCGCCCCAGCCCGCAGCGCATCCAGCCGATAGCCACTGAACGCCTTGCCGCTCGGGTCGTGCTTATAACGACCCGGATAGTCGTAGTGCTGATAGCTTTCACGCTGGTGCGCCAGCTCACCGCTCATCTTCTTGTGCGACAGCCCGTAAGCCGGCGTCTTGAAGCTGTAATCCTTCAGCTCGACTTCGGCTGTGCTTACCCGTTCCGCGTAGTGGAAACGCCGGACATATTCGCCTTCGCTCAGCCCCTGTGTCGCCAGATTGAAGAACAGCTCGGGGCCTTTGGTCAGCGCCCCCGCATCGTCGGCAAACACCAGCCGATGTTTTCCTTCTTCGTATTCGAGGAAGAAATACAGTCCTTCTTCCGCCGCCAGACGGGTGACAAACGCCAAATCGCTTTCCCGATACTGCACGCAGTATTCCCGTGGCGCGTGTTCATGGCGCAGCGCAAAGGCGTAGTCGCTAATGCCCGCCTCTTCCAGCAGAATGCTGATAATCGCTTCTGGTTTGTGTGCCTGAAAGATACGGGCGTTGGTACGTAATCCCAATCGCCACAGCGCCGGGCGGACGTCCATCTGATAGCGCGTGCGCCGGAATCCGGTGTCGCCCTGCGTGAAGCCGCTGACAATTCCGCTGACCCGGCGCTTCAGTTCACCTTCATACCAAATCATCAGCTCGCACGGCTGATCCAGCACCGCGCCAAAATCCACATCTGGCAACGCGCTCGCCAGACTTAGCGCCAGGCTGAAGGGCCGGTTCAGTCCCTCATCCAGCCTGAAATCCACCACCGCAAAGGTGCCTGCCTCTAACGCACCGACCTTTACGGTGAACTGTAATCCTGTACTGTTTGCCACTGGCTTTCTCCTTATTGTTATTCTTATCCTGCTGCCACGGTGCCGCACGTGCCGACGCGTTCCGCCGCTACCCTGATGAAAAATGAAATACCTAGCAAACCTAAGTGGGATGAGAATTACGTTTAAAAGAGGGGTTCACGTCGCAGTGGGCAAACGTATGATGGAAGGGGAGCAGTAGGCAGAATAATGAAAATGTTCCCTGCGACATCCTTGGCATGAGTCCATTGATAAAAAATGATGAGTAAAAGATAGCAGGTGAAATGGAAACGCAATAGTACGAAGAAAGAATTAAAAACAATTTAATCAATTGATTAGTATTGAAATAATTTTATATCTAAATAAAAGAGGTGCATAGAAAGAGGTCTGATCTTTTCCCCATTTCGGCATAGGTAGGGTGATGCTGTGTTTCTCAGGTTAAGAGCTAAGCTGGCAGGAGCACAAATCCCCAATGAACTGGGGATTTGTTGATTAAGAGACGGGTGAAAGGGCGGGATTATTTCAGCTTCAGCGTGTGGATGATGCCTTCCGCTTCGCTCTGTGCCTGTTGCTGATTGCTGGCTGGCAGCGTGATCTGCAAGGTCAGCAGTTGGTTTTCCACTTTGCCCAACACCACAGAGGAATAAGCCTGCTGTCCGCTGCTGGTGATAATGCTGTCGAGCTGTTGCAGCTTCTTGCCGTCAACGTCGATGGTTTTGTTGGTGACGACTTGGAGATTGGCATCACGCGTGCGTTGCTGGTCTTCCAGACGCTGTGCCAGCACGGTCAGCTCTTCTGTGGTGTTATCACCGAGAATCACGATGACCGCTTTCTGCCCATTGTCATTGGCGTAAACGTGCATGTTGTTCGCCTGCGTACCGACTTTACCGCTTTGATCACGCATATCGGCTGGCAGGGTAAACGCCACCTTGCCATCCAGTAACTCAATGTTCTGGCTCGCGGTAGCTTCTGCGGCTGGTTTATCTTGTGCGCCCGCTTTTGCAGCGTCATCCGTTTTGCCATCACAGGCAGCAAGCAGGCCGACAAGCAAGCCGACACCGAGGTATTTGATTACATTCGACATAGGTTCCCTTTCTCTCGTTTTTGAAACAGATAATCGTTTTTAAATAGGTAATAACAGTATGGCACCCTATTCAGATAGCAAAAACAAGCGTTTTGTTGTTGCAAACCGTTCTTGATACCTGCGTTTTTTTACAAAGCGATGAGTGACTTAAGGAGAAAAGGCGGCGTAAATGGATAATGCTACTCGCTTAAGCGTGGGTCGAGGGGGAAACGCGGTGATGAGGTTCCCGCAGGGATACCTCGCACCGTGGTAGCCCCCGGTATCTCGTTTCTTAAACGATCGGCATTAATGGTGGCTGCTGAAGGAGTGGTAGTCCGTCGAATATTTTTGTTCACTCAGGCGTTTAAGCACCATGTTCAGCATGACGCCGTACATCGGCAGGAAAAAGGCCAGGCTGATCAACACTTTGAAAGCATAATCCACCATCGCAATTTCTACCCAGTTTGCTGCCATAAAGGCATCGGTGCTGCGATAAAATGCAATGAAGAAAAAGGCCAGCGTATCGCTGAAATTACCAAACACGGTCGACACAGCCGGAGCGACCCACCATGCGCGTTTCTGACGTAGCCGGTTGAAGACGTGGACATCCAGAATTTGGCCGAGAACATACGCCATGAAGCTGGCGCAGGCGATACGTGCCACGACAATATTGACCTGATTCAGCGCCTCGAATGATTGCCACGATCCCTGATAAAACAGTGACGACACCAGATAGGAGATCGCCAACGCAGGCACCATTACGGTCAGAATGATACGACGCGCCAGCGGCGCACCGAAAACCCGTACCGTCAGGTCAGTGGCCAGAAAAATAAACGGAAAGGTAAATGCGCCCCAAGTGGTATGAAAACCGAAAATCAATACCGGGAGCTGGACCAGATAATTACTCGACGTAATGATCAGGACATGGAACAACGATAGCCAGATCAGCGCCGTAAGCCGCTGCTGGGGAGTAAAACGATACATAATGTGACCTTTTTGGTTATTGGGGTTAGGGAACCCAAGAGATAACGTGCAGATTTATGCTGCAACGCGGCGGCATAATACGCAATTGCTTTGCTAATGCAATGTGTTTTGTCAGGAAAGGATGGTTGTTTTATGCGCAAACGTTGTCGTCGCTTGCGTCGGGAAATCCTGCGCGTAAACTAAGGCGGTTTTTTGATTCCAGTACTGAGAACGTTGATGACCGATCCCTTTACCAACCCGGATAAAACCCTTGATGCCCAGGGGCTGCGCTGTCCTGAGCCTGTGATGATGGTGCGTAAGGCTGTGCGCCAGATGGAAACCGGGCAAACGCTGCTGATTATTGCCGACGATCCGGCCACCACTCGCGATATTCCCGGTTTTTGCGTGTATATGGAGCATGAGCTTCTGGCGCAGGAGACTGAACAGCTTCCTTACCGTTATCTGCTGCGCAAAGGTTAATACTCGTCATACTTCAAGCCGCAGGTGCGTTGGCTTTCCTCGCTCACCCCAGTCACTTACTGATGTAAGCTCCCGGGGATTCACTGTGTCGCCGCCTGCCTGCAACTCGAATTATTTAGAGTATTAGAATTACTTGGTGAGCGGTGTTGCACCGTGTACCGCTATTAGTCCTGTTTTCTCAGCAGTCGCAGCGCGTTGGCGGTGACTAACGCGGTTGCGCCAGAATCCGCCAGCACTGCGAGCCACAGCCCGGTAATGCCCAGAATACTGGTGACCAGAAATACCGCTTTCAGCCCCAGCGCGATGGTAATGTTCTGGCGAATATTACGCTGCGTCGCCCGCGACAGGCTAATCATGGCAGCCAGCCCGGTTAGACGACTGTGCGTTAAGGCGGCATCGGCCGTCTCCAGCGCCACATCCGTACCGCTTCCCATCGCGATGCCGATGGTTGCGGCTTTCATTGCTGGCGCGTCGTTGATGCCGTCACCTACCATCGCGACAGGGTGCTGCTTGCTCAACTCGCTGACCGCCGTGACTTTATCGGCAGGGAGCAGGCTAGCCCGGTAATCGATCCCTAATGTTGCTGCGATGGCCGCGGCCGCGCGGGGATTATCGCCCGTGAGCATGACACCACGAATTCCTAACTGTTGTAAGGCATCCAGCGCCTCACGCGCATCGTGGCGTAATGTATCGCTCAACGCCAACAGACCGAGCAGCCTGTCGTCTTCTTGCACCACCACCACGGTTTTCCCCTCGCTTTCCAGTGCATCAACCCGTTGCAATCCGTCGGCATCAAGCAGATTGGGTGTGATGCGGCTTGGGGCGCTAACCTGAATCCGTTTGCCGCCTATCGTGCCTTCAACGCCGACACCTGCCAGCGCTTTGCGGTTTTCCGCCATCGGCAGGAATGTACTCGTGGACAACGCATGCTGAACGATCGCTTTGGCAAGCGGATGGTGCGAACCTGATTCCACCGCGGCGGTACGCGTCAGCAGCGCCGTTTCGCTAATGCCTGTTGCGGGTAACACGTCCGTCACCTGCGGTTTGCCTTCCGTCAGCGTACCCGTTTTGTCGAATGCGATGGTCTTGATACTGCCCAACGACTCCAGCGCCGCACCGCCTTTAATCAGTGCTCCACGGCGCGTTGCCGCAGCCAGCCCAGACGTAATCGCCGCAGGCGTTGAGATCACCAGTGCACATGGACAGCCGATTAACAGCAACGTCAGGCCGCGATAAATCCACTCTTGCCACGGCTGCGCCAGCAGTAGCGGCGGCACCAGAATCACCAGCAGCGACAGTAGCATGATGGCCGGTGTGTAGTAACGGCTGAACTTATCGAGGAAGCGCTCTATCGGCGCACGGCGCTCTTCCGCCTCTTCTATCAGTTGCAGAATGCGGTCGATGGCGCTGTTGCCCGGCTGTGAAACCACACGCAACTGCACGACCCGATCGACACACAGGCTGCCAGCGGCAATTTTTTCACCCGGCGTACGCTCAACGGGAACCGATTCGCCAGTCAGGGCGCTTTCATCAAAGCTGGCGTCGCTGTTCAATAGCTCCGCATCGGCAGGGAGTCGCCCACCGGGAGCGACTTCAATCACATCGCCGGGGATCAGACTCGCTACGGGAACGAGCCGACGCTGCCCGTTGACGATTGCCGTGGCGTCTTCAGGAAGTAGCGCCATCAGTGCCGTTACACCCCGCCGGGCACGATTGGCAGCGTAAGACTCCAGATATTCGCCCAGCATAAACAGCAGCAAAATAACCGTGGCTTCGGTGGTGGCACCAATCAAGAGTGCCCCGATGGAGGCCACGCTCATTAGCGTTTCGATTGCAAAGGGTGTACCGGAGCGAATGAGCTGTATCGATTTTTTCAGTATCGGAACCAGCCCGACAATCGTGGTTGCGATAAACGCAATCTGCCCGCCGCGCTCGCTTAACAGGGAAAGTCCCCAGCTTGCAGCAGCCAGCAAAGTGAAAAGTATTAAGAAACCATATTCATGCACGAAACGACGTAAGATAGACGTGTCAGATGGTGCAATGGGGAGTGCGGTGTCCTGCAGGGTGAAGCCCGCTTGCTGAACGGCATGTTGAACCTGAGGGCGAATATCGGTGTAGGCATCAACCACCAGTTTTTCGGTGGAGAACAACACGTTGGCTTTTTCAATTCCGGTGAGATTTTTTACTGCATTTTCGATTTTACGTGCGCAGCTGGGACAATCCATCCCGCTGATTTTCCAACTGAAACGCTGGTGGGATCGGGGCCTGTCGCTGTCGCCACCATCGGGGTCGTCAGAATCCGCGCTACCGCCACTGTCTGACGAATGCTGCTCTGTGCCACCTGCGGCCTTCACCATGGCATCAGACGCGTGTTTGGTTGAACAGCAACTGTGGTCGGCGTGGTTTGAATGCTGCGCGTGTTCGTTGCAGCAGCTTTTAGTGCTGTGCGTAGTGCTACGTGGCGCATGATGAACGCTGTTATTGCAGCAAGCTGATTTCTCAGCGCTGTGGTTATGTTGATGAGAGTGCATGCCTTCCTCCTAGGTTAGTGATAGCTATTCTTATCAGGAACTTTACACCGCCGCTCAATGCTTAGCCAGATTTTCGTGAGTGCCGCGAACGTCAGAAATAGAGGGAGCGAACAATCA
Organism: Pectobacterium araliae; assembly: GCF_037076465.1. Taxonomy (NCBI): domain Bacteria; kingdom Pseudomonadati; phylum Pseudomonadota; class Gammaproteobacteria; order Enterobacterales; family Pectobacteriaceae; genus Pectobacterium; species Pectobacterium araliae. The sequence goes on along the minus strand of NZ_AP028908.1, from coordinate 4,374,171 downwards.
GGAAATGGCCGCCAAAATAGCCTGCCGCGACAATCGCCTGATGGGCTCGGAACGGAAAACGGTAATGGTGAATCAGCCAGGCTGCATGGGCGATAAACAGCAGTACGGTGCCCGTCAGCAGGGCGAAATTTGCGTTTGTCCCCAGCGCAAAATACCGTTCGCCGGCAATCCAGACCATCAGCGTTGTCATGATGATAAAGGCGCAGGCAGGCCAGCGTTGTGCGTCCAATCGTCCCCAGATAATAGCGATCAGGATCGCGGCCAGAATAACGAGCGTTAAAGCCAGCGGCCAAAAGAATGTGAGTGAAATCTGTCCGGTAAAAAAGCTAATGGTGTACAGCAAATGGGAGAGGAAATAGGCGCCAAATGCGTAAAGCAGGCGCTGAGTCGGCAGCAACAGCAGGGTGTCTGCAACCAGCGTTGCCAGCAGCCCCAGCACAATCAAATAGCCCGGCACACCAAGTAGCGGCGTCTGCCAGGCCAGCGCCAGCAGCAGTAGCATCGTGACGGGTTTGAATAACCAACGCCGCCACGTTGGACCACGGTAGCTGGCGTCTACATACAACCAACCAGAAAAAAGCACAGCAATAAATGACCAAAGCATAGCGTGTCCTTTTTGTGTTTTTGTTTGTGTCAGGATAAAAATAAACCGTTCTTTATTCAGTGTAGGGGATTGTGAGGAAGTTAAACAACACGGTGTGAGACGGATGCGCCTTTCGTGAGCTTCATGGTATGTTATCGCCTGTTTTTATTGTAGATGGGCGCCGTGAAGTCTTGAAGGGAGCATTGTGTTGAATGAGTAATGAATCCGCACTTTATCGTATTCAATTTATAAATAACGGTAAGAACTACCAGCTTTATGTGCGTGAGTTGGTGCAAAGCAGCCTGTTTGGTTTTATTGAAATTGCCGATTTTGTGTTTGATAGCCAGTCTACGGTGTTGGTTGATCCCTCAACCGAGAAGCTAAAAACGGAATTCTCCGGCGTTAGCCGCAGCTTCATCCCTTTGCAGGCGATCATTCGTATTGATGCCGTGACGGAAAAAGGCAGCGCTCGCATTTCTGATTTAGGCGATAACGTCACCGCGTTCCCTTACCTTCCCGGTAAAAAGTCCTGATTTTGCGCTGCGCCTCCTGTGAGGCGAAAGGGCACAGTATTGATGCGCTGTGCCCAGGAGCGATTACGGCTTCGGTGGCTTAGGCTGCTTTTTCTGCCACGCCAGCAGTTCAAACACGCCAAACAGGAAAATGCGTGCCTGAAGCGCACGGTTCAGCGCCGGGCTATCTTTCGGCTGGCTGGATTTTAACAGCAGCAGCTGAAAACCATGCATCAGGATCATAAATACCATCGCCACGGTCATGAAGATATTCAACGGCTTGGGAAATGGCTGAATCAGGTTAAGCAACAAAAATCCCCACACGCCCAGCATCAATAATCTGCCAAGGTTAATCAAAATCATCTCTTACCCTTACGTCGCTGCGAAGATCACTGGCGGATGTACAAACGGTAGGCGACCTGACCCGCAATTTTTTCACGGTGCAGTTGCCAATTTTCTGGGATGGCCAGTTGCGCATTTTCCGCTTCGGTTTCCACGTAAATCCACGCGTCTGGAGCCAGCCAGCCCTGTTGTTCCAGCAGAGCAAGCGTGTTGTTCAGCAGTTCTTTGCGAAACGGTGGGTCGAGAAACACGACGTCAAACGGCGTACCCGGCTTCGCCAACCAGCTCAGGGCATCAGTATTGACCACCTCGGCGTTTTCCGCCCGAAGCAGCGCCAGATTTTGCGTTAATTGCTGAGAGACTGCACGTTCCATCTCCAATAATGTGGCATGAGCCGCATAACGGGACAGCGCTTCCAGTCCGAGCGCGCCGCTGCCAGCAAAGCAGTCCAGACAGCGCGCTTGTTGAATCACGGGAGCCAGCCAGTTAAACACGGTTTCCCGCACGCGATCGGTGGTGGGACGTAAACCGGGGCTATCAGGAACCGGGAGTTTTCTGCCGCGCCATTGACCACCGATGATTCGGATTTGTCCGGCGGCTGACGATGCATTTTTTTTAGCCATAGCTCACAGGGTTATTGTTGTGCCGCATCATCATGGTGTGGGTGCGGGCAGGAAATTTCTGGCGCTATTCTAACGGCGGTTACGTGTAGAGGGAATGTTAAGATGGACGTTAAGGCGCTTAAGCCAAAATTTTGTGCTGTCTGCGGGCTTTCGGTAACGCACTGTGTTTGACACACTTCGTTACGGACAGTGCCTTTCGTTACGAAGATTGTCGGTAGCGCTGAGAATTGTCTGCCATTGCTCTTGCTGGCTGCGTGTTGCTGTCGGCAGGAAAGTGTTAAACTTGTTGTTTAAATATGATTTTCATTGATTGATTCGCTGCGGTGAGCAGCGTGGAGCGCGATCGTACATGTCAAAAGAAAAGAAGCGCGGTTTTTTTTCCTGGCTGGGACTCGGGAAACAGGAAGAAAAACAACAAGAGCAACCGCAAGAGCAGCCGGTTGTCGAAGAACAGCCGATAGCATCAGAGCCAGATGCCGCCGCATCGACTCACCAACGCGTAGAGCAATCACAGCCGGAAGAAGTGACGGTTGAAGCGGAAGAATTGACCCAGCCGGTCGCCGAACGTGAGGTGACCGTTACGGCAGACGAGCCGACAGTGGTTGTCCCAGAAGCCAACGCTGAACCTATTGTTTCCGCCCCCGTCATTACTACACCAGACGATCATGAGGTTCTCGATCGTGATGTTGTCGATCCGATCGCGCAGGTTGAGATCGCCGAAAGCGCGGTTGTCGCTGATGCAGCGCTGGATGTCGCGCCGCAGGAAGCGCGAGCAGAGCAGGAAAATGACGTGCCTGTTGTGGCGCAAGAACAAGAACGCCCGACGAAAGAAGGCTTCTTCGCGCGTCTGAAGCGCAGCTTGGTGAAAACGCGCCAGAACCTCGGTTCCGGATTTATCGGATTGTTTCGCGGTAAGAAAATCGACGACGATCTGTTTGATGAATTGGAAGAACAACTGCTGATTGCCGATGTCGGGGTTGAGACGACCCGTAAGATCATCGGTAGCCTGACGGAGCACGCCAGTCGTCGCCAACTGAAAGATGCGGATACGCTTTTTGTTAAGCTGAAAGAAGAAATGGCGGAGATTCTTGCTAAGGTGGACGCCCCGCTGAATATCGAAGGTAAAACGCCGTATGTCATTCTGATGGTTGGCGTTAATGGTGTGGGCAAAACCACCACTATTGGCAAAATGGCACGCCAGTTCCAGGCACAGGGCAAGTCCGTGATGCTGGCGGCGGGTGATACTTTCCGTGCGGCGGCGGTCGAGCAACTTCAGGTCTGGGGACAGCGCAATAACGTGGCGGTGGTCGCGCAGCATACCGGTGCGGATTCGGCATCGGTGATTTTCGATGCGATTCAGGCCGCGAAAGCGCGCGGCGTTGATGTTCTGATTGCCGATACCGCAGGGCGTTTGCAAAACAAAGCGCACCTGATGGAAGAGCTGAAAAAGATTGTACGCGTGATGAAGAAACTGGATGAAGACGCGCCGCATGAAGTGATGCTAACGCTGGATGCGAGTACCGGGCAGAACGCGGTGAGTCAGGCCAGGTTGTTTAATGAAGCGGTCGGGCTGACAGGCATTACCTTAACTAAACTGGACGGCACCGCGAAAGGCGGGGTGATTTTCGCCATTGCCGACCAGTTTGCGATTCCTATCCGCTATATTGGGGTAGGTGAAGGCATTGAAGATTTACGGCCATTCAAGGCCGACGATTTTATTGAGGCACTTTTTGCCCGAGAGGATTAAAACGGATGATTCGTTTTGAACAGGTCAGTAAAGCTTACCTCGGTGGGCGTCAGGCATTGCAAGGGGTGGATTTCCATCTGCGCCCAGCGGAAATGGCGTTCCTGACTGGTCATTCTGGCGCAGGGAAAAGTACCCTGCTGAAACTGATTTGTGGCATTGAACGTCCCAGCGCGGGTCAGATTTTATTTGGCGGCCACAATATCAGCCGCCTGAAAAAACGTGAAGTTCCGTTTCTGCGGCGTCAGATTGGCATGATCTTTCAGGATCACCATCTGCTGATGGAGCGCACGGTCTATGACAACGTCGCGATGCCACTCATCATCGCGGGTGCCAGCAGTGAGGATATTCGTCGTCGGGTATCCGCCGCGCTGGACAAGGTTGGCCTGTTGGATAAAGCGAAGAACTATCCTATCCAGCTGTCCGGCGGTGAACAGCAGCGTGTGGGCATTGCGCGTGCGGTGGTGAACAAACCCGCGGTGTTGCTGGCGGATGAACCGACGGGTAATTTGGACGACGCGCTGTCAGAAGGCATTTTGCGCCTGTTTGAAGAATTCAATCGCGTTGGTGTCACCGTTTTGATGGCGACGCATGATACTGGGCTGATCGCCCGCCGTAACTACCGTGTGCTGACGCTGTCGGATGGTCGCATGGTGGGGGGAAACCACAATGGCGAATAACGTCCGTAATGCGAAAAAGCCTGTCGCAAAAGCGAAAGCACTGCGCGGCGGCTGGCAGGAACAGTGGCGCTATGCCTGGACCAATACGCTGGCCGATATGCTGCGCCAGCCGCTTGCCACTTTTCTGACCGTGATGGTTATTGCCATCTCACTGGCGTTGCCCAGTATCTGCTATCTGGTCTGGAAAAACGTGAGTCAGGCTGCCACACAGTGGTATCCCTCACCGCAGTTGACGGTATATCTGGATAAATCGCTGGATGACAACGCTGCGCAGGCAGTCATCACACAGCTTCAATCTGAAGACGGCGTCGATAAAGTCAATTATCTGTCGCGCAATGAAGCGATGGGCGAGTTCCGCAACTGGTCTGGCTTTGGCGGCGCGCTGGATATGCTGGAAGAAAATCCGCTGCCCGCTGTCGCGATTGTCACGCCAAAAATGAGTTTTCAGGATTCCACTACGCTGACGACGCTACGCGACCGCGTGGCCGCGACGCAGGGTGTGGACGAAGTGCGGATGGACGACAGCTGGTTTGCGCGGCTGGTGGCGTTGACCAATCTGGTTGGGCAAATTTCCGCGACGATTGGTGTCCTGATGATTGTTGCCGTCTTCTTGGTCATCGGCAACAGCGTGCGTCTGAGTATTTTCAGCCGCCGTGAAACCATCAACGTGATGAAGCTGATTGGTGCAACGGACGGCTTTATTCTGCGTCCGTTCCTGAACGGTGGGGCGGCGATGGGTGTGGGCGGCGCGGTGTTGTCGCTGATTTTATCGCAGGCGCTGGTCTGGAAGCTGGATGCGGTGGTGGCACAGGTTGCCGCCGTCTTTGGTACGACGTTTGCCGTCAAAGGGCTGAGCTGGGATGAGTCCCTGCTGCTGCTGTTAATCGCCGGTATGATTGGCTGGCTGGCCGCCTGGCTGGCAACGGTACAACATTTACGTCGTTTTACACCACAGTAAGCTTTTTCTGGTATAATTTTCCCCTGTAATTCAGACCGTATTGCAGGGGAAACCTCCTCAGCGACATCGCTTCTTTGTCCTTCCCGCTGTGCTTTCTCCTTGATTCACCGTTGGTTTGTCTCCTGCTTGATCTCTGGCATGAGGTGAATAAAATGATGGGAACTTGCGAGCGAAATCACAGTCTGAATAGACGGATTTTAAGGTATTCGATAAATACGCTTTAAGGTGCCGCATTTTGCCATTTTCGCGCAAAACGACGCGGTGAAGCAGTGCTAAGATAGCCGACTGCAATATGACGAGTAGAACAACTGAGAGGGTTGAATGACCAAAGATATGCAAACTTTCACCTTAGTTCCCCAGGGCAGTCTGGAAGGGTATATTCGTGCCGCCAATGCCTATCCAATGCTGACGGCGGAGGAAGAGCGGGCGCTGGCTGAACGACTGCATTATCAGGGCGATCTGGAGGCTGCTAAGCACCTGATTCTGTCACACCTGCGCTTTGTTATTCACGTCGCCCGCAATTATTCCGGCTACGGCCTACCGCAGGCGGACCTGATTCAGGAAGGGAATATCGGCTTGATGAAAGCGGTACGTCGCTTCAACCCTGAAGTTGGCGTGCGTCTGGTTTCTTTTGCCGTGCATTGGATCAAAGCTGAGATTCATGAATATGTGCTGCGTAACTGGCGTATCGTGAAAGTGGCGACCACCAAAGCACAACGTAAGCTGTTCTTTAACCTGCGGAAGACGAAAACGCGCCTCGGCTGGTTTAATCAGGACGAAGTCGAGCTGGTCGCTCGTGAACTTGGCGTGTCCAGTAAAGACGTGCGTGAGATGGAATCCCGTATGGCGGCGCAGGACATGACGTTTGATCCGACGCCAGAAGAAGATTCTCACGACGGCAAAGCGATGTCGCCGATGCTTTACCTACAGGATAAATCGTCTGACTTTGCCGATGGCATTGAAGAAGATAACTGGGATACGCATGCGGCCGACAAGCTCACTTACGCGTTGGAAGGGCTGGATGAACGTAGCCAGCATATTATCCGCGCCCGCTGGCTGGATGATGACAACAAATCCACCTTGCAGGAGTTGGCCGACCAATACGGCGTCTCCGCCGAGCGTGTGCGTCAGTTAGAAAAGAATGCGATGAAAAAACTGCGAGCGGCGATAGAAGCGTAATCGCTCTCATCGTCTCTTTCTCTAGCGACCGGGTAATGCCCGGTCGTTTTGTGTTTGTGCGCCGGGCATGGCGCGTAGCGCCTTGACGGGCGCTGTCCGTTGACTGTAGTGGTCAAGGGGCGACTTGGCGGTGAAAGTCCTCTACACACCCGGCAAGGGGAAGTGTTAGCCGAACGGCAAGGGTGCCCACCGCGAGGTGGGATCTGAAGGAAGCTGAAGGCAAAATGCTGGCCTGACGAACAGGAAGCAGTTTAGGCGGCACAGCGGGGTAAGGTGGCAAATATCATCAAAGCCCAATACTTGCACAGAACGCTGTGACGTAAAGCTGACAGGCATAAGCAGGAAGGTCGCGCGAATTACCCCGGGAGGGCTGCACGTTTGCTTCAGGGCTACCGAGCGTCGAGAGGCGACGGGATGAACGTGCAGCAGTCAGCCGAAGCCGTAGTAGTGCTGCATAACTGGCAGCATGAAGGGCTGAACATGATTAACCGTGATTAGGACACCGATACTCGATGGGAATTAATGAGGCACAAGCGCAGAGCACTGCGGCCAGCGGCAGAGGAGACGGACAGTATCCGTCAGTGCTGCATGAGGGTGCTGAAATCCCCACGGCGGTCGGTGGGCAAACGAAAGCGGAAATGCCGTTGACGATGGAAACGGTGATAACGAGAGAGAACCTGATGCTGGCCTATCAGCGCGTGGTGGAAAACAACGGCGCGGCAGGGGTAGATAACCTGAAAGTGACGGAGTTGAAGCCGTGGCTGAAACAGAACTGGGCGAGTATCAGGCAGGCATTGATTACGGGCGCCTACCAGCCGCAGGCGATACGCAGAGTGGATATCCCAAAGCCGGACGGCGGCGTGAGAACCCTGGGTATCCCGACGGTAGTGGACAGGCTTATCCAGCAGGCGATAGCACAACAACTCAGTCCGGTCGTGGAGCCGCACTTCTGCGAATCGAGTTACGGGTTCAGAAGTAACCGCAATGCGTGGCAGGCAGTGCAACAGGCACAGCGCTACATACAAAGCGGGAAACGCTGGGTGGTCGATCTGGATCTGGAAAAGTTCTTTGACCGGGTGGATCATGACATTTTGATGTCACGTCTGGCGAGGCTGTCAGGGATAAACGGCTGTTGAAACTGATACGTCGCTACCTTGAAGCGGAAATGACGAACGGGTGCGAGACAGAGAAGCGAGGTAAGGGAATGCCGCAGGGCGGACCGTTGTCGCCGCTACTGTCGAACATTCTGCTGGATGAACTGGATAAAGAACTGGAGCGTCGAGGTCACAGCTTCTGTCGCTATGCGGATGACTGCAACATTTACGTGAGCAGTCGCAAAGCAGGCGAGCATATCTTTAGGGCAATCAGGGTGTACCTGAGAGACATACTGAAGCTAAAGGTCAATGAGCAGAAGAGTGCGGTGTCGCGACCGTGGGAGCGTAAGTTCCTGGGATACAGCGTGACACGGCACAAACAGACCCGACTGAAGATCGCAGGGAGCAGTGTCGAGAGGCTGAAGGAGAAGATCCGTAGCCTGACGACAGGGCACGCGACGAAATCAGTGAAAGGCGTAATCAATGAACTCACACCGATACTGCGAGGCTGGATGAGCTACTTCAGATACACGGAAGTAAAAGGAGTTCTGGAGAAGATTGACGGCTGGGTCAGGCGTAAACTGCGCAGTCTACTGTGGCGGCAATGGAAACGAACGTATACGCGAGCCCGAATGCTAATGCGAGCGGGCTTGTGTGAAAAGCGAGCGTGGAGGTCGGCGAGTAACCAGCGAGGAGCGTGGTGGAACGCGGGGTCGAGTCACATGAATGATGCGATAAAGACGGCGCAGTTCAGACGACTCGGCTTGATATCACTAGTGGAGCAGCAACGGCAGTTCCAGAGTTAACATGAACCGCCGTATGCGGAACCGCACGTACGGTGGTGTGAGAGGACGGCGGGAGTAATCTCGCCTCCTACTCGATTTGTCTGATGTAAATCTCAGGACGTAGAGAGGCGTTTAGGGTTTCTCTGGGTTGAGTTCATCAAGCACCAGAGGCGTTTCTTTTCTGCGAATATAGCGCCAGCCGCCGGACACCGGTGAGAAGCCGCAGGACACCATAAATCGCGCTAGCACTTCCTCTTTGATCGCCGCATGGTTTGCCGTGGCAAGCCACCACTCGTTCACTTCAGGAAGGTGGCGGCGCGCTTCATCAACCAAAAGTTGCCCTACTCCTCGCCGCCGTGTGACTTCTCGCACCATTAAATCGCTCAGCTCCGCATAATCCCCGGCAATTTCGACCAGTATTCCTCCAAGCAACCGATCGTTAAAACGGGCGGCAAAGAGTCGTCGCGTCGGTTTTAGTCCTGCTTCTAATAGATCAATGTTTTGATGCGGCCAAATTTTTGCCAGATCAATTTTATCCTGAGGGCTGAATTGGGTGAGGCATTCAACGGTTAGTTTCATTTTTATCGGCACTCCATCATGTGAGTGAAGAATAATGTAGTTGTTTTGTAGTAGAACAGTTGTGTAATTTGAACGTTATGGTTAATAGAGCAAATGTTTTTCTCGTTCTTTGTTTTTCGAGTAATCCATCGACAATTAATGCATAAAGTAGAATATCTGACTATATATAAATTAAATGCTAGTTTTTGCATCTGGCATTTTATGCTGTTTGCTCCGCTTGTTTCTGACAGTGTTAGTTGATTTGCAGCATAATATTCCTGTTTAATAATATGAAAAATAAAGCCTTATTAGAAATTATTACTAATAATAACCTAAACCTTTCTTACTTATAAGAAAATAGCCAGATTCTGGCAAATGGCGGTCAGGTTTTCGGCAATATCCATAATGACAGATGGGGTAAAAAGAATGAAATTCAGTAAAGGTAAAGTATTGCTGATGAGTTGTATGGCGGTGGCGTTTAGCCATGCCGTTAATGCTGCCGATATTAAGGTTGCGGTTGTCGGTGCGATGTCTGGTCCCGTTGCGCAGTATGGTGATATGGAGTTCATTGGCGCGCGTCAGGCCATTGCTGATATCAACGCAAAAGGTGGCATCAACGGCAACAAACTGGTTGGCGTTGAATACGATGACGCGTGCGACCCTAAGCAGGCGGTTGCCGTCGCGAACAAAGTCATCAATGACGGTATCCGCTATGTGATTGGCCATCTGTGTTCCTCCTCCACGCAGCCTGCGTCTGATATCTATGAAGAAGAAGGCGTGATCATGATTACGCCTGCGGCAACCAACGCTGATTTGACCACGCGTGGCTACAAAATGGTGCTGCGCACGACGGGACTGGATTCCGATCAAGGGCCAACCTCGGCGAAATACATTGTCGAAACCCTCAAGCCGCAGCGTATCGCTGTGGTTCATGACAAACAGCAATATGGTGAAGGTCTTGCCCGTTCTGTTCAGGATAGCCTGAAAAAAGCGGGCGCGAATGTTGTGCTGTTTGAAGGTGTGACGGCGGGTGACAAAGATTTCTCCACGCTGGTTGCGCGTCTGAAGAAAGAAAACGTGGATTTCGTTTATTTCGGCGGCTACTACCCGGAAATGGGGCAGATTCTGCGTCAGGCGCGTCAGGCTGGTATGACCACCAAATTCATGGGTCCTGAAGGTGTGGGTAACTCCTCGCTGTCCAACATTGCTGGCGATGCCTCTGAAGGCATGCTGGTGACGCTGCCGAAGCGTTATGATCAGGTGCCAGCTAACCAACCGATTGTGGATGCGCTGAAGGCCAAAAAACTGGACCCAACCGGTCCGTTCGTCTGGACGACCTACGCTGCGCTGCAATCACTGACTACAGCGATGACACGTACCGGTAGCGATGAGCCGGAAAAACTGGTCGCGGATCTGAAAGCAAACTCCGTGGATACCGTAATGGGACCATTAAGCTGGGATGCAAAAGGCGACCTGAAAGGGTTTGAATTTGGCGTATTTGAGTGGCACAAAGACGGTACGTCCAGCGCAGTGAAATAATCATCATGCCGGGAGGCGGCAACGGATGAATGTACCGTTGTTTATCTCTTCTGCGTGGAGAGCATTCTCCGCTTTCTGAGTGTGTACCACTACGAATCCCTCAATACCGAAGCCCCCGTTGCCGCAAGGCGCGGGGGCGGCATTTAAGGTTAAGGTATGTCCGAGCAGTTCCTCTATTTTCTTCAGCAGATGTTCAACGGCCTGACGTTGGGCAGCACCTACGCGCTGATCGCCATTGGCTACACCATGGTTTACGGCATTATCGGCATGATTAACTTCGCGCACGGCGAGGTTTATATGATCGGTAGCTATGTTTCCTTTATCGTTATTGCGGCCCTGATGATGATGGGTATCGACGCTGGCTGGCTTCTGATTAGCGTCGCCTTCGTTGCCGCTGTGGTGATTTCCAGTGCCTACGGCTGGAGTATCGAACGGGTGGCCTACCGCCCCGTGCGGACGTCAAAGCGTTTGATTGCGCTGATTTCTGCCATCGGGATGTCAATTTTTCTGCAAAACTACGTCAGCCTGAATCAGGGCTCGCGCGATGTTGCGCTGCCGAGTCTGGTCACTGGGCAGTGGGTGCTGGGCGAAAGCAATGGCTTTGCCGCCACCATTAGCACCATGCAGTTGACTATCTGGATTGTGACGTTCCTCGCCATGCTGGCGCTGACGCTATTTATTCGCTATTCCCGTATGGGGCGCGCCTGTCGTGCCTGTGCGGAAGACCTGAAAATGGCCAGCCTGCTGGGTATCAGCACCGACCGCGTCATCTCTCTGACCTTCGTTATTGGCGCGCTCATGGCCGCTGTTGCCGGTGTGTTGTTGGGACAATTTTACGGTGTTATCAACCCCTATATCGGCTTTATGGCTGGGATGAAAGCCTTTACGGCGGCGGTGCTGGGTGGGATTGGCAGTATCCCTGGTGCGATGATCGGTGGGTTGATTTTGGGCGTAGCCGAAGCGCTGACGTCCGCTTACCTGAGCACGGAATACAAAGATGCGGTGTCATTTGCGTTGCTGATTGCGGTGCTGCTGGTGATGCCAACCGGTATTCTGGGTCGCCCGGAGGTTGAGAAAGTATGAAGCAGCTCAACCTGTTTAATGCAGTGGTTTCCGCGTTCATGCTGCTGGTGCTGGCATCATTTTTAATGGGCATGCAACTGGCGCTGGATGGCACCAAACTGGTGGTGCGCGGTGCCGATGAAGTGCGTTGGTATTGGATTGGTGCGGGCTGCATTGTGGTGTTCTTCTTCCAGTTGATCCGCCCTTTCTTCCAGCAAAGCATTAAGAAATTTTCCGCACCATCACTGGTGCTGCCGAGCTTTGATGGCAGTACGCCACGGCAGAAGGTACTGGCTGCGGCATTGATTATCGCCGCTATCGCCTGGCCGTTTCTGGTTTCGCGCGGTACGGTGGACATTGCTACCCTCACGCTGATTTACGTGATGCTGGGTCTGGGTTTGAACGTCGTCGTGGGTCTGTCCGGTCTGCTGGTCTTGGGCTACGGCGGGTTTTACGCCATTGGCGCGTACACTTATGCGCTGCTGAACCACTATTATGGTCTGGGCTTCTGGGAAAGTTTGCCGCTGGCGGGCATGGTAGCAGCGCTGTCCGGCTTCCTGCTGGGGTTCCCGGTGCTGCGGTTGCGCGGCGACTATCTGGCGATTGTGACGCTTGGGTTCGGGGAAATTGTCCGTATCCTGCTGTTGAATAATACCGACATTACCGGTGGTCCGAACGGTATCAGCCAGATCCCTAAACCGACCTTCTTTGGTCTGGAATTTGGCCGCAACGCGCGCGATGGCGGGTGGGATACGTTCCACAACTTCTTTGGCCTGCAATATGACCCCAGCGACCGCATTATCTTCCTGTATCTGGTTGCGTTGCTGTTGGTTGTGTTGACCCTGTTTGTAATTAACCGTCTCCTGCGGATGCCGCTGGGTCGCGCTTGGGAAGCACTGCGCGATGATGAAATCGCCTGCCGTTCTCTGGGGCTGAGTCCAACGCGCATTAAGCTGACCGCCTTTACCATCAGCGCCGCGTTCGCTGGTTTTGCCGGTACGCTGTTTGCCGCGCGTCAAGGGTTTGTCAGCCCGGAATCGTTCACGTTTGCCGAGTCGGCCTTTGTGTTGGCTATTGTGGTACTGGGCGGTATGGGCTCGCAGTTTGCGGTCATTCTCGCTGCGATTCTGCTGGTCGTGTCTCGTGAGCTGATGCGCGATCTGAATGAATACAGCATGTTATTGCTGGGTGCATTGATGGTTCTGATGATGATTTGGCGTCCGCAAGGCTTGCTGCCGATGAAGCGTCCTGAGATGAAGTTGAAAGTCGCGAACAAGGAAGAGCAAGCATGAGCACGCAGCCACTCTTATCAGTCAGAAATCTGATGATGCGTTTTGGCGGCCTGCTGGCGGTCAACAACGTTGAAATGGATATTCATGCGGGCGAAATCGTCTCGCTGATCGGCCCTAACGGAGCGGGGAAAACCACAGTCTTTAACTGCCTGACCGGTTTTTATCGCCCGAGTGGCGGCACCATCATGCTGCGCGATCGTCATCTGGAAGGGCTGCCCGGACAGGCTATTGCCCGAATGGGCGTGGTACGCACGTTCCAGCACGTTCGTCTGTTCCGTGAAATGACGGTGATCGAGAACTTACTGGTTGCGCAGCATCAGCACCTGAAAAGCGGCGTGTTTGCCGGGCTGTTGAAAACGCCGGGCTTTCGTCGTGCGGAAGCGGATGCGCAGGAGCGTGCGGCGGTGTGGCTGGAGCGTATCGGCCTGTTGGATTTAGCGAACCGTCAGGCGGGAAATTTGGCTTACGGCCAGCAGCGCCGTCTGGAAATTGCTCGCTGCATGGTAACGCGACCTGAGCTGTTGATGCTCGATGAGCCCGCGGCGGGTCTGAACCCGAAAGAAACTGACGAGTTAAATCAGCTGATTGCGGAGCTGCGTGATAGCCATCGGGTGTCTGTTCTGTTGATTGAACATGATATGAAGCTGGTCATGGGAATTTCCGATCGGATTTATGTCGTCAATCAGGGCACGCCGCTGGCACAAGGCACTCCAGCTGAAATTCGTAACAACCCGGATGTCATCCGTGCCTATCTGGGTGAAGGATAACGTTTATGCTGTCATTACATCAGGTTTCGGCCCACTACGGAAAGATTCAGGCGCTGCATCAGGTTAGCCTGCACATTAATCAGGGCGAGATTGTCACGTTGATCGGTGCCAACGGTGCCGGTAAAACCACGCTGTTGGGCACGCTGTGCGGCGATCCCCGCGCGACGGAAGGCTCCATTACGTTTGACGGTAAGGACATCACACACTGGCAGACGGCGCAGATTATGCGTGAAGCGATCGCGATTGTGCCGGAAGGCCGTCGCGTCTTTTCCCGCATGACGGTAGAAGAAAATCTGGCGATGGGGGGATTCTTTGCCGAGCGCGATCAGTATCAGGAACGCATCGCGCGCGTCTACGATCTGTTTCCGCGCCTCTATGAGCGACGCGCCCAGCGTTCCGGCACCATGTCTGGCGGTGAGCAGCAGATGCTGGCGATTGGCCGTGCCTTGATGAGCCAGCCGCGTTTACTGTTGCTGGACGAGCCGTCGCTGGGGTTGGCACCGATTATCATCCTGCAAATTTTCGACACGATCCAGCAACTGCGCGAAGAGGGCATGACTATCTTCCTGGTAGAGCAAAACGCCAATCAGGCGCTGAAACTGGCTGACCGGGGTTATGTACTTGAAAACGGTCATATCGTGTTGGAAGATACCGGTGCGGCATTGTTAGCTAATGAAGCGGTACGCTCGGCCTATCTGGGCGGATGATATTAATAAATAGTCGATCGGGCCGGCTTACCGGCCTGTTTCGTAGAAGGGTTAAGAAGACATGGCTATTGAAGGGTTGTTGGCGCACCGCATCGCTCAGTTAAAAAGTTCCGCCATCCGTGAACTGCTGAAACACAGCAAGATGGAAAACATTATCTCGCTGGCTGGCGGGATTCCGTCAGATGCCTTGTTTGATTTCGAAGGGTTAAATCAGGCCACGCAGTTAGCGATTACCGAACAGCCGAAAACGGCATTCCAGTATGGCTTAACCGAAGGCAGCGGCGTGTTGCGCGATCGCATTGCCGAGCTGTGTGCGGTACGTGGCGTAAAAACGCGCGGCGACGATATTGTTGTGACGGCAGGTTCACAGCAGGCGCTGGACCTGATTATGCGTGCGATGGTCGATCCGGGCGACGTGTTCGTCGTTGAACGCCCGACTTATCTGGCGGCGCTGCAAACGCTGGAGCTGGCGCAGGCGCAGGTGATGTCGGTATCATCCGATGCTGACGGCATGGTGGTCGATGAGCTGGAAGAGCTGTTGAAGAAACAGCGTATCAAAGGCGTTTATATCGTTCCTAACTTCGGTAACCCGAGCGGCGTGACGCTGAGCTATGAACGTCGCCTGAAATTGATTCAACTGGCGGAGCGCTACGGTTTTGTCATTATCGAAGACGATCCCTATGGTGAGCTACGCTTCACCGAAGAGCGCAACCCGACGCTGTTCCAACTGGCACAGGATCAACTGGGTAGCACGGAATACGTGCTGTATACCTCTACGTTCTCGAAGGTGCTGGCGCCGGGGCTGCGTCTCGGCTGGGCGATTCTGCCGAATTGGCTGTTGCACAAAGTGGCGATTATCAAACAGGCCGCTGATCTGCACGCGAGTTCACTGTCTCAGACCGTCGCGGAATGCTATCTGGGGCTGGGTCGTCTGGATACGCAGATCGAGAAGATTCGCCACGCCTATAAGCACAAAGGCGAACTGTTGGCACAGCTGGTCGAGCAGGAACTGGGTGATGTGATCACCTTCAACCAGCCGAAAGGTGGGATGTTCCTGTGGGCGAAATTCCGTCAGGATAATTTCAACACCACCGAATGGCTGAAGAAGACGCTGGATCAGGGCGTTGTCTTCGTGCCGGGCGAGTTTTTCTTCCCAGACAGTATCGATTACTCAACGCTGCGCCTGTCCTTTGCGACGGCAACGGATGAGCAAATGCATGAAGCGGTGGCTCGCTTGCGTCGGGCGCTGTAATTGCTGATAACGAGCAACCTGTTAATGTAAAAATCCGCTGAAGGCTCAGCGGATTGATTTTTTACGCTAATAGGCCGAGGACTCTATCGATCGGCCGTATTCGTTAAAAGGTTTCCCAGTTTTGGCTGTGGCTTTCCGTACTGCCTTTAGGGGGTGTCAGGGAAAGCGTTGCGCTTGAAGGTCTTTTTAACGCGGGTGCGATACGCTGCGATGATCCGCCTTCGATGATGAAGACTTTCATCAGTTCGACCAGATGGGCGGCTTGATCGCTCAGGCTATCGGCGGCGGATGCGGATTGCTCAACAAGCGCGGCGTTCTGCTGCGTGACCTGATCGAGTTGGTTAACGGCATCATGAATCTGTGAAACGCCGGACTCTTGTTCCTGCGTGGTGGCACCAATTTCGTTGATCAAGTCGGCAACGTGACGGGCCTGACGCACTAACTCTTCGATCGTCGTTCCTGCATCGCTGACCAGAGCAGAACCCGTCTCAACTTTCTCGACGCTGTGGCCGATCAGTTCTTTAATCTCTTTGGCGGCGGTGGCGGAACGCTGTGCCAGCGAGCGTACCTCGCCTGCGACCATGGCAAAACCACGTCCTTGTTCGCCAGCGCGTGCGGCTTCTACTGCTGCGTTGAGCGCCAGAATATTGGTCTGGAACGCGATGCCGTCAATGACGCTGATGATGTCGCCAATTTTTTGCGAGCTGTCGGTAATTTCTTTCATGGTGACAACGATATTGCCGACGACTTCGCCACTTTTTGCGGCGGTATTGCTGGCTGCCTGCGCCAACCGCGTAGCGTTACGCACGGTGTCCGAGTTCTGACGCACGGTTTGGCTCATTTCTTCCATTGAGGCCGCCGTTTGTTGCAGGTTAGCCGCCTGTTCTTCCGTGCGCTGGCTGAGATCGGTGCTGCCTGCGGCGATTTGGCTGGAGCCGGTCGCGATGGATTCACTGCTTTCTCGTACCTGTTCAACAATCCCACTCAGGCTTTTACGCATGACGTTCATCGCGGCCAGCATGCTGTGGTTATCGCCGGAGCGCAGATTGACCACGACGGCCAGGTTTCCTTGTGCAACCGCCTGGGCGATTTGGGCGGCGTAAGCCACTTCGCCGCCCAACAAATTTTTGATGGTGCGGGTGATCAGCACGGAAACCAGAATACCGACGAGAACCGCAATCGCCGCGAAGATAATCAGCGTGTTACCGTCTCCACGCGCTTCCTGTATGGCGCTTGTCGTCATGTCCTGCGTCCGCTTTTTCTGCAATTGCGCCATGCTATCCAGCGCGGCGAAAACCGGTGCTTGTGTTACCTGCATCTCATTGACCATGAGCTGCACGGCTTGTGCCCTTTCTTCCGCATTTTCGGATACGCCAAGCTCAACCGCTTTATTCACCGCATCTCTGTAAGCTGGGCGTGCCTGCGTCAGATTGTCTAGCAGGCTGCGGGTTTCTGGCTCAGACAGGCTTTCATACAGTTTGGTTAGGGTTTCAGTATTGCGGGAAATTTGCTGATCGATCAGGCGCTTTTCTTCCTGAATACGGCTTCTATTGTCTGTCAGGCCGATAGTACGAACCGAGCGTGCCACGGCATCAAAACCGCTCTTGGCGTCCTGTATCAGGATAAGACTGGCCAGATTTTTTTCTGACAGTGATTCAATATCTTCGCCGAGGTCGACCAGATGAAAGCGCCCCAGAACGGCGACCATTAGACCGATGATAATGACAGAGGCGAAGCCCGTACCCAGCATAGTGCCAAGCTTCATTTTTGCTAAAAAATTCATAGTGTTCCTTTATTATTTTCATCAGTTGATGCAGGTTTAGCCTTATGGATTGGGCTGCTCTCTACGAAAGGTCAGGAATAGGGCGTATTGCTGATGACATGCACGTGTTATGCAGACTTGCCTGACAGGAGAGCGTGTTGTCTCTTGTCGTGGATATATTATAAAGACAGTACATGGATAGGCAGATGTGGAATATAAGAGTAAAACGGGCGTATTTTTTGGCATAAGGAGGAAAACCGCTGAATATTAGCGGTTTTCCGTAGTGAAAGGGTGAAACCCTTACATGACCAGCCAAAGCGCCCAGGTAAAGAGGAACCCGGCCAGCCCGAGGATAGTCGTCAGCACCGTCCAGGTGCGTAGGCCATCGGCGACGGATAGCCCCAGATATTTGGTGACGATCCAGAACCCTGAGTCATTAACGTGCGACAGACCGAGCCCGCCAAAGCAGGCAGAGAGCGTCACGAGTACCAGTTGCATCTGGTTCAGGCCGCTGACGGCTTCGCTCAGCAGGCCGCAGGTGGTAAGAATGGCAACGGTGGCCGAACCTTGCGAGGCACGCAGCGCCAGCGACAGAATAAAGGCGGCAGGCACCAGCGGCAGGTGAATGCTGGTCAGCGTATCTGCCAGCGCTTTACCGATGCCCGATTCCACCAACACTTTACCGAACACGCCACCGGCACCGGTCACCATAATAACCATCGCGGCGGCAGGCATGGCATCGCCCATCACGCCGCTGGCTTTTTCCAGCGACCAGCCGCGACGCAGGGCAATCAGCCAGAATGCGAGTGTCAGTGCAATCAGCAGCGCCACGGCGGGAGAACCGACCAGCGACATCACGTTACGCACTGGGTGTCCAGTGGGCAGAATGGTCGCAGACACGGTGCCGAGCATGATGATGGCGATAGGAATCGCAATTAGCGCGGTGATCATCCCGGCCGAAGGGGCTGACACGGGAGCGGTGTTCGGCGTAGCATCCTCCGGCTTCGCGAGTTGTAACTGCTCTAACACGTCGACGGAAAGCGCATACTTACGGCGGTTCATGGCCTTGGCCGCCCAGTAGCTGATAATGCCGACAGGAATCGACACCAGCAGGCCAATGATGGTCAGCCAGCCGATATCCGCATTTAACAGACCAGCAGCGGCGACGGGGCCGGGATGGGGCGGCAGCGCAACGTGCACCGTCAGCATCACGCCTGCGACGGGCAAACCAAATTTAATCGGGGAGACTTTCGCGACTTTCGCAAAGCCGTAAATAATCGGGGCAAGGATAATAAAGCCGACATCGAAGAAGACCGGAATACCCAGAATAAACGCGGCGATGGTTAGCGCTGCCACCATCAGTCCCGGTCCCATTAATTGCGCAAAGCGGTGCGCTAAGGATTCCGCGCCGCCGGACACTTCGATCATTCTGCCGAGCATCGCGCCGAGGCCGATAATAATCGCCACTGAACCGAGAATACCGCCCATGCCGGAGGTAATCACCTTCATCACCTCAGCAGTAGGAATACCGGTTGCCAGGGCGACGAGTAAACTGACGACCAGCAAGGCAACAAAGGGCTGAATTTTAAATTTAATGACCATCAGCAGCAGGAGTAATACCCCGGCGATAGCGATGCAGAGTAAGAGCGAGGTGGCCATGTTCTTATCCTCATTGATCCCATCTTTTCAATTCAGAGGCTGAAAAGGTATTGGGTTATTGTTTTATTTGAAGAAAAGGGTGACCTGATTCCCGCATCGGAATAATGCGGGAACCTGACCTTTTCTCGATATTTTATAAATATGTCTCTGGTGTTTATTCTTTTATGGGAACAGCAATATTTTTCCGCGATAACTTATTTCTTTAGATAGGGTTTAGCCCATCCCAACCCGTCTTCCGTTTTACCGCGTGGGTTATATTCACAGCCAACCCAGCCGGAATAATTTACGCGATCCAATTCGGCAAAGATGAACGGATAATTAATTTCCCCTTCATCGGGTTCATGTCGCGCAGGAACCGAAGCAATTTGAATATGTCCGATGCGGCCAGCCAAATCGTGAATAATTTGCGTCAGGTTGCCATCGACAATTTGTGCGTGGAAGAAATCGAGCTGGATATAAACGTTCGGCCTGTCGATCAGATTGGCTAATTCCAATGCCTGATACTGACTGGCAAACAGGTAATTCGGCTTCACCTTCGCGCTCAGCGCCTCAATCATGATGTTGATGCCGTGTGGTGCAAATTTATCGGCGGCGTAGCGCAGGTTATCGATAAAGGTTTGCTGATAGGCAGCGCGGTCTTCACCGGGCGGCACGACGCCCCCCATCACCAGCACCGAAGGGCAATTCAGCGCCAGCGCATATTCCAGGGCGTTATCGATATCCCGGCGGGCATCTTCAATACGGTCGGGCAGGGCAGAGACGCCCCATTCACCCGCCGCAATATTGCCGGGCGCGGTATTGAACAACACCTGCTTCAGGCCATTTTCCCGCAACTTTTCCGCCAGCAGCGGTGCCGGATATTCATAAGGAAACAGGTACTCGACCGAGGTGAAACCCGCATCGGCAGCGGCTTTAAAACGATCGAGAAACGGCACGTCAGTAAACAGCATAGAAAGATTGGCAGCAAACTTAGGCATGGTTAACTCCATAGCTCAGTAAAAAGTCACTCATCAAGAGAGCTCGGTAATTTCGTCAGCGGTGAGGTAGCGAATTTTTCGATCACCGAGAATAAAAATCAGCTTGGCGGTTTCTTCCAACTCTTCCATGTTGTCCGCCGCTGCACGCAGATCCTTACCGGTGACGACGGGACCGTGATTAGCCAACAAGAACGCTTTATAGCGCGAGGCCAGTTTCGCCAGATCTTCACCGAGCCGCGCATCGCCGGGGCGGTAATAAGGGACGACGGGCACTTTACCGACGCGCATCACCACATAGGGCGTGAACGGCTTGATGGCATCCTGCGTATCCAACTCTTCCAGACAGGAGAGCGCCGTCAGATAGGTGCTGTGCAGGTGAACGATCGCTTTGCATTCGGGATCATTACGGTAAATCGACAGGTGAAAACTGACTTCTTTCGACGGTTTATCCCCGGAGATCCACTCGCCACTCATGCTGACTTTGGACAGCCGCTCGGCATCCAGTTCGCCGAGGCAGGAGCCGGTCGGTGTTGCCAGCAGCGTGCCGTCATCCAGTAGCAGTGAGAGATTGCCCGCGGAACCGGTGGCGTAGCCGCGCTGGAAAAAGGACGCGCCTAGTTTGACCATTTCCGCGCGTGCGCGTTGCTCGCTGTTCAGCGCTGCTTCGGTGCTGTGGTGTTTTTCACTCATGCGGCAAACTCCTTTTGGGCGCGGGCAAAAAAGTCTTCATCACCGAAATTGCCGGATTTCAACGCCAGAGAGAGTGGGTGATTGGTCGAACGCACCCACGGCACGCCGGGAGAAATAGACGGCCCGATATGGAATGCGTGGATGCCCAGTGTTTGCACCACGATGCTGGAGGTTTCACCGCCCGCGATAATGAAGCGCTGGAAACCGTCTTGCTGAAGCTGGCGGGCAACGGCGGCAAACAATTTCTCCACCGCCTGACTGCTGGCTTCCGCGCCCCAGCGCTGCTGAATTTGCGCCAGTTCATCGGGTGATGAGGTGGCGTACAGCAGCGGCGCGAGTGTGTCGTCACGGTGTGCCTTCACCCAATCAACCAGTTCCTGCACGTAGGATTCATCGCCTTGCAGACTACGGGCAACATCGATCGCGCGGCCTGCCGCTTGCTTCAGGTACTGAGCGACCTGCTTGTTGGTCATCACCGAACAAGAGCCTGATAGCACAACGCCTGCGCCGGACTGCGGCTTGCCTGCGTCGGTTGCGGAACCAGTTTGTGCCGCAGACTCTGCCCACTGACGCGCCAGCCCAATCGCCAGGCCGGAGCCACCGGTGACCAGCTTCATGTCGCGCAGCGCCTCGCCCTGCGTCAGCAGGTGCTGTTCGTTTAGCGTATCCAGCACCACATAGCGCATACCTTCTTCTTTCAGCTGCACCAGCCGTTGTTTGACGGCTTCCGCTCCCAGATCCATCACGGCATACGGCACTAATCCGCAACGCCCGGCAGCCTGCTGCTCCATAACGCGCATCAGGTTGCTGTCCGTCATCGGCGTGACGGGATGGTGGCGCATCCCGGATTCAGACAGCAGCTGATCCATCACGAACAGGTGGCCCTGATAGACGGTTCTGCCGTTCACCGGCAGCGCCGGAGAGATGATGGTTTGCGTTTCGCCAAGCTGTTCCAACAGTGCATCGGTCACCGGACCGATGTTGCCTTTCGCGGTGCTGTCGAAGGTGGAACAATATTTAAAGTAGAACTGCTGGCAGCCCTGCTGTTGCAGCCACGCCAGCGCCTTAAGGGAATCTGCTACCGCCTGTTCCGCCGGGCAGGAGCGCGATTTCAGGCTAATCACGACGGCCTGCGTTTCAACCTTAAAATCGGACGGCGGTACGCCGTTGAGCTGCACGGTTGGCAGCCCATTGTTCACCAGAAAGCTGGCGATATCCGTGGCACCGGTAAAATCGTCTGCAATCACACCCAGCTTGATCATGGCGCCTCCTTCTTTTCCGGCAGCGTAATGCCGTTAAAAATCTTGATGACTGCGCTGTCGTCTTCTTTACCGAATCCGGCGTTGCTGGCAGCGGTAAACATATTGAACGCGGTGGAAGCCAGCGGCAGCGGGAAATGGAGCGATTTAGCGGTGTCGGTGACCAGCCCCAGATCTTTCACGAAGATATCAACGGCGGATTTTGGCGTGTAGTCGCCGTCCACCACATGGCGCATGCGGTTTTCGAACATCCAGGAATTCCCGGCGGCGTTGGTCACCACGTCGTACATGATATCCAGCGGGATATCGGCGCGGGCGGCCAGTGCCATCGCTTCTGCACCAGCGGCGATATGTACGCCTGCCAACAGCTGGTGGATGATTTTAACGGTCGCACCTAGCCCGATCTCTTCACCGATGCGGTAGACCTTGCCTGCGACGGCGTCGAGTATCGGTTTCAGTTTCTCAAAAGCCAGATCGGAGCCGGATGCCATCACGGTCATGTCGCCTGCGGCAGCTTTTACCGCACCGCCAGATACCGGCGCATCCAGCATGATGAGCTGATGCTCGGCCAGACGCTGCTCGATATTTTTGGCATCCTGCGCGGAGATCGTTGAGGACACCATGACTACGGTGCCGGGCTTGAGTTTCGCTGCGACCTGCGGCTCACCGAACAGAATCCCATTCACCTGTGCGGCATTCACCACCAGTAGCACGACGGCATCCAGCTTGTCAGCGAAGGCATCAATACGCGTGTCGGCCTGCGCCGCACCCGCCTGACGTAAGCGTTCCAGCGCCTGCGGATTGATATCGACACCGTATGTCGTCAGGCCGGCGTTGATGCAGGACGCCGCAGCGCCAAAGCCCATGGAACCCAGACCGATAACGGCGACAGCATAATCAGAAGTCTTTTTCATCGTGGTTGCCTTGTTAAAATTAGTGATTTTTTGTTCTCTGGTGTTAAATATAAGGACTATCAGAACAAATTGTGGTGATTTTTATCACATAAATTAACATTGATGTCGTGATGATTCAGTGTAGCTGAACCCCGCCGGGAAGATGATTTTCATTATTATCTTTATATATCAGTCGATTATTTCTTTTTTGGCATTGAGTGATGAGAAAGGTTGTTATGTCTGGCGTGGTTTATGACGTGAATTTATGATAATTATCGTCATCAAACGGGGTGTTTCTCACAATATTTATCAGCCTCCATATTTACCAGGTCAGCACAATCAAACAGGGAACGGACAGCGTGATTCCAGTAGAACGTCATCAACAGATTCTGGCGCTCATCGCCGAGCGCGGCGCGGTAAGTATTAACGAACTGACCGAGCGGTTGGGCGTGTCGCATATGACGGTACGGCGCGATGTGCAAAAGTTGGAGCAGGACGGCCTGCTGCTGAGCGTTTCCGGTGGCGTGCGTTCGCCTGAACGGCTGGCGATTGAGCCATCGCATCAGGATAAATCTGTGATGTTCAGCCAGCAGAAAGAGGCGATTGGCAAGCTGGCGGCGCAGCATATCCCGTTCAATAGCTGCATTTATCTGGATGCGGGCACCACGACGCTATCGCTGGCGCGTGAACTGGCCGAGCGCGACGATCTGCTGATTGTCACTAACGACTTTGCGATCGCGGCCTTTCTGATTGAGTCCAGCCAGTGTCGCATGATCCACACGGGCGGCACGCTGTGTCGGGAAAACCGATCCTGCATCGGCGAAGCGGTGGCGCAGGCGCTGCGCAACCTGTTTATCGACATCGCCTTTATCTCCGCTTCCTCATGGAGCCTGCGCGGGCTGTCCACGCCGAATGAAGACAAAGTCGTGGTGAAACGTGCGGCGGTGGAAGCCAGCAGAAAACGCGTACTGCTGTGCGACACCTCAAAATACGGCCGCATCGCCACCCACCTCACCACGCCGCTCAACGTATTCGACAGCATCATCACCGACGACGGCCTACCGGCCGCCGCCAAAGACGCGCTAGGTAAAATGGGGGTTGAGGTGCTGGTGGCGGGGTGAGGGGGTTGTTTATGTCTGTTTGTCTAACTGGCAAAAATATCCAGACCTTTCTCGTTGATTATATTGAGAAGACGTAGCGCAGCCCCTGAGGGTTTCTTCTCATTCCGTTCCCATTTTGAGACGCTCTCAACGGACATATTGAGAGCGTAAGCTAAAGAAGATTGCGACATTTTATAACGGGAGCGCATGTTCTGAATTTCTGCACCGCTCATTGCGTGAGCTTGCTCGATGCGTTCACGGAATTCCCGTGCTGCAACCCGATTATTAATGCGTTCCATCGTGGTATCAGTGATACCCCCGTGTTCATGCAGGCTTTTCGCCATTTCCTGCAGCTCTTTCATCTTTGCAGCCATCGCATTCCACCTCTCGTAGTTCTTTCACTTTTACCAATTGAGCTATTTGTTGAACGGTGAGTTGAAGTAGGTCACCAGCAATGTCTTTATAAACAGCCAGCTCATCATCCTGAATTTCTTTAACGCCTTTCCTGACCTGATTTTTTTTCCATCCATCGGCAAAAAATAGATTAGAGCCCAGTTTGAAAAAGATGATAGTTCTGGCTCCTGCACTCTTTCCGGCATTCAATGCGATTCGTTTCTTAATCACACCACCGCCAAGGTCACCCTCAAAGCGACCATTCATTACCTCATGAGCAATCTCAAAAAGGTAACTGTCTGAAAGTAGTTTGCTTTTTAGTTTTTTATCGAAGAGCTTCGTTGTGTATACCGCCACGGTTCATCCTTAAACATGACTAGTAATAATAACTATAGTCTAAATTACGGGTTTTCTACAATGGTCGTAATCGTAGTGGCACGAAATAGTATGTTTAATCGGTGCTTTTACCTCTCCCTCTCTTTGTCATTTCTCCGTCATTTTCCAGTTATTTTTCTGTCATACGCGCATGCCATGTTTGTTTTCGCCCAAAAAACGCCGTGATGTTCAGCCAGCAGAAAACGCGTACTCCTATGTGACACCTCAAAATACGGCCGCATCGCCACCCACCTCGCCACGCCGTTCAGCATATTCGATAGCATCATCACCGACGACGGCCTGCCCGCCGCCGCTAAAGACGCGTTAAACAAAATGGGGGTTGAGGTGCTGGTGGCGGGGTGAGAGGGATAGCTAAATTGGGACGGCCTAACTATCGTCTTGAGTCGAATGTGGAAATAAACGTATTATTGTGATGTCGTTAATTAAATAAGCTTATGAAAAACAAAGGAATGTAAATAGTGAGCGTGCGTAGTGAAATTATTGATGGCCGACAAGCCTCTGGTGTGACATATGGCTTGATTTATACCGAGGTGCTAGGGTGGATTGATTTAGGCCATGCGAAAGGGGACGACATTAAGGATATTATTCAACAAATGTATGTCGGAGAGAATACTGAAGACGGAATGCCATACTACGATGTGACATATAAACAAGGCATGATTGGACTCAGAAGAAGTGTCACTATCAGCCGGTTTATTAAATGGCGGATAAAAAAAGGAAGGTCTCCTCAAGAAAGACATCGCATTGCTCTTGCTATGATGCTCACCGTAGCGAAACGGTTTGAATCTATGCAGGCCTCTTTTCCATTCAATTTAGTTACAGATAGTGGATTTAGTGGGGAAGATCTTGTTTCAGATTTATTAGGTTTTTACCGAGTGATTTCTACTCCTAACCCTTTTTATTTATTACGGCCAGTGAGTAAAGAAGAAGCATTAAAACGATGGGATTTCTATGGCCCTATCGGAAATTTTAAAAATATAGGATTCCGACCTATTTTATTTCCGGACCCTGAGCTCATGCCCTATGCTCAACCTCGGTTAGGGTTTCTCCCCTCTGTTATGCAAACAATACAACCTTATAACGACTTTGCGTCAGGAAATGTAGGTATTGCATCCTACGATGGCACTGAACTCACAACAAATCTCTTTAAATAACATGAAAAAAAAGATAATTATACCACTCGTCATATCGATCCTAATTGCCTCTCCGCTTATCTATTATTGGCCTGCATTAGTCATTCTGACTGAAGGGAGTTCTCGCTATTCGGAGCAGGACACCCGACGATATGAAATGCTTACGGACGACATCATTAAAAATAGCCCACGCATTTCTTCTCTCTATGATTTTGGCTATGCAACGGTTGATGGCCCTGCGTTGGAAGTCAGCAATATTACGTTTCAAAACACCAATGACGCGACAAACATACGCGGCTATCTAGCATCGCTTGGTTTTACGCTGAGCTACACAGACGCGACGGGTGAGTATTGGAAGTCGACGGATTCAGATAAAACGATACATATAGGAATCATCAACGATCCTAAAACCGTTATCGTTGATGTTATTCGAAAATAGCCTTGAGTAGGGTATCCAGAGTGTTTAATAGAACCTTATGGTTTCATGCCGTTATTCCACTTCTTACGCCGATTGTCGTCCATGTTTAGTGAAAACCTGTAAAATTTATTTCCTGTAGCATAAGTGAATTCTTTACTTATGCCTCCCTCTGTCACTTTCCCGTCATCTTCCAGTTATTTTTCTGTCATGCGCTCATGTCATGTTTACCTTCGCATAAAAAACGCCGTGATGATGGCGCATTTAATTGATTGCAGGAGACAGGCATGTTCAACAACACAATTCGTAAAACACATGCTATTCGCACCGCCGCGGCGTGTGTGGCATTCGCGCTGATGAGCGCTGGTGCGCAGGCCGCGACAGACATTCCTTTCTGGCACTCCATGGAAGGCGAGTTAGGGAAAGAAGTGAATTCTCTGGCTGACCGTTTTAATAAAGAACACAGCGACGTAAAAATTGTGCCGGTCTACAAAGGCAACTACGAGCAGAGCCTGGCTGCCGGGATTGCGGCCTATCGCGCAGGGAATGCACCCGCTATTTTACAGGTTTATGAAGTCGGTACGGCCACTATGATGGCAAGCAAAGCCATCAAGCCCGTCTATGAAGTGTTCAAAGACGCGGGCATTAATTTTGATGAGTCAGTGTTTGTGCCGACGGTCTCCGGTTATTACACCGACGCGAAGAGCGGCCACCTGCTGTCTCAGCCGTTTAACAGCTCAACCCCAGTGCTGTACTACAACAAAGATGCCTTCAAGAAAGCCGAGTTAGATCCAGAGCAGCCGCCGAAAACTTGGCAGCAAATGGCCGAGTACACCGCCAAGCTGCGTGCGGCTGGGATGAAGTGCGGCTACGCCAGCGGCTGGCAGGGGTGGATTCAGATTGAAAACTTCAGCGCCTGGCATGGTCTGCCCGTTGCAAGCAAGAACAACGGCTTTGACGGCACCGATGCCGTGCTGGAATTCAACAAACCTACGCAGGTCAAACATATCCAGCTGTTGCAGGACATGAACAAGAAGGGTGACTTCACCTATTTCGGACGCAAAGATGAGCCGACCGAGAAGTTCTACAACGGCGATTGTGCTATCACGACCGCTTCCTCTGGTTCACTGGCGGATATCCGTCAACATGCCAAGTTCAACTATGGCGTTGGCATGATGCCGTATGACGCCGATGCGAAAGGTGCGCCGCAGAACGCTATTATCGGCGGAGCCAGCCTGTGGGTGATGGGCGGTAAAGATGCCGCGACCTACAAAGGTGTCGCTGAGTTTATGCAGTTCCTGGCGAAGCCTGAAAATGCCGCTGAATGGCACCAAAAAACCGGTTACCTACCGATCACCACTGCGGCGTATGAGCTGACGCAGAAGCAGGGTTTCTACGAGAAAAATCCCGGTGCGGATATTGCCACGCGTCAGATGTTGAACAAGCCACCGTTGCCGTTCACCAAAGGTCTGCGTTTGGGCAATATGCCGCAAATTCGTACCGTTGTGGATGAAGAATTAGAAAGCGTATGGACAGGTAAGAAGACGCCACAGCAGGCGTTGGATAGCGCGGTAGAACGCGGTAACGCGCTGCTGCGTCGCTTCGAGCAGTCGACGAAGTAATACATTTTTGTCGGGTAATATCGGGCCGAAGGGAATCGGCCTGCTTCTTTTCTGTTTGCAATGAGTTACCGCATGACATCATCCCGCCCCGTTTTTCGTAGCAGCTGGTTGCCCTATGTGCTGGTGTTGCCCCAACTGCTGATTACCGTGATTTTCTTTATCTGGCCTGCTGGTCAGGCGCTGTGGTATTCGGTGCAGAATCTGGATCCGTTTGGGCTATCCAGCGAATTTGTCGGCATGGAAAATTTCAGGCAGCTGTTCAATAACTCTTACTACCTCGATTCGTTTTACACCACGCTGATATTCAGCTTTCTGGTGGCAGGGTTTGGCATGCTGATTTCACTCTTTCTGGCCGCGCTGGTGGACTACGTGATCCGCGCCAGCCGCCTGTATCAGATGTTGATTATCCTGCCCTATGCCGTGGCACCCGCCGTCGCGGCCGTGCTGTGGATGTTCCTGTTTAACCCCGGTCTGGGGCTGATTACCCATTTTCTCGGGCTGCTGGGCTATACGTGGAACCACGCGCAGCACAGCGGTCAGGCGATGTCTTTAGTCGTACTGGCGTCGGTCTGGAAGCAGATTAGCTATAACTTCCTGTTCTTCCTCGCCGCGTTGCAATCCATTCCCCGCTCGCTGGTGGAAGCGGGCGCGATCGATGGTGCAGGGCCGGTGCGGCGGTTCTTCAATCTGGTGCTGCCGATGATCTCGCCGGTGAGTTTCTTCTTGCTGGTCGTCAATCTGGTATACGCCTTTTTCGATACCTTCCCGATTATCGATGCCGCGACGGCAGGTGGACCGGTGCAGTCGACGACCACGCTGATCTACAAAATTTATCGCGAGGGTTTCGCAGGGCTGGATCTGTCCAGTTCGGCGGCGCAGTCGGTGATACTGATGCTGCTGGTTATCGGGTTGACCGTGATTCAGTTCCGCTTTGTTGAACGGAAGGTGAATTATCAATGAAGGTGAATCTATGAAGGTCAATGGCAATGATTGAGAATCGTCGCGGGTTAACTATTTTCAGCCACGTCATGCTGATCGTCAGCATTCTCGCCGTTTTGTTTCCGCTGTACGTGGGTTTTGTGGCCGCCACGCTGGATAATCAGGAAGTCTTTCAGGCACCGATGACGCTCATCCCCGGTTCTCACCTGTGGGAAAATCTGCGTTATATCTGGCTGCACGGCGCGGGCAACAACACCACGCCGTTCGGGCTGATGCTGCTCAACAGCTTCGTCATGGCGCTGGCGATCACGGTGGGCAAAATTACCGTATCGATCCTGTCCGCTTACGCCATCGTTTATTTTCGTTTTCCGCTGCGCAACCTGTTCTTCTGGATGATTTTCCTGACGCTGATGCTGCCGGTGGAAGTGCGTATTTTCCCAACCGTAGAAGTGATCGCGCGGCTGGACATGATGGACAGCTACACCGGTTTAACGTTGCCGCTGATGGCCTCGACGACAGCAACCTTCCTGTTCCGCCAGTTCTTTATGACGCTGCCGGATGAGCTGATGGAAGCGGCGCGTATCGACGGTGCCAGCCCGATGCGTTTCTTCTTCGACATGGTGTTGCCACTGTCGAAGACCAATCTGGCGGCGTTGTTTGTGATCACGTTCATCTACGGCTGGAACCAGTATCTGTGGCCGCTGCTGATTGTCAGCGATGCCAGTCTGGGTACTGCGGTCGCCGGAATCAAAAGCATGATTGCCTCCGGTGATGGCGCGACCCAGTGGAATCAGGTGATGGCCGCGATGCTGCTGACCATGCTGCCGCCGCTGCTGGTGGTACTACTGATGCAGCGCTGGTTCGTTCGCGGCCTGGTCGACAGCGAAAAATAAATCAGGACGAATTTCGGAAACGCTTATGGCATGTTTAAAACTTCAGGCCGTCACCAAGTCTTACGATGGCAAAACACAGATTATCCAACCCATCGATTTGGACGTCGCGGACGGTGAATTCGTCGTGATGGTCGGGCCATCGGGCTGCGGCAAATCGACGCTGCTGCGCATGGTGGCAGGCCTCGAACGCACCACCAGCGGTGATATCTATATTGATAACCAGCGTGTTACCGATCTGGAACCGAAAGATCGCGGTATTGCGATGGTGTTCCAGAACTATGCGCTTTATCCCCATATGAACGTGTTCGACAATATGGCTTATGGCCTGAAAATCCGTGGTTTCGGCAAGACGCAGATTCGTGAGCGAGTAGAAGACGCAGCGCGTATTCTTGAACTGATGCCGCTGCTGCAACGCAAGCCGCGTGAGCTATCCGGTGGCCAGCGCCAGCGCGTGGCAATGGGGCGGGCGATTGTGCGTGAACCGGCGGTGTTCCTGTTCGATGAACCGTTGTCGAATCTGGATGCCAAACTGCGCGTACAAATGCGGCTGGAATTGCAGCAACTGCATCAGCGCCTGAAAACCACCAGCCTGTACGTCACGCACGATCAGGTCGAAGCCATGACGCTGGCGCAGCGCGTCATCGTGATGAACAAAGGGATCGCCGAACAAATCGGCGCGCCGGCTGATATTTATCGCCGCCCGGCATCGCTGTTTGTGGCCAGCTTTATTGGCTCACCCGCGATGAACCTGTGGTCAGGTCGCATTAGCGATGACGGCTGCCGCTTTGAAATCGGCGAAGATATCGCGCTGGCGCTGCCTGAGCCGAAGCCGCAGTGGTGTGGTAAAGCATTGACGCTGGGGGTGCGGCCGGAGCATATTCAGCTGGCGACGCGCGAAGCGGGCGGGATTCCGTTGCAGATTTCAACACTCGAATTGCTGGGCGCGGACAATTTAGCGCACGGTAAGTGGGGCGGGCAGAACGTGATTACGCGACTCTCTTATGAGCACTGCCCTGCGATTGGCTCGACGCTCTGGCTGTATTTGCCGACGTCATCATGGCACCTGTTTGATTCGCAAAGCGGATTACGGATGGGATAATGGAAACACGCTGGCCTTACCCGACCATTGTCGCCCATCGCGGCGGTGGTTCACTGGCACCAGAAAACACGCTGGCGGCGATTGATGTCGGTGCCAGCCTTGGTCACAAGATGATCGAGTTTGACGCCAAGCTGTCGCAGGACGGCCAGATTTTCCTCTTACACGATGACACGCTTGAGCGCACCAGCAACGGCTGGGGTATTGCCGGAGAACTGCCGTGGGACAAGCTGGTCGGGCTGGATGTCGGTGGTTGGTACGGTCATAAATTTGTTGGTGAACGCCTGCCGCTGCTATCGGAAGTGGCAAAACGCTGCGTGCAGTATGGCATGGCGGCCAATATCGAGATTAAACCCACCACCGGGTATGAAGCAGAAACCGGGCGGGTGATTGCGCTGGCGGCGCGTCAGCTGTGGGCCGATCATCCGATCGCGCCGCTGCTATCCTCGTTCTCTATCGAAGCGCTTGAAGCCGCGCAGCAGGCCGCGCCGGAGCTGCCGCGCGGGTTGCTGCTGGATGAGTGGGAAGAAGACTGGCTGGCATTAACACAGCGTCTGGCGTGTGTGTCCATCCATCTGAATCACAAGCTGCTGACGGCAGAACGCGTCGCGGCGCTGAAAGCTGCGGGTTTGCGTATTCTGGTTTATACCGTCAACCAACCTGATCGTGCGCAAATTTTGCTGGATTGGGGCGTTGACTGTATCTGTACTGACCGGATAGATTTGATTGGGGCAAACTTTGCGACCGGCTGAGGTCTGCCTATCGTCGAATGCCGATCGTTTAAAGATCGAGATACCGGGGCTACCACGGTGTGAGGCATCCCTGCGGGAACCTCATCGCCGTGTTTCCCCTATAAAATGCAAACGCATTTTAAATGCCACTTGTGGCAGCCCGTCAGGGCGAGCACGGGTACTGTGCGAGTAAATCCATGCTCATGCTTAAATGACCAGCATTCGCCTATTACCGCATGATCTTTGCTTGCGGGGACTCTTTTTCTGACTTGGTGCCGGTAATAAGGAAGTGGCGTTATGCCCGCATTTATTGTTTCGCTTTGGCACCAGATTTTTCTGTCGTTACCCCTTTTTGTTCTTATCGCGCTCGGTTATAGCCTGATTCGCTACGGTAAATGGCCGACCACCGTGACCGACGGCATGACACGCTTTGTCTTCTCTGTGGCGATGCCCGCCATGCTGTTCCGCCTGATGTCGGATTTCTCTAAACGTCCGGTGGTGGATGCCCGGCTGCTGATTGCCTTTTTCGGCGGCTGCCTGCTGGTGTTTGTCTTAGGCCGCATTGTGGCGCGTAAAGTCTTTCATCTCGATGGCGTCTCCGGCTCGCTGTTTGCGCTGAGCGGCATTTTCTCCAACAACGTGATGTTAGGGCTGCCGATTGCCACGCTGATGCTGGGTGAAGAGGCGATCCCGTCTGTTGCGCTGGTGGTGGTGTTTAACGGGCTTATTTTGTGGACGCTGGTGACGGTGTCGGTGGAATGGGCGCGTAACGGGGCGTTGTCGCTACAGGGCTTCACCAAAACCGCACTGGGCGTGCTGAAGAACCCGCTGATTATCGGCATTCTATCCGGTACTTTATTTAGCCTGACGGGCTTGCCGCTGCCGTCGTATGTCGACCAGCCGCTTTCCATGCTGGGGCAGATTGCCGCCCCGCTGTCGCTGGTGGCGCTGGGGATGGGGCTGGCAGAATACCGCGTGCGTGACGGCTGGCAGATCAGCACGGCAATTTGCACGATTAAACTGCTGGTACAGCCACTGGTGATCTGGGGAATTGCGATTGCGCTCGGCCTGCCGGAAATGGAGACGCGTGCGGTTGTGCTGCTGGGGTCGATGGCGGTGGGCGTCAACGTCTATCTGATGTCGCGCCAGTTCGATGTGCTGGGTGGCCCAGTGGCATCAAGTTTATTGCTATCAACAGCGATGGCGGCGCTGACCACGCCGTTGATTTTAACGCTAATGGGTGTGCGGCTATAAGGCCAACGTAGCATCAAGGGTTCTGATTGATTGGCGGCGGCGGTGTGGTTCTCTGTGACCGCTGCAAATCCTTCTGTAGCTGCTGTTGGCGTTGCTGCTGCAATTGCTGATTACGCTGCTGGAGCTGATTATTCAGCTGTTGCTGCTGCAATTTCTGGCTCTGTTGCATATTCTGCTGCAACTGTTTCTGGCTGCTGATGCCACTTTCAAACTGTTGTTGAGGCGTGGGTGCCTGCGTCGTGTTGGCGCTCGCCAGAAGCGGCAGACTGAGCAGGGTAGCATAGACCAATAATGTCTTAGGGTGTTTCATTCAACCTCCACACAGGCTGTATACCCGCATCGTGTTTTCATCAGTACATTATGCTGATGTATTTCCTTAAGTGTAATCGCTACGGATAAAAACGTCGTGCAGAGTAATCCGTATTCCGCTGCGCGCAGGTTTTGGGTTGCCCAACGGGAATGCGCTATACTGCGGCGGAATTTTTCTTCGTGGCTGACGTTATCTCATGTTCCATATCGCGCTCTATGAACCTCAAATTGCACCAAACACCGGCAATATCATCCGATTAGCTGCCAATAACGGCTGTACGCTTCATTTGATTGAACCGCTGGGGTTTGATTTTGAAGAGAAGAAACTGCGCCGCGCAGGGCTGGATTACCACGATCTGGCGCAGGTTAGCCGTCATAAAAACTATCAGGATTTTCTGGCGGCGGTTCCCGGCAAACGCATCTTCGCCTGCACCACGAAAGGCAGCCGTCCGTATGACCAGCCAACCTACCAGCCAGGTGATGTGTTGCTGTTTGGATCGGAAACGTCCGGTCTACCGGATGAAATTCGTAACGGCTTTGAATCGGATTTCCGTATCCGCATTCCCATGCAGTCCAACAGCCGTAGCCTGAATCTGTCGAATTCCGTGGCGATTATTAGTTATGAAGCCTGGCGGCAGAATGGCTTCGGTGGTTGCCTGTAACCACGGCTTGTTACAGCCTACCCGTGGCGGATTTTTTCAATGGTGGATTTACCAGAAAGACCACTTCCCCGCGATAATACGGTGAAGTGGCAAGGCGCTGTTGCCACTGTGGTTCCCACTTGCCGTTTTGTACCAGCCCTAGCCGGAAAGGCAGGGTTAGCTTCATCAGCGCGGGCAGGTACTCGGCGTAGTTGGTAATCGTGTTGCGTCCCTGATAGGTTTGCACCACGACTTCATCCAACTTGCCCTGTAAGCGGTTAAGCGCCGAGACATCCCCTGTTTTCGACCAGTCGAGCAGCCCGGTAATACTGAGCTGACAATCTTCGGGTAAACGT
This sequence comes from Pectobacterium araliae, assembly GCF_037076465.1. Lineage (NCBI taxonomy): Bacteria > Pseudomonadati > Pseudomonadota > Gammaproteobacteria > Enterobacterales > Pectobacteriaceae > Pectobacterium > Pectobacterium araliae. The sequence goes on along the minus strand of NZ_AP028908.1, from coordinate 4,339,976 downwards.
TCGCGCAATTGCGTCAGAAATGCGACATAACCCGCCAATTGATAACTTTTCGCGTCAAAATCTATCTGAATCCCGACAACGTGATTACCGTGGCGTTGCCATTTTTCCCGTAGCTTTAGCATTCGGTTCAGATGGCGATCGGAAAGGTCCAGCGTGGTCATGCGGAAAGCCAGCCAGACGCGCTTCACGCGTAATTGGCTGGGGGGAACCCCTTGTCGCAGGAAAACGACGTTGCCCTGACGGCGGGCGACTTCTCCCTGATGCAGGTACAACGTCTGTGCCTGATGCAGAATCGGCTGGGGTCGCACTGCGGCCCACAGCCAGAAATCCTGATAGCGCGTCGCGTCGACGGTGGCATCCACCGCGTTGGTGGTTGGATCGGGTGCCGTAACGGGAGCGGCCTGCGTACAGAACGAAAGCAGGCAGGCCAGCATGATTGACGGCGTTACCAGTAATAATCGAGCTTGTCTGCCCACTCGCTGCCTTTGTACTTGGTCTTCAATTGGGTAAACCAGGCTTTGCGTGTTGCTTTGCTGATTTCCTGTGGGCCGCAGTCGTTATAGCCACTTGGTGCATAGCAGTAGACTGCACGATACAGGGCGTAGGTTTTGTCTTCCGGTGGGGCTTTCGGGTCGGCAATCACCCGTACATAACCATCCAGACGGTTATACTCGGTGCCAACGAATTGGGCGGGTGCATTGGTTAACCCACTCAGCATGTTGTTTTCACCCCAGTCGAAACCCACGCTGTTATTGGTTCGCAGGAAAAATTCACCGAGGCAGTTAATCGCACGGGCGTCATTGGGACGTTGGTTTAGCGTTGTGACCACGCTATCCAGCGCTGGACATTGATAGCCTTCTTCGGTGTCGCTGCCATCCCAATCAAAGGTCGTTAGATCTTCCTGATTCCAGCTTTGATTTTCGCTGCTGACCAGCGGTGGGATGTCTTTTCTAAGCTGAACGTCTTTAAGGTAGCTGGCGTAATCACCGTGGGTCAGCGATTTGGTTAACAGCGTATGCAGCGCAATCGCTCGCTCTTCATGGCTCTGCTGCGGGCCTGTTTGCTGACGGAGCAGATCGGCATTGGCGCTGACTTTCAGTACGGCGGAACGGAAGCGCAGGTTTTTCACCGGGCTATCGGCAGCAAAAACGCGCTCTGGGTGGCCTGCCTTGACCAGCGTTTCTGCCAGCGCTAATTGCAGGAACTGATTCTGCGTGTACCCCATTTTAAGCGTTAACAGCTGGCGCCAGTGCGCTTCTGCCTCATCCCAGCGTTCCAGACGCACCAGCGCCCGACCGCGCAGTACTTGCAGGCTGAAACGTACGGTATCGGTGAGATCGCTCGACGGTGTCATGGGAATGCTGTTAACCACAGCGGCGTAATCTTTTTGATTATAAAACAGCTGTGCGGCCTGAAGGTAGCTGAACGCTTCCTGCATATTGTCTTGCTCAAACAGCGGTTTCTGCGCCGCCAGTTCATCGGTGGATAAGGCGGGTAATGCCATCCATCCTTCATCCGAACGCAAGCGTTTGAGATCTTGCACCATCGTCAATGGCGCGCTGCCCGGTGCGCTGGTGAATTGCCGATTTTCCAGCAGCTTGTTGTCGATTTCGTCGCTTAATTCAAGGAGGGTTTCGATGTCGGCGGTGTCGTTCAACTCGTGTTGGTACGTTTTCGCTAAGGCATCCATATCGTTCATGATCCAGTAAGCGCGGCGATATAGCCCGTTAGCAGAATCGATGTATTGCCCCTCTGGATACTGTTTCAGATACTCATCAATATGCTTAACCGCCAACTGTGCCGTGTCTTTATCGGCTTTACTGGCGTCGAACATGTTGTATTCATCTAACGCGTTTTCCATGGCTTTATTGATTGCCACGCGAATTAACATATAGCGTGAGGTTTCTGCGACCCACGGCTGTGGTGATGATACCAACGCCTGAAAACCGTTTTCCGCCTCATCAAAGTGACCCTGATAAAACGCCAGAACCGCGAACAAATAGTGCATGAGCGCGCCAGCGTGCCCTTCGTCCGGCAGACTGACAAGACCCTCGTTCAGCGCTTCTTTGGTATACAACGGGTTGAGGAGATTCACCCGCTGATGCGCCAGCAGCGTGCGTTGTTCCTCGGTGAGCTGTTTGTCTGCCAACAGGACGTCAAAAAACGCTTCCAATGTGGAGAGCGCATTGGAAATATGCCGTCCTTCGTTGTCGTCAGGCGAAAACGTGGAGAGGGTGCCCTGAACGGATAACGGAAGATTCAGCTGCTTCGCTTTGTTGAGCGTCGAGAGATAAGGTGCATCAGCCGTGACATCTTCCCCTGCCTCTGACGTCTGAGGTGTTTCCGTCGCCGCAATCCCCATGACCCGATAGGCTGTGAAAGGGTCGATACGTGAACGCGTTTGATCGGGTAAAGGATGGGGCAACGGAAGCGACATGTTGTGGAGGCGGCTTTGCAGCAGCATCAGGTTCGCGCGCGTGTCATTGCCCGGCTGCAAATAGGGGAGAGCGGATACGCCACATTCCGAGTCGGAAAAGCCGCACACTCCATCGCTGGAACTGAATGCCTGACTGCTCATTAATGCGGTCAGTACGCCAGCCAGCAGCGTTACTCCTTTCATGGTTGGTATCCTTTATTCAACACGGGTCTTGCCTGTTTTCGGCATGAGTGCGATCACTCTACGCAATCGCGTAAAAAACTCAATGCAGAGAAGATAAACAGAACGTGACAGGTACCCGTGTTGGGCACCTGAGAGGAGGTAGCGGTAGGAAAGCGGTTGTCCGATTTAGCGTTGATGCAACGGCAGCCAGATGATTAAGCGCAACCCGCCCAGCGGGCTGTCTTCCGCTTTTACCCACCCTTTGTGCTGCGTAATCGCGGTTTCCACAATGGCGAGTCCCAAACCGCTACCGCCAGATTCGCGGTCACGCGCTTCATCGGTACGGTAGAAAGGGCGGAAAATCTGTTCACGATCTTCCGGGCTAACGCCGGGGCCGTCGTCATCCACCTTGATGGTGATGCCCTGATTATCCACCGAGAAAGCCACTTCGATGTGGTTGTGAGAATAACGTAGCGCGTTGCGCACGATATTCTCCAGCGCACTGTCGAGCGAGGCTGGGTTACCGAAGAGCGTCCACGGCCCCGGAGGGTAAGGAACTTCCAGCGTTTTGCCCACCTGCTCGGCCTCAAAAGCTGCATCGTCCAGCACATTGCCCCACAGTTCATCAGCATGCAGGAACTCGCGGGTCAGTTCATTCTTGTGCTGATTGCGTGACAGCACCAGCAGGTCGTTAATCATGCTGTCGAGCCGCTGCGTTTCCGTCTCGATGCGGTTCAGCTCATTGCCTTCACCCTGACGCCGACGCAATAGCGCCGTTGCCAACTGCAAGCGCGTCAGCGGCGTCCGCAGCTCGTGCGAGATATCAGACAGCAGGCGTTGCTGTGCGGTCACCATCCGTTCCAGCGCACTGACCATTTGGTTAAAGCTGACGCCCGTAGCCTGAAATTCCTGCGGGCCGGATTCCAATTCAGGATGCTGGCGTAAATTGCCTTTGGCGACTTCATCGGCGGCGTGCTTGAGCTTACGTGCGGGTTTCGCCAGGCTCCAGGCGAGCCAGAGCAGCAGCGGTGAACTGATCAACATGGTGAAGATCAGCAGTAGTAGAGGTCGGTCAAACAGCAGGCTAATGAAATCGGACTGCGGGCTACTGGCAGGACGAATCAGATAAAGCTGATAGTTGTCATCACCGTCGCGGATCGCAAAAGGACCGAGAAGCTCAATACGGCCATAATTTTTCTTTTGTGGATGATCGGCGTTATCCGACAACCCGATAAAATTACGCACAATCGGGGTTTCATGTTTCTCTGCGCCAAAGATCCGGCCTTCGCTGGTGACCAGAAAAAGGCGCTGCCCCGGTGGAGCCCATTTCTCCAACACCCAGAACAACCGTAGCCACCAACGCAGATCGTTGGCCGGGGTGTTGGCGAGGTCTGCTTCAATGTGCTGTTCCAGCATGATGCCCTGCCGTTGCTCGTTTTCCAGCAAGGCAGTAAGCTGGCGCGAGTCCAGCTTGGGCACCATCAAAACCAGCATGAGTACCAGCGCCAGCGTTAACCAAAAAATGGCAAAGATACGAGCCGTCAAACTATTGATCATGCAGCTGATACCATCAAATAGCCTCGTCCACGCAGGGTTTTAAACCAGGGCAAGCCGTCTTTACGTTCTGGCAATTTACGCCGCAGGTTCGAGATATGCATATCAATCGCACGATCAAACGGCGTCAGACGTTTGCCGAGGACTTCCTGACTTAAATGCTCGCGGGAAACCACCTGCCCTAACCGCTGCGCCAGCAGATAGAGCAGCGTGAATTCGGTGCCTGTCAAATCCAGTACAACATCGTCAAAGCTGGCTTCCTGTCGTCCGGGGTTCAGACGCAGGCCATCGACCTCCAGCGTTGGCGCGCTGTTATCACCCGCCTGCTGTTGATCGGTCCAGTTGGAACGACGGAGAATCGCGCGAATTCGCGCCACCAGTTCCCTGTCGTTAAAGGGTTTAGGCAGATAGTCATCGGCACCCAACTCCAGACCAAGAACGCGGTCCAGTTCGCTGCCGCGGGCGGTCAGCATGATGACCGGCGTTTGATGCTGCTGTCGTAGCTCTTTTAAGGTATCGATACCGTTTTTCTTCGGCATCATCACATCCAGTAATAACAGGTCAATGGTGTTATCTATTATCTGTAACGCCTGCTCGCCGTCGTAGGCGACAACGACGTTAAAACCTTCCATTTCGAGCAATTCTTTCAATAAAGCGGTCAGCTCTTTATCGTCGTCAACCAGCAGAATTTTATTCATGTTTTCTCTACCTCCAAGGGCAAAATACGACATAGATTAGCGCTATTCCATGACTTTACGTAGTTTTACATCCTCTGACGCATGTTTGCAGCAAGATGCGTAGACTCATGCTCATTGATTCACAAAATGACGTACCGCTCTGGAGAGTTATTGATGCAACAGTTCGCAACCTTATCTCTTGCTTCACTGCTTATGTTAGGCACGTTTACTGCCTTTGCAGCAGAGAGTGGGGACGCTCCGGTGAGCAGCGGTTGGCACATTGATGATGCCGCTACAAAAGGTGCATCCGGTCAGCAAGGTATGTTCGATGGCGTGAGGTTGACCGAGCAACAGCGTCAGCAAATGCGTGATTTGATGCACCAGAGTCGTCAGGACAAACCCGCGTTTAATACTGAAGATATTAAAGCTATGCATCAGTTGGTAATCGCCGAAACGTTTGATGAAGCGGCGGTACGAGCGCAGATAACCCGAATGATGAGTGTGCAGATTGAGCGTCAGATTCAGATGACCCGAGTGCGCAACCAAATGTATAACCTGCTGACGCCAGCACAGAAAGACATTTTAGAGCTGAAGCATAAGCAACGCATGAAAGAGATGCAGCAGCAGATATCCATGTTTAACCAAATGGCCGCGCCAGCACCAGGCACGACAAACCATGCCGAGACAGATAGTCCCGAGTAGTAGTGTAGTAAGTAGTCTGTAAGCGTAGTGTAGTCCGAGTAGTAATGTGTAGTAGGTACACACCCTGTTTTTCCTTGCCATAGACACCATCCCTGTCTTTTCGCCCTCCATGATGGAGGGCTTTTTTTTGGGGTTTTTCAGGAAAACCCTTTAAAAACAATTGCATGTTAAGCGATTACAAGCAATTGCAAGCGGTTAAAATGTGGTCAAAAATGGGCCGTTTTCCGCTAGTGTGGGCAACATGTGGACGTTTTTAAATGCCAGTTTTTCCCGTAATGGCGCGACGAGATTACCGCCATTCGTCATAAGATGGCTGGCATTTAGCGTTGCGTCACACGCGGCACCTTGGTATGATGCGCATAGCGCAACACAAGGATGGGTAAAAATGATAAAGGGCTTTAAACACAAAGGATTAAAGAAATTCTTTGAAACAGGCTCAACGGTTGGGATTGATGCAAAACAGTCTGAAAAGCTCGCTTATCGCCTAGCGGTATTAGATAACGCAAAACAGATAGAAGGTATTAATATTGCTGGGTTTAACCTGCATTCCCTAAAAGGGAACAAGCAAGGGATATGGTCAATCACCGTGACTGGAAACTGGCGTATCACTTTCGAGTTTGTAGGTGGTGATGTCTATATCGTTAATCTGGAGGATTATCACTGATGGGTAAAATGTTTAATCCCCCCCATCCAGGGGGGCTGGTAAAAGAGTCTATGGAGTCACTTGATTTGAGTGCTCGTAGGCTGGCAAAGGCATTGAACGTTGCTCCGTCAACGGTGCAACGTTTGATCGCGAAAAAAGCAGATATATCACCTGAAATGGCGCTGCGTTTAGCGATCGTTCTGGGTGGAACCGCTGACGTGTGGCTGGGAATGCAGCGTGATTTTGACCTGTGGCAAGCGCGTCAATCACTGGATCTGTCTGGCTTGCATCGCCTACAAGTCGCATAACCTATCCCGCGTCTCGTTAAGGCCGCGCCGGTTAGTGCCGATGTATAATCGTGGCCGAGAGAAACACTGATTGCTGATACTTGCCGGTGAGAAAGGGCGGGTATATATCGTTATTATTGAGGTTTTCGCATGAAAAAAGTTACCGTTGCCGCAACACAAATGGCGTGTTCCTGGGATCTGCCCAAGAATATCGAAAACGCTGAAAAACTGGTGCGACAAGCGCATGCAAAAGGCGCGCAGGTTATCCTGATTCAGGAACTGTTTGCCGCACCGTATTTCTGTATCGATCAAAGCCCGGAGCACTATGCGCTGGCGCAGGAGCTGGAAACCAGCCCGCTGATTAAGCATTTTTCCGCACTGGCGGCGGAGCTGAATGTGGTGTTGCCGTTGAGCTTCTTTGAGCGTGCCAATAATGCCTATTACAACTCGCTGGTGATGATTGACGCAGATGGTTCCGTGCTGGACGTTTATCGCAAAACGCACATTCCTAATGGTCCGGCGTATCAGGAGAAGCAATTTTTCATTCCGGGCGATACCGGCTTCAAAGTTTGGCAGACACGCTACGCGAAAATCGGCGTGGGTATTTGCTGGGATCAGTGGTTCCCGGAAACCGCACGCAGCCTGGCGTTGCAAGGCGCAGAGCTGATTTTTTATCCGACGGCCATTGGTTCCGAACCGGCTTACCCGGATATCGACAGCCAGCCGCACTGGACCCGCGTTCAGCAAGGTCACGCCGCCGCGAATCTGGTGCCAGTGATCGCCTCCAACCGTATCGGTACGGAAGCCAGTAAATACATCGACGGTCTGGAAATGACGTTCTACGGTTCATCTTTCATTGCCGATCAAACGGGTGCGCTGCTGGCACAGGCCAATAAAACGGATGAAGCGATTCTGGTGCATGAATTTGATTTAGAAGCCATTGCGGCACAGCGTGCCTCATGGGGCCTGTTCCGCGATCGTCGCCCGGAAATGTACGGCACGATTGCCAGCTCTGACGGTAAGACCCGGAGATAAGTGATGCCACAGTTAGCGACTTCCCCTCTCACCACGCCGCAGCAGGATGGTTTTGTGATGCCTGCCGAATGGGCTCCGCATGACGCCGTGTGGATGATTTGGCCGTATCGTACCGATAACTGGCGCGAACAGGGCGTTCCGGCGCAGAAAACGTTCGCGCGGGTGGCGGAAGCCATCGCCCAGAACACACCCGTTATCATGGGCGTGCCTGCACGTTACATGGCGGATGCGCAAAAAGTCATGCCAGTAAATGTTGCACTGGTGGAAATGGAAAGCGACGACGCCTGGATGCGCGACACCGGACCAACCATCGTGCTGAATCAGGCTGGCGAACGTCGGGGTATCGACTGGCAGTTCAACGCCTGGGGCGGCGAGCTGGGCGGTCTGTATGAAGACTGGCATCAGGATGAGAACGTCGCTGCACAGGTGCTGGACTATCATCAGACGGCACGCTATGCCGCTCCGCTGATTCTGGAAGGTGGCTCGATCCATGTCGATGGTGAAGGCACGCTGTTGACCACAGCAGAATGTTTACTCAATCCGAACCGTAACCCGCACCTGAGCAAGGCGGAAATCGAACAGCTGATGCGTGATTACCTCAGCATCTCGACGATTATCTGGCTGGAAGAGGGCGTGTACAACGACGAAACTGACGGGCATATCGATAACATGTGCTGTTTCGTGCGTCCCGGTGAAGTAGCACTGCACTGGACTGATGATGAAAACGATCCGCAGTATGCACGCTCTATGGCCGCTTATCGTGTGTTATCTACGGCCAAAGATGCTCAGGGTCGACAGTTGAAAATCTGGAAATTACCTGCCCCCGGTCCGCTGTATGCGACCAAAGAGGAAGCGCAAGGCGTGGACAGTGGAGATGCCGTTGAGCGCCTTGCGGGTTCTCGTCTGGCAGGGTCTTATGTGAATTTCCTGATCAGCAATCAGCAGATCGTTTTCCCACTGCTGGACGAGAAGACGGACGAGGTTGCACGCGACCTGCTGCAACAGATGTTCCCTGGTTATCTGATTAGTGGCGTGCCTGCGCGGGAAATCCTGCTGGGCGGGGGAAATATTCACTGCATTACGCAGCAAATCCCTGCGGTGAAGTAAGCGTTGTGCTGCCATAAAAAAGCCGGTTGGCGCGATAGCGTGAACCGGCTTTTTTGATTAGACAAACGTGTGTTCGTCTTTTTCTATAAACAAACGCTTAGCCGCGTTTCGCCTCGGCTGCGGCTTTCACGATCACGGCAAAGGCGTCAGCTTTCAGTGAGGCACCGCCAACCAGCGCGCCGTCGATGTCCGGCTGGGTGAACAGCTCTGCGGCATTCGCTGCGTTAACCGAACCGCCGTACTGGATGATCACTTGTTCGGCAACGGCAGCATCTTGCTTGGCGATATGGCCACGGATGAATTTGTGAACGGCCTGAGCTTGCGCTGGGGTGGCAGATTTGCCCGTGCCGATGGCCCATACTGGCTCGTAGGCCACTACGGTGTTTTCAAACGCTTTCGCGCCCAGTGTATTCAACACGGCATCCAGTTGACGTGCACAGACGGCTTCCGTCTGACCCGCTTCGTTTTCTGCTTCAGTTTCGCCAATACACAGTACTGGAATCAGACCCGCATCTTTCAGCACGCCAAATTTCTTGGCAACGAATTCATCGCTTTCTTTGTGGTAAGTACGGCGCTCTGAGTGGCCGATGATGATGTACTTCGCACCGATGTCTTTCAGCATCTCGGCAGAGGTTTCACCGGTGAAGGCACCAGAAAGGTTTACGTCAACGTTCTGTGCGCCCAGTGCAAGGCGGCTGCCTGCCAGTTGATGATTAGCCTGATCGAGGTAGAGGGCAGGTGGTGCAATCGCTACGCCACAGCCGTCAACGGTGCTGAGCTCTTTACGCAGACCCGCGATCAGTTCGTTGACCATGTGAGTGCTGCCGTTCAGCTTCCAGTTACCCATAACTAATGGATGTCGCATCTTTTTTCCTCCAGCCGGAATCGCGAATGAATCAATATGTTAATAAATCAAGGTATTAATGAACCGATGCATAAATTTTACTGCCTTCAGGCAGTATGACCTGCCCACAGTATAGAGACGAAATGTGACCGTGGCTCTGTTTTTCGTCATGAACTACCGTGTTGATCACGGTTCAGATAGCGTTAGCTTAATCGGTTCAACAGCAAAAGTTAGCCCTTTTTCGCCATCATCTGCAACCACATAACGCAAAGCGCCTTCCGTTTGTTGATAAAAGCGCTGTCCCTTGCCTTTTTCCAGCAGTCCGGTGACTTTTTTCACACTCTGTTCTTCCGTCAGCGAAGGGGCGAACGTGCGTGCCAGCGCTGCCATATAGTCGATAGCCTGTTTGCGGCGCGCTGCGGTTTCTTGTTCGCTCTGCGGCTGCGGTAGTAAGGTGATTTGCAGCGTTTTGATTTTCCCGGTGCCTTTCTCCAGCGCGGTTGAGGCATAGAGGTGGTCGTTGATCCGGCTGGCCGCGCGGGTCAACATGCTGGTGATATTACCGGTGTCGACAACCCGAAATTCACCGATCGACAGCGTAGGGTTGCTCAGGTTGTAGCGAGAACGGAATTGTGTGATGGTTTGATCGAAGGTGGGGGCACCGGCTAGCAGGTATGGCACATTGGATGACGTTTTGGGCGGAAACGTCGGATCGGCACCCGCGTGAGTCTGGTACAGCACCAGCGATGATAAAACCAACAGTGAAGCGATGCGTTTTCGTGTCATAGGGATTCGGGTCAGCCACTTCAGAAGATGTCCAGGCCGATAACGGCAGAATACGTTCGATTAAAGCGGCATTTGTACGTCGTTGTCAAAAATAGTACGTCGTTGTGAGAGATCGTGCGTGGTTGTCAAAAATCGCGTAAAAATTGCAGGTAAACACCCCGGTTGAGGTAAAATCACCCACAATAAATACAGATTGATTCGGCCAGACAGGCTAACAATTCAGGGCGTTATCGTTAATGACATTACAGCAATGGTGCTTCTCGTTTAAAGGCCGTATTGGTCGTCGTGATTTCTGGCTCTGGATGGGGATTTGGGTAGCGCTGATGGCGGTATTGTTTACGCTTTCTGGTCAACATTGGCTGGATACGCAACTGACGGCGTTTGGTTTAGTGGTCTTATTGTGGCCGACGGCGGCGATGATGGTAAAACGCCTGCACGACCGTAACAAAAGTGGCTGGTGGGCGCTGCTGCTCGTGGTGGCGTGGGTATTGGCCTCAGGAAATTGGACTATGTTCTCCGCCATCTGGCAGTGGGGCGTTGGTCGCTTCTTGCCGATCCTGATTGTCGTGATGATCTTGCTCGACTGCGGTGTTTTTCTGGGAACAAAAGGAGAAAATCGGTTTGGCGCAGAGGCGGAGCCATTTCGCTTCCGCCGCTGATTGGGAATAATTTGCCGTTTACCAATAGTTCTCGGCGGTCATATGGCCGGGCCTGCGGCGCAGGTGTTTGGTCATTTGCCGCTCTTCTTTCAGCAACAGCTGAGTATCACGCACCATCTGCGGGTTACCACATAGCATGACATGGCTGGTCGCGGTATCCATCGGCAAGCCCACGGCGGCTTCCAGCGTGCCGTTGCTGATCAACGTAGGAATACGTCCTGTCAGTGAACCTGCTTCCTCTTCCCGGCTAATCACCGTTTGAATACGCAGTTGACCGTGGTAGCGCTGCTGTAATTGCTGCATCAGCGGCAGATAGCTCAGATCGCGTGAGAACCGTGCGGCGTGAACCAGCACGATGTTCTTAAAGCGTTCCAGCCCTTTGCCTTCCTGAAGGATGGACAAATAGGGGCCGATACCCGTACCTGTCGCCAGCATCCATAGTGTTTCACAATCAGGAATCTCTTCCAGCACGAAAAAGCCAGCGGCCTCTTTGACGATCATGACGTCTGAACCGGGCTGCATGGCATGCAGATGCGGGCTGAGCTTGCCTTCCGGCACGGTCACTAGATAGAACTCAAGCGTAGGATCGCTGGGCGCGTTCACGTAGGAATACGCGCGTTGCACTTTTTCACCCTCAATCTCCAGTGCCAACTTGCCATACTGCCCGGCAGTGAATGCATCGACGGGTGCATGAACCCGAATGCTAAACAGACTTTCTGTCCAGTTTTCCACCTGAATCACTTTGCCTGTTACCCATTCAGCCATATTTTTCTGCTCCTATTACTGGCGTTAGACGCCGCTATTTCGTGCATGTAAGTCGTGCGTCTACGATACGCCATTTATTAACAACTGTGAAACAATCAGTCAGTCGCCTGCTACAGTAAGAATTCGTGCAGCTTGCGATCTTTACGATCCAGATAGTGCGTCGATTTAATCCGGCGGATCGTGCGGGATTTGCCGCGGATCAGCAGTGTTTCCGTGGTAGCCATAGTGCCTTTACGCGCAATCCCATCCAGCAAATCACCTTTGGTGATGCCTGTCGCGGAGAAAATCACGTTGTCGTTGCGTGCCATGTCGTCGAGTTTGAGGACGCCACCCGCTTCGATGCCCATTTGCCGACAGCGTGCCAGCTCATCTTCACCGATGCGGCGGTTTTCAGCGCTATCGCCTTTGACTTCATGACGTGCCAATAAACGGCCTTGCATGTCACCATCAAGTGCGCGGATAACAGCTGCCGAGATCACGCCTTCTGGCGCACCGCCGATGCCGTACAGCACGTCAACTTCGCTGTCCGGCATGCAAGTGAGGATGGATGCGGCGACGTCGCCATCTGGAATAGCGAACACTTTCACGCCCAACTGCTGCATTTCCGCGATGCAGGCATCATGGCGTGGTTTAGCCAGCGTCGTTACGGTTAACTGATTGAGCGGTTTACCCAGCTTGATCGCGATATTGCGCAGGTTGTCCGCCAGCGGCAGGTTAAGGTCAATCGCACCCTTTGCCTCGGGCCCAACGATCAGCTTTTCCATGTACATGTCTGGCGCATGCAGAAACGCGCCTTTTTCGCCGACGGCTAACACGGCCAACGCATTCGCCTGTCCCATTGCCGTCATTCGCGTGCCTTCAATCGGATCGACAGCAATATCAACGGCATCGCCCTGACCGGTGCCAACCTGTTCACCGATAAACAACATCGGTGCTTCGTCGATTTCCCCTTCGCCGATGACAATCTGACCGTTGATATTGACCTGATTCAGCATGATGCGCATCGCCTGTACGGCGGCATTGTCGGCGGCATTTTTGTCGCCACGACCTAACCACTTATAGCCTGCCAGCGCGGCGGCTTCGGTAACGCGTGAGAACTCAATGGCTAATTCACGTTTCATAAATACCTGTCTGTTGTCGATCGGGAAAAGAAGAAGTGGCCTTATGTTAGCCAATTAAGCCTGGATTTAGGGGAAACGCGGTGATGAGGTTCCCGCAGGGACGCCTCGCACCGTGGTTGCCCCGGTATCTCGGTTCTCAAACGATCAACATGAGGATATGGGCGGGGATTTTATCACAACGGGGGAGTGTGGCGGTTGCGCGATAGGGAAAAAACGGGCGCGGCAGGCGCGCCCGTTGTTGATGGATTAGTGGATGGATTAGGCGTCGTGATCTTCCCAGCTACGTGCACGAGCCACGGCTTTCTGCCAGCCACTGTAGCGAACGTTGCGCTCTACGGTTTCGATGCTGGGGCGGAATTCCCGCTCGATAGTCGCTTTGCTCTTCACTTCATCCAGATCGTTCCAGAAGCCTGTGGCTAAGCCCGCCAGGAAAGCGGCACCCAGCGCCGTGGATTCACGCACTTCCGGGCGTTCCACGAGCGTGCCGAGGATATCGGATTGGAACTGCATCAGGAAGTTGTTGGCGACGGCACCACCGTCAACACGCAGTGATTTCAGACGCGTACCTGCATCTGCCTGCATCGCATCCAGCACGTCACGGGTTTGGAAGGCGATGGATTCCAGCGTTGCCCGGATGATGTGGTTAGCATTCACGCCACGGGTCAGGCCGAAGATCGCGCCACGGGCATACGGGTCCCAATAAGGGGCACCCAAACCGGTGAAGGCCGGTACGACATAGACGCCGTTGGTGTCCTTCACTTTCGTTGCGAAGTACTCGGAATCCATGGAGTCGCCGATCAGTTTCAGCTCGTCACGCAGCCATTGGATAGAGGCACCGCCAACAAACACGGAACCTTCCAACGCGTAGTTTACTTCACCACGTGGGCCGCAGGCGATGGTGGTCAGCAGGCCATGTTTGGACAGCACCGCTTCTTTACCTGTGTTCATCAACAGGAAACAACCTGTGCCGTAGGTATTTTTTGCCTGTCCAGAGTTTACGCAGAGCTGGCCGTACAGTGCCGCCTGTTGGTCACCCGCGATACCGGCGATAGGAATACGCGTGCCGCCTTTACCACCGATATTGGTCTGGCCATAGACTTCTGAAGAAGCGCGCACATCCGGCAGCATTTCGCGCGGAATATCCAACGCTTCCAGCATGCGGGTATCCCATTCCAGCGTATGAATGTTAAACAGCATGGTACGGGAGGCATTGGTGTAATCTGTTACGTGAACACGCCCTTGCGTCATTTTCCAAATCAGCCAGGTATCAATCGTACCAAACAGTAATTCACCACGTTTGGCGCGCTCACGGGAGCCTTCAACGTGATCCAGAATCCATTTAACCTTGGTGCCAGAGAAGTAGGGATCGACCACCAGCCCGGTGGTATTGCGGACGTACTCTTCCATACCGTCTTTTTTCAGCTTCTCGCAAATTTCAGCGGTACGGCGACACTGCCAGACGATAGCGTTATAAATCGGTTTTCCGCTCTCTTTTTCCCATACGACGGTAGTTTCACGCTGGTTGGTGATACCAATACCTGCGACTTCATCTGCGCTGATATCGGCCTTAGCCAACACTTCGACCAGTGTTGAACTTTGTGTTGCCCAAATTTCCATTGGGTCGTGCTCTACCCAGCCGGCTTTTGGATAGATCTGGGTGAATTCACGCTGTGAAACGCTAATGATATTGGCGTCGTGATCCAGTACGACAGCGCGGGAGCTGGTTGTACCCTGATCGATAGCAACAATGTATTTTTTTTCCGGGTTCATAAATCCAATCCTGTAATGATTTACCGTGAAATTAGGATGGTCGTGGCGTTAAGTTTAACGGCTTTCACGACGCGTGGTAGCGTCTGCCTCGGGTTCGCACACATCGCATGGCAGATTACGGCCAATCAGTGCGCGGTAGCCAAAGCCACCCAGACAGGCACCGATAATCGGGCCAAAGATAGGAACCAGGAAGTAAGGGATTTCACGTGCGCCAGTGAAGGCGACGTTGCCCCAGCCTGCTAGAAAAGCGAACAGCTTAGGACCAAAGTCACGCGCTGGGTTGAGAGCAAAGCCGGTTAGCGGTCCCATTGATGCCCCGATGACGGCAATCAGAATACCGATCAGCAACGGGGCAAGCGGCCCGCGTGGGATACCATTGCCATCATCGGTCAGCGCCAGAATCAGGCACAGCAGAACCGCGGTAATCACGATTTCAACCAGAAACGCCTGTATTACTGAAATATGTGGATTCGGGTAGGTTGAGAAAATGCTGGCAAGCTCTAGGCTTTCCGTGCTGCCGCGCACCATATTGTGTGTTTGTTCGAAATCGAAGAATAAATTGTAATACAGACCGTAGACTAATGCCGCACCGCAGAAGGCGCCAGCAAGCTGGGAAAAGATATAGGGGAGCACTTTCTTGCGGTCGAAACAGGCGAATAGCCATAAGGCGACGGTGACCGCCGGGCTTAAATGTGCCCCGGAGATCGCGGCGGTCAGATAGATGGCCAGCGCCACCCCCAGGCCCCAAATGATGCTGATCTCCCACTGTCCGAAGCTGGCTCCCGCCAGTTTTAACGCGGCGACGCAGCCGACACCGAAGAAAATCAGCAGGCCAGTGCCGAGAAATTCGGCGATGCACTGGCCTTTTAGCGTTGAACGTTCTGCTTGGCTCATATTTTTTTCCTGCTGGGTAACGTACAGAGTGATAGGTCTAAGGATGCCGCTGGTGGCATCCCCTGTTTTAAATGTGTTTATGATGTGAATTTATCGTTAATGAGCGAAAACGAGAAATATCGAAATTAAAATGTGTGTGGCGTGTCAAAAAAATGAGCGTATTCGCTTATAAAATGACTTGCGGTAGTTTTTCGCCCACGGTGATAGTAACGCTCAGGTTAAATTTATTAACACAATAGGAGTAATGGGGAAGCGAACAGTGAGGATTTTCAGCCTGCGCCGCTTGTTTTTCAGTGTGTACTGCCCATTTTTCAGTTTGTACTGATAGTGTTACGTAAGAAAAGCTGCGACACTTGTGTAGTGGGGGATGTACGCTAGACAGGGTGCCATTGGCTACATACAATTTCGCTATGGTCTGTCTTGCCAGCCGTCCCGCGGTTAGGATTGTTTTTGTGGGCGGATGACGCGACACCGTGAGTGTTGGTTACAGAGTTCGAAAGCCAGCGTTAACCGATCTTTGCCTTGTTGCGATTAAAAGGGGTTTGAAGAATGTCATTTGAAGTGTTTGAAAAGCTGGAAGCGAAAGTTCAGCAGGCGATTGATACCATCACGCTGTTGCAAATGGAAATTGAAGAGCTGAAAGAGCAGAACAACGCGCTGTCGCAGGATGTTCAGGCGGCAGCGGGTTCACGTGAAGCGCTGGTGCGCGAGAACGAGCAGTTGAAAGAAGAACAAGTGGTATGGCAAGAGCGCCTGCGCGCATTGTTAGGCAAAATGGAAGAAGTCTAATCGGGCTTTTGACAGCCAGAGAAGTCTATTTCACTGAATTAGAACGGTGATAATGGGATAGAAGAGTAAAGCGTCCGCGCCAGGGAAAAAAGCGTCAATGACGCTTTTGAACGTGCCCTGTAAGGGTGAATCTCAGGATGAGATTCATATTGCGCGGATCAAGCGTACAGGGATGTATTCACAGCGTCTTTACGATCTACCCATTATCATCGCTCGACGTGATAAATTCCCTGAAAATTCAACGATATTATTCAATATCCAGGGGGTCTTCCGACAGAATAATGCCGGTATTATCGGCATACAGATGGTCGCCGGAGAAGAAGGTTACGCCGCCAAAGTTGACGCGGATATCGCTTTCGCCAATGCCTTCGCTACCTGCACCGACCGGAATGGCTGCCATCGCCTGGATACCAATATCCAGCTCAGCTAAATCGTCAACCTGGCGCACTGCGCCATATACGACAATCCCTTCCCACTCGTTTTGCGTCGCTAACCGAGCGATTTCCGCATTGATCAACGCGCGGCGCACTGAGCCCCCGCCATCGATCAGAAGCACGCGCCCGAGGCCGTTCTCTTCAAGGAGATCGAACAGCAGGCCGTTATCTTCAAAACATTTCACCGTGGTGATTTTGCCACCAAATGAAGTACGCCCGCCAAAATTAGAGAACAGAGGCTCAACAACATTCACCTCTTCGTGGTAGATATCGCACAGTTCGGAAGTATCGTATTTCATAGGATTAACGTCTGTTTGCCGCTGGGATCACGAGTATATCCCTTTCTAGCCGCTGTTGGCAAAATCATCAAATGTTAACTTGATGCGCATCAGTAAATGCGCACCGTTTTTCGCTCGCGCTTAACTCAATATCACACCCACGGCGAAGAGGATATTGGTCAGCAGCGCGCCTTTCACCGTTTTTTCCAGCATCGGACGCATACTGAATGCGCTGGTTTCACGCAGCACATAGCGTGCCTGCTGAATCAGCAGCGGGAGCGCCAGAATAAACAGCCAGCCCGCCAGGCTGTGCAGATAAAACGTTGCGAACAAACCAAGGCAAATCGGTGCCAGCAGCAGCAGCATTGTGTGGTAGAAACGCGCTTTTTCCGCACCAAGACGCACCGCCAGCGTGTTTTTTCCGCTAATGCGATCGTTGTCGATATCGCGCAGGTTGTTGATATTCAGTACCGCCGTCGCCAGCAGGCCGCAGGCCGTTGCAGGCAGTATCACGATGCTGTCGAAGTGGCCAGTTTGCAGATAATACGACCCTGCTACGCTGAGCCAGCCGAAAAAGATCAACACCGAGATATCGCCGAGTCCGATGTAGCCATAGGGTTTATTACCGACGGTATAGGTAATGGCGGCGAAAATCGCCAGCAGCCCCAGAATCAGGAAACCGAAGATATCCGCTGGCTTTTCACACGCCAGAATCACCAGACTCACGCCGGAAATGATGGTGAGCACTACGGTGGCGATGAGCGCATTGCGCAACTGCATTAGCGTAATGGCGCCGGTCTGGATGCCGCGCAATGGCCCAATGCGTTCCTTGGTGTCGCTGCCTTTTATTGCATCCCCATAGTCGTTCGCCAGATTGGAAAGAATTTGCAGCAGCCCGGCGGTTAACAACGCCAGTAATGCTACGCCCGGTTTAAAGCTGCTATGCCAGCTCGCAATCGCCGAGCCAGTGACGATGGACGCAAAAGCTAATGGCAACGTTTTTGGACGCAGACTATCCAGCCAGGCTTTGGTTTTGCTGCTATGGGTCGATAAAGTCATGGTGTGCTTCAATTTTTATTGACGATTCAATTGCGTGAATCATCCGTTTATAAACAAAAAAAGTCAGTGATGGCGGCGTCAGAAACAAAAGTGGGAGGCCAACGCCTCCCACTTTATCGTTAATCGTGCGATCCGCGAAAATGGATTATAAGATAAATCGACTCAGATCTTCATCTGCTACTAATTCATCCAGATGATTACGTACGTAATCTGCGTCAATAGTAACGCTTTGACCGTGCATTTCACTGGCGTCGTAAGAAACATCTTCGATCAGACGCTCCATCACAGTATGCAAACGGCGTGCGCCGATATTCTCGGTGCTTTCGTTTACCTGCCAGGCCGCTTCGGCAATGCGACGGATACCATCGGCGGTGAACGAAATGTCCACGCCTTCTGTCGCCATCAGCGCTTTATACTGTTCGGTCAGTGAGGCACTCGGTTCTGTCAGTATTCGCTCGAAATCTTCCGTCGTCAGCGCCTGCAACTCTACGCGAATCGGCAAACGTCCCTGTAATTCAGGAATCAGATCGGATGGGCTGGCAACCTGGAACGCGCCGGAGGCGATAAACAGGATGTGGTCAGTTTTGACCATACCGTGCTTGGTCGATACGGTGCAGCCTTCCACCAGCGGTAGCAGGTCGCGCTGAACGCCTTCACGGGAAACATCTGGGCCGGAGCTTTCGCCACGCTTACAGATTTTGTCGATCTCGTCGATGAACACGATACCGTGCTGCTCAACGGCTTCAATCGCCTGCTGTTTCAGCTCTTCCGGGTTCACCAGCTTGGCGGCTTCTTCTTCTATCAGCAGCTTGAAGGCATCTTTGATTTTGACCTTACGGGCTTTCTGCTTCTGCCCTGCCAGATTCTGGAACATGGACTGTAGCTGATTGGTCATCTCTTCCATGCCCGGCGGTGCCATGATCTCTACGCCAACGGGGGCGGCAGCCAGATCGATCTCGATCTCTTTGTCGTCCAACTGACCTTCACGCAGTTTCTTGCGGAATGCCTGACGTGCGGCGGAAGGCTCCGGCGTGCTTTCTGACTGTCCCCAGTTGTTTTTCGCGGGAGGAATCAGCACGTCCAGAATGCGGTCTTCCGCCATCTCTTCTGCACGAAAGCGGTTTTTTTCGATGGACTGGAGGCGAACCATTTTGATCGCAGAATCGGTCAGATCGCGGATGATAGAATCCACTTCTTTGCCGACATAGCCGACTTCGGTAAATTTGGTCGCTTCCACTTTGATGAACGGCGCATTGGCCAGCTTCGCCAGACGGCGAGCGATTTCGGTTTTACCTACGCCAGTTGGGCCAATCATCAGAATATTTTTAGGTGTCACTTCATGACGAAGTGCTTCGTCCAGCTGCATACGGCGCCAGCGGTTACGCAGTGCGATGGAAACGGCACGTTTGGCTTTATTTTGGCCGATAATATAGCTGTCGAGTTCGCTGACTATCTCGCGCGGGGTCATTTCAGACATAGTTGATCCTTACGCCTTGGAGGCTAATTCTTCTATCGTGTGGAACTGGTTGGTGTAGATACAGATGTCGCCAGCAATCCCCAGAGATTTTTCGACGATATCGCGGGCACCCAGTTCGGTATTTTCCAGTAAAGCGCGCGCAGCGGCTTGCGCGTAAGGACCACCGGAACCAATGGCGATCAGATCGTTTTCAGGCTGTACGACATCGCCATTACCGGTAATGATCAATGAGGCATTTTCGTCTGCGACGGCTAACAGGGCTTCCAGCTTGCGTAACATGCGGTCGGTACGCCAGTCTTTCGCCAGCTCGACGGCAGCTTTCACCAGATGACCCTGATGTAACTCCAGCTTACGCTCAAAAAGCTCAAAGAGGGTGAAGGCATCTGCGGTGCCACCTGCAAAACCCGCGATGACGCGGTCATGGTAGAGACGACGTACTTTACGCACGTTGCCTTTCATCACGGTATTGCCGAGAGTCGCCTGTCCATCACCGCCAATGACCACTTGGCCATTGCGGCGTACGCTTACAATTGTTGTCACGAGTCAGTCCCCGTTTGAAGAAAAAGATCCCCGCATGATGCGGGGCACATTGATGTTATAGATGGGGGAACGCGTGAGGGTTTTCAACCCCCGCTGGCAAGAGGAATGCAGTTTGATGCGCCTGCGCCTTTAAGACGTTGGAGCATGCTGTCTGCGGCAGCCCGATTGTTGTAAGGCCCTAGCATAATGCGATTCCAGCCGCCGTTAGAGGTGATGCGGCTTTCGATACCGGCAAACGCCAGCTGTGCTCTCACTGATTCCGCAGGGTCTATGGTTTTGAAGGAGCCGCATTGAATCGCCCAGCGTTGCGTTTTTTCGGCTTTTGGTGCTTCAGGCTGTTTGACCGGCTGTTGCTTCGGTGCTTCCTGCCTTGGCGCCTCTTGTCTTGGAATGTCTTGTCTTGGTACCACAGGCGTCGTTTGCGTGACCGTTGGTGCACGCGTTGCAGGCTGTGTCGTCACGACGGGCGGCGGCGGCGGCATCGATTGCGTCGGTGGCTTAATGGTCACCTGCGAGCGTGGAATCTGCGTCTGGTCGTTATACGGCACTTCGGAAAGCTGTGTGGGTTGACGCCGCATATCAGACTGCATTTGTTCCAGCAACTGGCGCTGTTCATTCGTCAACTGCACGGGTGACTGAATCTCGCCACCTGCGGAAGGTTCTGTTGGCGTAGTCACACCCAACTGACGATTTTCCAGCTCTTTGATGTAGCGCCAACGTTCTTCTGGCTTGGGTGGCAGCCCGTTGCCTTTGCCCACGTTCTGATGCGGCAGGACGGGGGACTCTTCGGGTTTATTATGGGCGATGAAGTACAGGCCGCCCGCGAAGGTGACCAAAACGGCAACAGCAAGCGCGACCATCGTTTTGGATGCACCTGAAGCCTTGCCTTTTTTTCGGCTATTTGTCGTTTTCCGGCGCGTTCCTGATGAACGTCCCCGGCTCACGTAGTCTCTTTGTGCCACTGTCGTTTCGCTGTGAATTGATAGATAGATAATATAATTAGGGGGTCATGTTACTGAACCCTCAAATATTTGACCAGCACCTGAAGTCTTAAAGCCTGTTACGGACGTAATTCGGGGCGGCGACGCTGTCGCGTATAACCAGTTCACTGGACAGCAGACGGGAACCGCTTTGTACCGTATTACCTTGCAACTGCTCTAAGAGTAGCAGCATTGCCTCGCGTCCGATCTGATAACGGGGCTGGGCGACTGAAGTTAGTGGAGGCCAGCAGTATTGCGCCTGTTCGATATCGTCGAAACCGATGATGGAGAGATCGCGCGGGATATCCAACCCCATCTTTCTGGCTTGGGTCAGAACGCCCAGCGCCATGAGATCGCTATGGCAGAAGATGGCACTGGGCGGCTGCGGGTGCTGCATCAGCGCAATCAGGCCGTTGATTCCCGTTTCATAAGTGAAATCGCCCCGAAAGATATACTGGTTATCGATAAGAATGCCATTGCGACGCAGGGCCTGAATGTATCCCTGCAAGCGGTATTGACTCAGATGCATGTGCTCTGGGCCGGCAATGCAGGCGATGCGCTGGTGACCCGCCTGATGCAGATAATGTACGGCTTCAAAGGCGGCGGTCAGATTATCGATATGCACGGTTGGCAGCGCCAGATCCGGTGAGAACTCGTTCGCCATCACCATTGGCGGCAGATTACGTTGTTCCTCCTGGCCTGCGTCAAACGGTAGATTGGAACCGAGCAGTACCATACCGTCGATCTGTTTGGTGATAATCAGATCGACGAAGGTTTTTTCTTTTTGATGCTGGTGAGCGCAATCGCCAATCAACACCAGATAGCCGTGTTCGGCCGCCGTTTCCTCGATCCCGCGAAATATTTCGGAGAAATAGGGATCGCAGATATCTGGCACGATCGTCAGGATCGTGCGCGATTCGTTACGCTTGAGGTTTCTGTTGAGTGCGTGAGGCGAATAGCCAACGGCGATGACAGCCTGCTCGACCTTCCTGCGGGTGGTCGCAGAGACTTTTTCCGGGTTCATTAACGTTCGGGATACCGTCGCGGTGGAAACGCCCGCTTCATCCGCCACGTCTTTCATCGTCGCCGTGGTGACGCCTTTCTTCTGCTTCAACGCTTTTCTCCTTGCGTCAGCGTTAACTGGCGCTGACTGTCAGCAGAATGCCCCTGTCTGCTGACGCTCTATGATTACGATAATGCTGTTCGGCACGCAGACTAAGGGAAAGGTGCCGCGCCTCAGGATACTGCCTGCGCAGACAGTGATAACAGATTGAACGCAGGTTTTGTTGCTTAATTTGCACAGAAAATGTGATGAATATCGTGTTCTCGATGCCGATCGCAAAAATGTGTGGCAAAAACCTGACATTGCTTAACGGGAAACGCTAACCGTCCGTGGGGTCGACATCCAGCACCCATTTCACTTTGCGAGCCTGCGGCAGCGTGCCGATTAGCGCCAACGATGTTCTGACCAGTTTTTGTAACAACGCTCTGGAAGGGTGCTGTAGCAGGAGCTGCCAGCGGAAACGTCCTGCGCGTTTGGGCTGTAAAGCGGGCACTGGGCCCAGTAGCCAAAGTGACTCATCCCGTAGCGGGCTCGCCTCCAGTAAATTACGCAACTGCTGGAGAAATAAGGCAGCCTGCTGATTATCGTGATCGTCAGCGCGGAAGAGGATATGGCTGGTATACGGCGGCAGAAAAACACTCTTTCGTTCGGTGAGTGCCTGGCTGGCAAAGGCATCGTAGCCTTGGTGCAGCAGCGTTTGTAATAGCGGGTGTTCTGGGTGATGCGTTTGCAGTGCGACTTCGCCCGCTTTACCCGCACGCCCCGCACGTCCAGCTACCTGAGTATAAAGCTGGGCAAAACGTTCGGCCGCACGGAAGTCGGCGGAGAACAGAGAACCGTCCACGTCCAGCAAGGCGACGAGTGTTACGTCAGGGAAATGGTGGCCTTTTGCTAACATCTGTGTACCGATAAGAAGGCGTGCGCCTCCCTGTCTGACCTGTGAGAGCTGCTGCTCAAGCGCGCCTTTACGGCTGGTGGTATCACGGTCGATGCGGGTGATTGGGACATCTGGAAAGATCGGAGCAAGACTCTGCTCTAACTGCTCGGTGCCCAGACCGACGGGCACCATATTGGTCGAGCCGCAGCCGGGGCATTGTTGCGGAACCGGGCGCTGGCTGTCGCAGTGATGGCAGCGCAACATTTTCTGATGCTGGTGGTAGGTATAGTAGTGATCGCAGCGCTGACATTCGGCAATCCAGCCGCATTCGTGGCACATCACCACGGGGGCGAAGCCGCGACGATTGAGGAAAAGAATGACCTGATTATCGTTCGTCAGATGGTGTCGGATGCGGGTAATTAGCGGTTGAGATAACCCGGTTGTCAGCGGCAACCCTTTCAGATCGATCACGTGCTGTTTGGCCAACGCGGCATTGCCCGCTCTTTTGGTCAGATTCAAGCGTCGATACTTGCCGATCTGGACGTTATACAGCGTTTCCAGCGCGGGTGTTGCCGTTCCCATGACGATCGGAATGTCTTCTTCTCTGGCACGAAAGACCGCCAAATCACGGGCGTGATAGCGCCAGCCTTCCTGCTGTTTGTAAGAACTGTCGTGCTCTTCATCGATCACAATCAGCCCCAAGCGGGCAAACGGGGTAAATAACGCTGACCGTGTCCCGATAACGATCGCGGCTTCACCGCTACGGGCGCGTAGCCAAACGGCGAGGCGTTCGCTGTCGTTGAGTGCCGAGTGCAGCACATCCACTGGGGCGTTAAACCGTTCACGGAAGCGGGCGATGGTTTGCGGCGTCAGGCCAATTTCCGGTACTAATACCAGCGCCTGTTTGCCCTGTGCCAGCACGTTTTCCAGCACGCTGAGATAGACTTCGGTTTTGCCCGAGCCGGTGATGCCTGCGAGCAGCCAGGCGGCAAAGTGGTTATCTTCGCTGCGGATCGCGCCGACAGCAGTGGCCTGTTCAGTATTCAGGCGCAGGCGGTCGGTTGCCATGCTAAAGCTTTGACGCCAGTCATGAGGCGTTTGCTCGGCGGCCTGTAATTCGCACAGCCCTTTGCTACGCAGCGCCTGCAATGCCGTCTCCGTCAGCCCGATTTCGCTTACCTGATGGCGATAAAGCGGTGACTGAAGCAAGGCCGCCAGCGCCTGCTGCTGTTTCGCGGCGCGTTTGAGCGTGCTGAGTGGCGTTGCCCGGCCTTGTTCGGTAGCAAACCACTGCCAGAGCGGCGCGCGGTGGGCGGGTTTCCCCTGACGCAGTAGTATCGGCAGCGCGTGGAACAGCACTTCGCCAATCGGGTAGTGATAGTACTCGACTGCCCACAGCAAAATACGCCACAGGCTGGGCGGGAACAGTGGCTGCTCGTCCAGCACGTCATGCACGGGTTTTAATTGCTCAAGCGGAAGTTCGCTGGTGTCGCTCAGCGCGGTAATAATGCCGATGGCTTTACGGTTACCAAAGGAGACACTGACGCGAGTGCCAACCTGCGGAGCGATTCCTCCTGCGGGTAGCAAATAATCGAATGTACGTGCCAGTGGCACGGGCAAAGCGACCTGAGCGACAGACATAACTTCTCCGTGGTAGTCGATGTGATCTGCGTGGCGATCAATGACATAACCGAGTGGTCTATATCACGCGCGACGCGGGTAGAAAATAACGCGAGGCGCTAGTGTACATGCTGAGAGGGATAATGTGTGGATACGATTGCATCGGGGTAGCAGATTCTGTATGATCCGCCGCCACTATGCTGTTCGCGCAAACGCTTGTGTTGTTCGCATAATGAACTTACTTACTCAACTTTCGTGTGGTGTCTGGCGGAACAGGGCTGGATAGCGACACGGCCTTAACAGAGGTTTCCCCATGAAAAAAGGTATTCACCCGAATTATTCTGAAATTACCGTAACTTGCTCTTGCGGTAATGTGATCAAAACCCATTCTACTGTGGGTCGTGACCTGAACCTGGACGTCTGTGGCGAATGCCACCCGTTCTACACCGGCAAACAACGTGATGTTGCAAGCGGTGGCCGTGTTGACCGCTTCAACAAGCGTTTCTCCGTTCCAGGCGCTAAAAAATAAGTTCTACTGACCAATTATTGGCATAGTAACTTTCTGCAAAGGCACCGACAGGTGCCTTTGTTGTTTCTGGCGGGTCAGCATTTTTCATCAAGAAATTGTTCATCGGGAAGACGAAATTCGCCCTAATGCTACCTGTGCGAGAAAACCCGAGCGACTTTTAAATTCTGGGTTACTCGCGATGCAACGATCAATATGGTCAATCAGCGACTTAGGCAGCGTGACATTAATTTTTTCTGACCCGCCCATTAAACGCGTCACATCGATATCAACAACTGCCCACGTGTATCCAGCGTATTCGGCGTTTTTTGCCAGTTGGCCGACTGACGACACGCTGGGAATATCCTGGCCCATTTCGACCAGCAGTTCGATATGTCCGGTAATCGCCTCTTTAGCATTTGCGATGATCATATTCCTGCTTGTTTCCCGCAGCCCCAGAACGAAGACGCCGCCCAATCCTGCGGTAATAACCCTGATTCACAATGTGAGAGGGAGGAGATGATGGAAAGAAGAGAAGGGGGTTAATAAAAGAGAGGGTATCTGTCTAACAAAACCCACCAGCGGGGGTTTTGTTAGACAGATTAGTTGCCGCGAGCGATCAGTACTCCCACGTATCTGGGTCGATGCCCATTTCACGCATGATGATTTTCGCTGCTTCAGGAATTTCATCGCTGCGCTCTTTACGCAGGTCTTCATCATTCGGTAAAGGCTGACCTGTGAACGCATGCAGAAATGCTTCGCACAATAGCTCGCTGTTGGTGGCGTGGCGCAGGTTATTCACCTGGCGACGTGTGCGTTCGTCGGTCAGTATCTTTAATACTTTCAGCGGGATAGATACTGTTATCTTCTTGACCTGTTCGCTTTTTTTACCGTGTTCAGCGTAAGGGCTGACATACTCGCCGTTCCACTCAGCCATGGGATACCT
Organism: Pectobacterium araliae; assembly: GCF_037076465.1. Classification (NCBI taxonomy): domain Bacteria; kingdom Pseudomonadati; phylum Pseudomonadota; class Gammaproteobacteria; order Enterobacterales; family Pectobacteriaceae; genus Pectobacterium; species Pectobacterium araliae. The sequence continues at coordinate 4,313,965 of NZ_AP028908.1, read as the reverse complement.
TAAAAATTAATCTAATGAAGACAGCATCTGTCATGAAATGCCACAATTCTAGCGGTTATTATGCTTATGCTCAATCTATACGCAAAGAAGTTTAGATGTCTAGATGTGTTGACGTCCATTAAAACTGCGTTTACTCTTAAGTTCCTATTTTTCAGTCTCCAGCCAGGAAAAGAGCCGATGACGCGTAAACAGGCAACGATCGCAGTCCGCAGTGGGTTAAATGATGATGAACAGTATGGCTGCGTTGTCCCCCCCATTCACCTTTCCAGCACGTATAACTTTACCGGATTCAACCAGCCACGCGCACATGACTATTCGCGCCGCGGTAACCCCACGCGTGATGTGGTACAGCGTGCGCTCGCCGAACTCGAAGGTGGCGCGGGGGCGGTAATGACGAGCAGCGGGATGTCGGCGATTATGCTGGTTTGCACGGTGTTCCTGCGTCCCGGCGATCTGCTGGTGGCACCGCATGATTGCTACGGCGGCAGCTATCGTCTGTTTGACAGCCTGAGCAAGCGCGGTGCGTTTCGCGTTAAATTTGTCGATCAAAGTGATACTGATGCGCTCAACGCGGCGTTGGCAGAAAAGCCGAAATTGGTGCTGGTGGAAAGCCCGAGCAATCCGCTACTGCGCGTTGTGGATATTGCCGCGATTTGCCAGGCGGCGCGGGACGCGGGCGCCGTCAGCGTGGTGGATAACACCTTCCTGAGCCCAGCATTGCAGAAACCGCTGGAGCTGGGCGCCGATCTGGTGGTGCATTCGTGTACCAAGTACCTGAATGGCCACTCTGATGTGGTCGCAGGTGCGGTGATCGCCAAAGATTCCGATACCATCACTGAACTGGCCTGGTGGGCGAACAACATTGGCGTCACGGGCGCGGCGTTTGACAGCTATCTGCTGCTCCGTGGCCTGCGTACTTTATCGCCGCGTATGGCGGCCGCGCAGCGTAATGCGCAACAAGTGGTTGAATTCTTACAGACGCAGCCGCTCGTGAAGGCGTTGTACCATCCTTCACTGCCGAACAATCCCGGCCATGATATTGCCCGCCGTCAACAATCTGGCTTTGGCGCTATGCTAAGTTTTGAGCTGGATGGAGATGAAGACACCCTGCGGCGTTTTCTGGCATCGCTGGAGCTGTTTACGCTGGCCGAATCGCTGGGCGGGGTGGAAAGCCTTATCTCGCATGCGGCAACGATGACGCATGCGGGTATGGCACCGGAGGCGCGTGCCGCCGCGGGTATCTCTGAAACATTACTGCGTATTTCTACCGGTATTGAAGACGGCGATGATCTGGTTGCCGATCTGGATCGTGCGTTTCAAGCCGCAGCCAAGAGGTAAGAATGAGTGCATTAGGAGTAGCGCCATCGGTAACAGGCCGACAACTGCATAAGTTTGGCGGTAGCAGTCTGGCCGATGTGAAGTGTTACCTGCGCGTAGCCGGTATTATGGCGGAATATAGCCACCCCGGTGATTTGATGGTGGTGTCTGCCGCAGGCAGTACCACCAACCAGCTGATTAGCTGGTTGAAACTGAGCCAGAGCGACCGTCTGTCGGCGCATCAGGTTCAGCAGGCATTACGCCGCTATCACAGTGAACTGATTGCCGGACTTCTACCTGCGCAAGAGGCAGAGACGCTGACAGCCCGGTTTATTCGCGATCTGGAGCGTTTGGCTGCGCTGCTGGATGGCAAGATGACGGATGCCGTCTACGCCGAAGTGGTTGGGCACGGTGAAATCTGGTCAGCTCGTTTGATGTCGGCGTTGCTGAATCACCGCGATATGAATGCAGCCTGGCTGGATGCGCGTGATTTTCTCTGCGCGGAACGTGCCGCGCAGCCGCAGGTTGATGAAGGTCGTTCCTGGCCGCTGTTGCAGCAATATCTGGCGCAACATGCCGGGCAGCGTTTAGTGGTAACCGGTTTTATCTGCCGTAATGACGCGGGTGAGACGGTACTGCTGGGACGTAACGGAAGTGACTACTCTGCGACACAAATCGGTGCGCTGGCCGGGGTTGAACGTGTAACCATTTGGAGCGACGTCGCCGGGGTGTATAGCGCTGACCCACGCAAAGTGAAAGATGCCTGCCTGCTGCCGCTGCTGCGGTTGGATGAAGCCAGCGAACTGGCACGTCTGGCTGCGCCGGTGCTGCATACGCGTACCTTACAGCCTGTTTCTGGTAGCGATATCGACTTGCAACTGCGTTGCAGCTATCAGCCTGAACAAGGGTCGACGCGCATCGAACGCGTGTTGGCCTCGGGTACGGGTGCCAAAATTGTCACCAGCCACGACGATGTATGCCTGATTGAAGTTCAGGTTCCTTCTGAACACGATTTCGCTCTGTTGCAAAAAGAAGTCGAACAACTTCTGAACCGTGCGCAGTTGAAACCGCTGGCAATCGGCGCTCATCAGGATCGTAGCCTGTTGCAACTGTGCTATACCTCTGAAGTGGTGGAAAGCGCATTACAGTTGCTGGCACAAGCCAACCTGCCAGTGGAACTCAGCCAGCGTGATGGGTTGGCGATGGTGGCGATGGTCGGTGCGGGCGTGGGTAAAAATCCACTGCATAGCCACCGTTTCTACCAGCAGTTGAAAGATCAGCCGATTGAATTTATCCGTCAGGCCGATGATGGCATCAGCCTGGTTGCTGTGCTGCGTGTTGGTCCGACGGAGCATTTAATTCGTGGGCTGCACCATTCGTTGTTCCGGGCGGAAAAGCGTATCGGTCTGGTGCTGTTCGGCAAGGGAAATATAGGTTCACGCTGGCTGGAGCTGTTTGCGCGTGAGCAGAGCAACCTGTCTGCCCGTACCGGTTTTGAGTTTGTACTGGCTGGCGTGGTGGACAGTACGCGCAGCCTATTGAACTATGATGGGTTGGATGCCAGCCGCGCATTGGCCTTCTTCGAAAGTGAAGCGCAAGAGCGGGATGGCGAAGATCTGTTTCTGTGGATGCGTGCACATCCCTTTGATGATTTGGTGGTGCTGGATGTCACCGCCAGTGAGTCGGTCGCCGATCTGTATCTGGATTTCGCCAGCTACGGCTTCCATGTCATCAGTGCCAACAAACTGGCGGGTGCCTCCGGCGGCAATAACTATCGCCAAATCCGTGATGCGTTCGCGAAAACGGATCGCCACTGGCTGTATAACGCGACCGTCGGCGCAGGGTTGCCGGTCAACTTTGCGGTACGCGATCTGCGGGAAAGTGGCGACAGTATTCTGGCGATCAGCGGGATTTTCTCCGGTACGCTCTCCTGGTTGTTTTTGCAGTTCGACGGCACCGTACCGTTCACCGATCTGGTCGATCAGGCGTGCCAGCAGGGGCTGACCGAACCCGATCCGCGCGTTGACCTGTCTGGTCAGGACGTTATGCGCAAGCTGGTGATTCTGGCACGTGAGGCGGGATATGATATCGAACCGAGTCAGGTGCGGGTTGAGTCGCTAGTGCCGCCGGGCTGTGAACAGGGATCAGTCGATTACTTCTTCGAGAACGGTGATTCGCTGAACGAACAGATGCTGCAACGTCTGGAAGCGGCACAGGAAATGGGCTTAGTTCTGCGTCATGTCGCACGCTTCGACAGCAACGGCAAAGCACGTGTGGGCGTTGAAGCGGTTCGCCCCGATCATCCGCTGGCCTCGCTATTGCCGGGTGATAACGTGTTTGCGATTGAAAGCCGTTGGTATCGGGATAACCCGTTGGTTATCCGTGGGCCAGGTGCAGGGCGCGATGTCACCGCTGGTGCGCTTCAATCTGACCTCAGTCGTTTAGCGCAGTTGTTGTAGAACCTGCTGTAATCACGACATCATTATTGGCCGCCTCCGCGTATTGGGGAGGCAGCCAATCCGCAAGCGACATATTGCTCCTCACGTTTTCACACACCTCTTATCATGAAATTTTTTCATTTAGCGTGAGTAATCATCACCTCCTGCCGAGCTGAAAAACGTTGACTCTTTAAGCGGATTACGTCATTTTCTATATAGACGTCTAAACGTATAGACGTGTAGCGAATGATAATAACAGTCACGGTCAACGGGGTAGCAGGTATGAGCTTTTTTCACGCAAACCAGCGGGAAGCGCTGAATCAAAGTCTGGCGGAATTGCAGGGACGAATTAATGTGTCATTCGAATTTTTCCCGCCACGTACCAGCGACATGGAAGAAACTCTGTGGAACTCGATTGATCGACTGAGCAGCCTGAAGCCCAAGTTTGTTTCTGTGACCTACGGGGCGAATTCCGGCGAGCGTGACCGTACTCACAGCATTATCAAAACGATTAAAGAGCGTACTGGTTTGGAAGCAGCACCCCACCTGACCTGTATCGACGCTTCGCGTGAACAGCTGCGTGAAATCGCGCAAGATTACTGGGAGAGTGGTATCCGTCATATTGTCGCGCTGCGCGGCGATTTGCCTCCTGAAGGCGGCAAACCGGACATGTATGCGGCCGATTTGGTTTCCCTGCTGAAAGAGGTTGGCGATTTCGATATCTCGGTTGCTGCCTATCCTGAAGTGCATCCTGAAGCCAAAAGCGCGCAGGCTGACCTGATTAACCTCAAGCATAAAATTGATGCGGGTGCGAATCGCGCTATCACACAGTTCTTTTTCGACGTAGAAAGCTATTTGCGGTTCCGTGACCGCTGCGTGGCTACAGGCATCGATGTAGAGATCGTGCCGGGGATTTTACCAGTATCAAACTTCAAGCAGTTGCAAAAATTCGCCACGATGACAAATGTGCGCGTGCCGAACTGGATGACAAGCGTGTTTGACGGTCTGGATAACGACCCGGAAACCCGCAAAATGGTTGGTGCCTCTATTGCGATGGACATGGTGAAAATCCTGAGCCGCGAAGGGGTAAAAGATTTCCACTTCTATACGTTGAATCGCGCTGAGTTGAGCTACGCGATTTGCCACACGCTGGGTGTGCGCCCAGAAGTGGCACGCTAAGGTCGCGCGCAAGGTTTCAGGAAGAAAAAAGGCTGCCACGCCGTTGCGATAGATTTAGGTATTGGAATAGCTGAATCTATGGCTTGTGGGAGCCTGAAAAGGGAGGAGTCTCAGGGATGAGATTCCTATTCGTATGCTTCGACGTACCGTAACGGACTGAATAATTTTTTTCTTGCTCCTTTGACTGTATCAATCTTACCAACCCCCATATGCTCCCTCTGTCGCTTTGTGCCTATTTGTATTGCTAATCGCCCAACCTATGCATTGTATTTTCTGGTCTCCATCACGCTTCTTGGTTTGACCGAAGAACACAAAATGCTGTCATCGTCAAATCACTTGAATATATTAGCCTGCTCGTTATAGCGTGGCAGGTGGCTGCAATTAGCAAACACGTTTCGGTGGGATATATTATTCATTTTTGGATGTTGATAGGGATTGTCGTTCGTTGATATCCTATCTATCGCTGTTAGCTATCATGATAAGGAGAATAATAATGAATATTCGGGACTTAGAGTATCTTGTCGCGCTGGCAGAACATCGTCACTTTCGGCGTGCGGCAGATTCTTGCCATGTGAGTCAGCCAACACTCAGTGGACAAATTCGCAAACTGGAAGATGAGCTAGGCGTGATGCTGTTGGAGCGGACCAGCCGCAAGGTCTTGTTTACGCAAGCCGGGCTGCTGTTGGTCGAGCAGGCGCGAACGGTATTACGCGAGGTCAAGGTATTAAAAGAGATGGCGAGTCAGCAGGGCGAAACCATGTCGGGGCCGTTGCATATTGGCTTGATCCCTACTGTGGGGCCTTATCTGCTGCCGCAAATTATTCCGATGCTGCATCGCACCTTCCCCAAACTCGAAATGTATCTGCACGAAGCGCAAACCCATCAACTGCTCGCGCAATTGGACAGCGGCAAACTGGACTGTGCCATTCTGGCGATGGTGAAAGAGTCTGAAGCCTTTATCGAAGTTCCTCTGTTTGACGAGCCGATGAAGCTAGCGATTTATCAGGATCACCCTTGGGCAAACCGCGAACGTGTGGCAATGTCTGATCTGGCGGGTGAAAAGCTGCTGATGCTGGAAGACGGTCACTGTCTGCGCGACCAGGCGATGGGATTCTGTTTTCAGGCCGGAGCAGATGAAGATACGCATTTCCGGGCGACCAGCCTAGAGACACTGCGCAACATGGTCGCAGCCGGAAGTGGGATTACGTTGTTGCCAGCGCTATCAGTACCGCACGAGCGCGAGCGCGATGGCGTCTGCTATTTACCGTGCTATAAACCAGAGCCTAAGCGCACTATCGCGCTGGTGTACCGCCCCGGTTCACCGCTGCGCGGACGCTATGAGCAGCTTGCTGATACCATCCGCGAGCACATGCAGGGTTATATGGAAACCCTGTCAAAATAAGCGGTTAAGTCCGTTCAGCGCCGCTACGCGGTACGCTTCTGCCATGGTTGGATAGTTGAAGGTGGTATTAACGAAATATTCGATAGTATTACCTTCACCTTTCTGTTCCATGATGGCCTGACCGATGTGGATAATCTCAGCGGCGCGCTCACCAAAGCAGTGAATACCCAGAATCTGTTTTGTCTCACGGTGAAACAGAATCTTCAAACTCCCCACGTTCATTCCGACAATCTGCGCCCGTGCCAGATGTTTAAACTGCGCGCGCCCGACTTCATAAGGCACTTTCATCGCGGTGAGTTCTTGCTCGGTTTTCCCTACGGAGCTGATTTCCGGGATGGTATAAATACCAGTGGGGATATCTTCGATCAGATGTGCGCTAGCATCGCCTTTGATGATCGCCTGCGCGGCGAGCCGACCCTGATCGTAAGCGGCGGATGCCAGGCTGGGGTAGCCGATAACATCACCGATAGCATAAATATGCGCCAGCGCGGTCTGGTACATGCTGTTGACCTTGAGTTGACCGCGACTGTCGGTGCTCAGGCCGATATTTTCCAGCCCCAGCGTTTCCGTGTTTCCTGTGCGTCCGTTGGCATAGAGCAGGCAGTCTGCCTTCATCTTTTTGCCGGATTTCAGGTTGACGATAACGCCATCAGACAGCCCTTCAATACTCTCGAATTCTTCGTTGTGGCGAATCACCACGCCGTTGTTCCAAAAGTGGTAGGACAAGGCATCTGACATTTCCTGATCGAGAAAAGCCAACAACCTATCGCGGGTGTTGATTAGATCGACCTTAACGCTCAGGCCGCGAAAGATAGAGGCGTATTCGCAGCCGATAACGCCTGCACCATAGATGATGACGTGCTGGGGTTCGTGGTCGAGTTGCAGTATAGAGTCGCTATCGTAAATGCGTGGGTGGTCGAAATCGACGTCTGCCGGATGATATGGACGTGAACCGGTCGCGATAATGATATTCGCGGCGGTCAGCGTCTCATGGGTATTGTCTGGGTAGTGAACGGCAATCGTGTGTGCATCGATGAAGCTGGCTTCACCGGAAAACAATTCGCACTGATTACGCTCATAAAACCCTTGCCGCATACGGGTTTGCTGACCAATGACGCTGTCGGCGTGGCGCAGGATGTCGGAAAATGAGGAGCGAATAATACGGGAGTTGTCACTGTAGAGGGGGTTTTGATTGAACTCGATAATACGGCTGACGGCGTGGCGGAGGGCTTTGGAAGGAATCGTACCCCAGTGGGTACAGCCGCCGCCGACATTGTAGTGACGTTCAATCACCGCAATTTTGGCGCCGTGCTTGGCCAATCCCATTGCTGCACCTTCACCGCCGGGACCGGAACCAATAACGATGGCATCATAATCGAATTGATGTTCTAGAGTCATGGTAGGTTAAACCTGTTTTTATACAAAATAATAACGTGGCCTTAACATCGTGCGATTGTAGCATCGACGGCGGCAGAACCCAATCATCCCTGCCTTTACTATGGAAACAGATTTTCACATTCTTAATATGGCAAACTTTGTCTCATTCTGCGGACAATAAATTTTGCTATAGTGACCCTCTGGAAAGGGGAGAGATCATTTGGGCAGCATAATGGGTGTCAGAGCACAACAAAAAGAACGGACTCGTCGTTCCCTTATTGAAGCCGCATTTAGCCAGTTAAGCGCTGAGCGTAGCTTTGCCAGCTTGAGTTTGCGTGAGGTTGCCCGCGAAGCGGGTATCGCGCCGACGTCCTTCTATCGTCATTTTCGAGACGTGGATGAGCTGGGGCTGACAATGGTTGATGAAAGCGGATTAATGCTGCGCCAGCTAATGCGGCAGGCTCGGCAACGTATTGCCAAAACGGGTAGCGTGATCAGGACGTCGGTTTCCACCTTTATGGAATTTATCGGTAATAATCCTAATGCCTTCCGGCTCTTGCTGCGTGAGCGTTCAGGGACATCGGCGGCTTTCCGTGCGGCGGTCGCGCGGGAAATTCAGCATTTTATCGCTGAACTGGCGGATTATCTTGAGGTGGAAAACCATATTCCCCGCAGCTTCGCAGAAGCGCAGTCGGAAGCGATGGTGACCATTGTTTTCAGCGCAGGGGCGGAAGCGTTGGATGTTTCTCTGGAACAGCGTAAACAGCTGGAAGAGCGGCTGGTGCTGCAATTGCGGATGATCGCCAAAGGCGCTTATTACTGGTACAGAAAAGAACACGACAGCAGCTTTACCGTGCCATAAATCCTCTATACCAACATGAGAAGGGAGAAACCATGACAGAAAAACCTCACCAAGAAAAAGGTACACTGGTTCTGGCGCTGATTGCGGGCTTATCCGTCAACGGCGCATTCGCCGCCTTGTTCAGCAGTATTGTTCCGTTCTCGATTTTTCCTCTGATTGCGCTGGTATTGTCGATCTACTGCCTGCATGAACGTTATTTGCACCACAGTATGCCGGAAGGCATTCCGATACTGGTGGCGGCCAGTTTTCTGCTGGGTTTATTGATTTACAGCGCCATTGTGCGCGTTGAATATCCCGCCATTGGATCGAACTTTATTCCCTCGATCCTGTGCGTGGCATTGGTTTTCTGGATTGGCCTGAAACTGCGTCGCAGAAAAGCGACGGAACCCGTAGCAGCAGAAGAGAGCGAAACACTATAGCGGTTGCATGCTGGCGGGGTGGCCCGCCAGTTTGTGTGCGTTACTGACGTTTTTCCAACAGTACGCCACACTCCATATGATGGGTGTAAGGGAATTGATCGAACAGCGCCAGACGGCGAATGTCGTGGGTTTCCGATAGCGTTTGCAGGTTGCGACTCAATGTTTCCGGGTTACAGGAAACATAAAGAATGCGCGGATAAGCCTGCACCAGTTTCACCGTTTCGTCATCCAGCCCGCTGCGCGGCGGGTCAACAAAAATGGTCTCGCACTGGTAGCTTGTCAGATCGATACCTTGTAAACGGTTAAACTGACGCACGCCCTGCATGGCCTGCGTAAATTCTTCTGCCGCCATGCGGATGATCTGCACGTTCTCTATCTGATTCGCGGCGATATTATATTGTGCTGCCGCGACGGATGGCTTGGCGATTTCGGTTGCCAGTACGCGTTCGAAATTTCTTGCCAGCGCGAGTGAAAAATTACCGTTACCACAATACAGTTCCAGCAAATCCCCTGTTGATCCCGCAGTTGCATCCACTGCCCATTCCAGCATCTGAATATTTATCGCGGCATTCGGCTGCGTGAAGCTGTTTTCCACCTGCCGGTAAATCATATCCCGACCGGCAACCGGCAGACATTCATCGACATAATCGCGATCGAGGCAGATTTTGGTTTTCGTCGCGCGACCAATCAACTGTAGGTTAAACCCTTGCGCCGTCAGGCTATCACGCAGTGCGCGGGCATGTTCCTGCCATTCCTCATCCAGTGCACGGTGATACAGCAGCGAAACGATCACTTCGCCGCTCATTGTCGACAGATAGTCTATCTGGAACAGTTTACGGCGCAGTACGGAGTCAGGCTGAATGGCGGCAAGCAGTTCCGGCATCAGGTGATTGATTAGTTCGCTAGCTGCCGGAAAGCGATCGACCCGAATACGCTGTTTGGTTTGCTGGTCAAACATGATGTGATAAAGCTCGTCACCCTCGTGCCAGATACGGAATTCGGCACGCATCCGATAGTGGCTGACGGGAGAACGGAAGACGACAGGCTCCGGTGCATTGAAAGGTGCCATCATTCCACGCAGACGCTCGGTTTTCTCTGCAAGCTGGTCGTTGTATTGTTCGATGGGCAGGATTTCTGGCGTCATGGTTTTCTCGTCTGAACAGCGTCTAAAAGGGTGTTATTGGCCGGGAATTGTAGGGAATCCACCCAGGAAGTCCAGTTTTGTTACGTTATTATCCTGTAGTGATATAGAAGTCTAGACTTCCACAATTCGCAATTGTAGGATGAGCGTCCGGCCTTGTATCACAAGTCAAAAGGGAATCCAGTGTAAATCTGGAGCTGACGCGCAGCGGTAAGGAATGCCCCGGCGATAGCATTATTATTATGCAGACACTGTCTTTTATAGATGGGAAGTCATCGCTTTCGTTGTACCCCCTACCGTCGTTGACGGTTTGTGGTCACAACGGCATCCAAGCCCGAAGACCTGCCGGAATACGTCGCAATTGGTTCTGCATATCGCGTGCTATTAACAGAGCCTGCGGCATCCTTATTATTTCTCGGATGCTTTAACAATGATTAAAAAAGTTTCGCTGCTGACGGCGCTTTCCGTCACGGCATTTTCTGGCTGGGCACAGGAAAACAGTTCATCTCCAAATTCGTCATCGGAAAAAAATACCGATGACATAGTGGTAACCGCAAACCGTTTCGCACAGCCGGTTTCTTCGGTGCTGGCGCCCACGACTGTAGTGACAAGAGAAGAGATCGACCGCTGGCAGGCGAAAAGCCTAACTGATGTTATGCGGCGTTTGCCGGGTGTGGATATTGAGCAGAGTGGTGGATTGGGACAACAGAGTACATTACGTATCAGAGGATCTGAGAGCAGGCATGTTCTTATTTTGATGGACGGCATTCGTTTGAATCAAGCCGGTATTAGCGGCTCTTCTGACCTCAGCCAAATCCCTCTTTCTTTGGTACAAAAGGTTGAATATATCCGTGGTGCACGTTCTGCGGTCTATGGCTCTGATGCTATTGGTGGCGTGGTAAACATTATTACCACCAGAGAGAAAAATGGCACTACATTGGCTGCGGGTGTTGGTTCAAAAGGTTACCAAGCCTATGATCTGGCAACTCAACAGACTTTAGATAGCGGTACAACGATCACGTTAGCGGGTAACTACGCCTACACTAAAGGGTTTGACATCGCCGCTGCTGATGCGCCGCGTCAGCCAGATCGTGATGGATTCATGAGCAAATCCATTTATGGTGCGGTGAAACAGCAGTTCAATGATGAGTTTAGCGGTTTTCTACGTGGCTATGGTTTTGATAATAGAACCAATTATGATGGCTATGACGCTCTTGATAACACGACCTGGGCTGTATTAGGTACACCGAGTATTCGACAGCTTTATAGTCAAACGTGGGATACAGGACTGCAATTTAACCGAGATATTTATTCGAGCCAATTAGTCGCCAGTTATAGCCATACCAAGGATCTAAATTTTGATCCTGATAAGGGACGTTATAGCCCCGCATCAACGTTGGACAATGTAAAGCAATATAATCTGCAATGGGGTAATACGCTTGCCGTTGGCGCAGGGAGTGCCAGTGCGGGTGTGGACTGGCAAAAACAGACATCACAGCCGGGTACAAATTACGTGGTTGCTGGGCATGAGCAGCGTAACGTCGGTATCTACGCCACTGCCCAACAAAAAATAAGCAGTGTGACGCTAGAAAGTGCTGTTAGAGGCGATGACAATAATGTTTTTGGCTGGCATAACACTTGGCAATCGAGTGCTGCGTGGGAGTTTATTGAGGGGTACAGTATTTTTGCCTCTTATGGTACTGCTTATAAAGCACCGAACCTGAATCAGGTCTACAGCGAAAAGTACGGTAACCTCAATCTTAAGCCAGAAGAAAGTAAGCAGTGGGAAGGTGGTTTCGAAGGTTTGACAGGCCCGGTTAATTGGAGGCTGTCTGGCTATCGCAATGATATTGACAACCTCATCAACTTTGATCCAACAAATCGCTATAGCAACATCCAAAAAGCACGAATCAAAGGTGCCGAAGCAACGGCATCTTTCGATACTGGTCCTTTGTCTCATAAGGTTTCTTTTGATTATCTCGATCCGCGTAATAGCCAGACTAATAAAGTGTTATTGCGTCGCGCTAAACAGCAGGTCAAGTACCAGTTGGATTGGGATGTAGCTAATATTGATTGGTCGGTGACTTACCAGTATCTAGGCCAGCGTTATGACACGGATTACAACACTTTCCAGACTGTGAAGTTAGGCGGTGTAAGTCTGTGGGATCTCGCAGCCTCATATCCGATCACCTCTCATCTGACAGTTCGTGGTAGAATCGCCAACCTGTTTGATAAAGATTATGAGACGGCATATGGCTACCGCACGGCAGGGCGAGAATACTATCTCACAGGAAGCTATACCTTCTAACCTGCCATCCCGTCCTACGATTCTGGTCTTCGATTCCGGCGTAGGCGGGCTGTCTGTTTATGATGAGATCCGGCAGCTTCTGCCGGATCTTCACTATATATACGCATTCGATAACGAAGCGTTTCCCTATGGTGAGAAATCACAGCAGTTTATTATCGAGCGCGTGGTTGAGATTGTTAACGCAGTTCAACAACGCCATCAGCTTGCATTAGTTGTGATTGCCTGCAATACGGCGAGTACGATTTCCCTTCCTGCGCTACGTGAGCGCTTTACTTTTCCTGTCGTGGGCGTCGTCCCAGCGGTTAAACCGGCGGCTAAGCTGACACGCAACGGTGTTGTTGGCCTATTGGCGACTCGCGCAACGGTTCAACGCCCCTATACGCACGAACTGATTGCCCGTTTTGCGACGGATTGCCAGATTTTGTCATTGGGATCGTCAGAACTGGTCGAGTTAGCAGAATCGAAATTGCAGGGTGAGACGATCTCTATTTCTGAATTGCAAAAAATTCTGCGCCCTTGGCTGCGTTTACCGGAACCGCCAGATACAGTCGTGCTTGGGTGTACGCATTTTCCATTATTAGCAGAAGAACTGAAAATGGCCTTGCCAGATGGTACGCGTCTTGTGGATTCTGGCGCTGCTATAGCTAAAAGAACAGCATGGCTGATTGCTAATCTGGATAATCCCCCATTTTCGACAGATAAGAATCTGGTTTACTGCCTGACGATTACGCCTAAAGTCGCTACGCTGTGGCCAATATTGCAGCGTTATGGCTTCGATTCGCTGGAAAAACTGCCACTTTCATAGCCTTGTGGGCAAATAGTAGACAAGTGATAACTTTTTTGCATTTAGCACTTGTCAGCGAGCGAGAAGTCCCTATAATCCGCCTCCACTGACACGGCAACAGCGACACGCGATTGCGGTGTCAGGAAAAAAGATTCAACGAAGGCGGTCAGTAATGACTTGACTTCACAGCGGAAAAGCATAGTATATGCAGCCCGCGCCACCGATGAAGTGGCACTGCTCTTTAACAATATAATCAGACAATCTGTGTGGGCACTCACAAGACCGTATCTTAACGATATAAAAAGTCTTGAAGAGTGAACAACAGTAAATTCATTACGAATAAACAGTTTTAATTCTTTGAGCATCGCTGACGAGTTCAGCAAATCAAACAAATCTTAAATTGAAGAGTTTGATCATGGCTCAGATTGAACGCTGGCGGCAGGCCTAACACATGCAAGTCGAGCGGTAGCACAGGGGAGCTTGCTCTCTGGGTGACGAGCGGCGGACGGGTGAGTAATGTCTGGGAAACTGCCTGATGGAGGGGGATAACTACTGGAAACGGTAGCTAATACCGCATAACGTCTTCGGACCAAAGAGGGGGACCTTCGGGCCTCTTGCCATCGGATGTGCCCAGATGGGATTAGCTGGTAGGTGAGGTAATGGCTCACCTAGGCGACGATCCCTAGCTGGTCTGAGAGGATGACCAGCCACACTGGAACTGAGACACGGTCCAGACTCCTACGGGAGGCAGCAGTGGGGAATATTGCACAATGGGCGCAAGCCTGATGCAGCCATGCCGCGTGTGTGAAGAAGGCCTTCGGGTTGTAAAGCACTTTCAGCGAGGAGGAAGGCGGTAAGGTTAATAACCTTACCGATTGACGTTACCCGCAGAAGAAGCACCGGCTAACTCCGTGCCAGCAGCCGCGGTAATACGGAGGGTGCAAGCGTTAATCGGAATGACTGGGCGTAAAGCGCACGCAGGCGGTCTGTTAAGTTGGATGTGAAATCCCCGGGCTTAACCTGGGAACTGCATTCAAAACTGACAGGCTAGAGTCTTGTAGAGGGGGGTAGAATTCCAGGTGTAGCGGTGAAATGCGTAGAGATCTGGAGGAATACCGGTGGCGAAGGCGGCCCCCTGGACAAAGACTGACGCTCAGGTGCGAAAGCGTGGGGAGCAAACAGGATTAGATACCCTGGTAGTCCACGCTGTAAACGATGTCGATTTGGAGGTTGTGCCCTTGAGGCGTGGCTTCCGGAGCTAACGCGTTAAATCGACCGCCTGGGGAGTACGGCCGCAAGGTTAAAACTCAAATGAATTGACGGGGGCCCGCACAAGCGGTGGAGCATGTGGTTTAATTCGATGCAACGCGAAGAACCTTACCTACTCTTGACATCCACAGAACTTAGCAGAGATGCTTTGGTGCCTTAGGGAACTGTGAGACAGGTGCTGCATGGCTGTCGTCAGCTCGTGTTGTGAAATGTTGGGTTAAGTCCCGCAACGAGCGCAACCCTTATCCTTTGTTGCCAGCGATTCGGTCGGGAACTCAAAGGAGACTGCCGGTGATAAACCGGAGGAAGGTGGGGATGACGTCAAGTCATCATGGCCCTTACGAGTAGGGCTACACACGTGCTACAATGGCGTATACAAAGAGAAGCGACCTCGCGAGAGCAAGCGGACCTCATAAAGTACGTCGTAGTCCGGATTGGAGTCTGCAACTCGACTCCATGAAGTCGGAATCGCTAGTAATCGTAGATCAGAATGCTACGGTGAATACGTTCCCGGGCCTTGTACACACCGCCCGTCACACCATGGGAGTGGGTTGCAAAAGAAGTAGGTAGCTTAACCTTCGGGAGGGCGCTTACCACTTTGTGATTCATGACTGGGGTGAAGTCGTAACAAGGTAACCGTAGGGGAACCTGCGGTTGGATCACCTCCTTACCAAAAAGATGTGCGTTGAGTGAAGTGCTCACACAGATTGTCTGATGAAAATACTGAGCAAGCGCACCTGTTGATGCGATGAGTGTAAACTCATGCTGACGCGAGAGTGCCGGGTTTATGATCCGGTACGGATTTTTCGTGTCCCCATCGTCTAGAGGCCTAGGACACTGCCCTTTCACGGCTGTAACAGGGGTTCGAATCCCCTTGGGGACGCCAATCCGATAATGAGTGAAAGACATTATCATGAATATCTTAAAGATGATTCTTCGGAGTCATGTTTACGATATTGCTCTTTAACAATCTGGAACAAGCTGAAAATTGAAACATGACAGCTGAATGAACATTGATACCTGCGGGTGTCAATGGTGAATCAGTCTGTCAATGAGTCTCTCAAATAATCGCAGCGCGATACGTGACTTTGATTACTCAAAGACACCTTCGGGTTGTGAGGTTAAGCGACTAAGCGTACACGGTGGATGCCTAGGCAGTCAGAGGCGATGAAGGGCGTGCTAATCTGCGATAAGCGTCGGTAAGCTGATATGAAGCGTAATACCCGACGATACCCGAATGGGGAAACCCAGTGTGTTTCGACACACTATCATTAACTGAATACATAGGTTAATGAGGCGAACCGGGGGAACTGAAACATCTCAGTACCCCGAGGAAAAGAAATCAACCGAGATTCCCCCAGTAGCGGCGAGCGAACGGGGAGGAGCCCAGAACCAGAATCAGTTTGTGTGTTAGTGGAAGCGTCTGGAAAGTCGCACAGTAAAGGGTGATAGTCCCGTACACAAAAATGCACAAGTTGTGAGTTCGATGAGTAGGGCGGGACACGTGACATCCTGTCTGAATATGGGGGGACCATCCTCCAAGGCTAAATACTCCTGACTGACCGATAGTGAACCAGTACCGTGAGGGAAAGGCGAAAAGAACCCCGGCGAGGGGAGTGAAATAGAACCTGAAACCGTGTACGTACAAGCAGTGGGAGCCTACTTGTTAGGTGACTGCGTACCTTTTGTATAATGGGTCAGCGACTTATATTCTGTAGCAAGGTTAACCGAATAGGGGAGCCGCAGGGAAACCGAGTCTTAACTGGGCGTTAAGTTGCAGGGTATAGACCCGAAACCCGGTGATCTAGCCATGGGCAGGTTGAAGGTTGGGTAACACTAACTGGAGGACCGAACCGACTAATGTTGAAAAATTAGCGGATGACTTGTGGCTGGGGGTGAAAGGCCAATCAAACCGGGAGATAGCTGGTTCTCCCCGAAAGCTATTTAGGTAGCGCCTCGTGAACTCATCTTCGGGGGTAGAGCACTGTTTCGGCTAGGGGGTCATCCCGACTTACCAACCCGATGCAAACTACGAATACCGAAGAATGTTATCACGGGAGACACACGGCGGGTGCTAACGTTCGTCGTGAAGAGGGAAACAACCCAGACCGCCAGCTAAGGTCCCAAAGTCATGGTTAAGTGGGAAACGATGTGGGAAGGCACAGACAGCCAGGATGTTGGCTTAGAAGCAGCCATCATTTAAAGAAAGCGTAATAGCTCACTGGTCGAGTCGGCCTGCGCGGAAGATGTAACGGGGCTAAACCATGCACCGAAGCTGCGGCAGCGACACTTAGGTGTTGTTGGGTAGGGGAGCGTTCTGTAAGCCGTCGAAGGTGACCTGTGAGGGTTGCTGGAGGTATCAGAAGTGCGAATGCTGACATAAGTAACGATAATGCGGGTGAAAAACCCGCACGCCGGAAGACCAAGGGTTCCTGTCCAACGTTAATCGGGGCAGGGTGAGTCGACCCCTAAGGCGAGGCTGAAAAGCGTAGTCGATGGGAAACAGGTTAATATTCCTGTACTGGGTGTTACTGCGAAGGGGGGACGGAGAAAGCTAGGTTATCCGGGCGACGGTTGTCCCGGTTTAAGCGTGAAGGTGGGTGACTTAGGTAAATCCGGGTCATCGTTAACACTGAGGCGTGATGACGAGTCACTACGGTGATGAAGTAACCAATGCTACGCTTCCAGGAAAAGCCTCTAAGCTCCAGGTAACATCAAATCGTACCCCAAACCGACACAGGTGGTCAGGTAGAGAATACTCAGGCGCTTGAGAGAACTCGGGTGAAGGAACTAGGCAAAATGGTGCCGTAACTTCGGGAGAAGGCACGCTGGCGCGTAGGTGAAGTCCCTTGCGGACGGAGCTGAAGCCAGTCGCAGATACCAGCTGGCTGCAACTGTTTAATAAAAACACAGCACTGTGCAAACACGAAAGTGGACGTATACGGTGTGACGCCTGCCCGGTGCCGGAAGGTTAATTGATGGGGTCAGCCGCAAGGCGAAGCTCTTGATCGAAGCCCCGGTAAACGGCGGCCGTAACTATAACGGTCCTAAGGTAGCGAAATTCCTTGTCGGGTAAGTTCCGACCTGCACGAATGGCGTAATGATGGCCAGGCTGTCTCCACCCGAGACTCAGTGAAATTGAACTCGCTGTGAAGATGCAGTGTACCCGCGGCAAGACGGAAAGACCCCGTGAACCTTTACTATAGCTTGACACTGAACCTTGAGCCTTGATGTGTAGGATAGGTGGGAGGCTTTGAAGTGTGGACGCCAGTCTGCATGGAGCCGACCTTGAAATACCACCCTTTAATGTTTGATGTTCTAACGTGGGCCCCTAATCGGGGTTGCGGACAGTGTCTGGTGGGTAGTTTGACTGGGGCGGTCTCCTCCCAAAGCGTAACGGAGGAGCACGAAGGTTAGCTAATCCTGGTCGGACATCAGGAGGTTAGTGCAAAGGCATAAGCTAGCTTGACTGCGAGAGTGACAGCTCGAGCAGGTGCGAAAGCAGGTCTTAGTGATCCGGTGGTTCTGAATGGAAGGGCCATCGCTCAACGGATAAAAGGTACTCCGGGGATAACAGGCTGATACCGCCCAAGAGTTCATATCGACGGCGGTGTTTGGCACCTCGATGTCGGCTCATCACATCCTGGGGCTGAAGTAGGTCCCAAGGGTATGGCTGTTCGCCATTTAAAGTGGTACGCGAGCTGGGTTTAGAACGTCGTGAGACAGTTCGGTCCCTATCTGCCGTGGGCGTTGGAAGATTGAGAGGGGTTGCTCCTAGTACGAGAGGACCGGAGTGAACGCACCACTGGTGTACGGGTTGTGATGCCAATTGCATTGCCCGGTAGCTAAGTGCGGAAGAGATAACCGCTGAAAGCATCTAAGCGGGAAACTTGCCTCGAGATGAGTCTTCCCTGGGCACTTGATGCCCCTGAAGGGCCGTTGAAGACGACGACGTAGATAGGCTGGGTGTGTAAGCGTAGCGATACGTTGAGCTAACCAGTACTAATGACCCGAGAGGCTTAACCTTACAACACCGAAGGTGTTTTGAGTGATGATGACTCATAGAGACATGTTTTGATATTTAGCTTGTTTTAGTATTGGTTCTGATGGTTGTGCGAGAGCGAGAGCGAAGCATAACGGTTGGAATGAAACAGAATTTGCCTGGCGGCGATAGCGCGGTGGTCCCACCTGACCCCATGCCGAACTCAGCAGTGAAACGCCGTAGCGCCGATGGTAGTGTGGGGTCTCCCCATGTGAGAGTAGGGAACTGCCAGGCATCAAATTAAGCAGTAAGCCGGAGCAATCTGGTGGTTGTAGAGAAATTCGGTGGAGCGGTAGTTCAGTTGGTTAGAATACCTGCCTGTCACGCAGGGGGTCGCGGGTTCGAGCCCCGTCCGTTCCGCCACTTATTAAAATTATGCCTGCTAATTTTAGCAGGCATAATGTTAAGAGAAATTTAGGGGCGTAGCTCAGTTGGTAGAGCACCGGTCTCCAAAACCGGGTGTCGCGAGTTCGAGTCTCTCCGCCCCTGCCAGATAAAACCCTTCACACTATCGTGAAGGGTTTTTTTTGATCTGTACTTTATGCTCGATCCTGTCTTGTATCCCGCTCCCTGATTTCCTAATTATTAATCACCTCCATACATCTCATTAATCTAATACATTGTTATTTAACAGATAAAACCCATTAATGTACTTCTGATAGAACGTGCTAATTTAGCTGTAAATATGCACAAAATCACCGTAATACCAGGTTGTGAACTTGCTCATCAACCTTGTTCGATATTTGAACTAAAACTATCTACAACCTGAGCGAAGAGTAAATCGTTTTCAAAGCACTCCTTCAGGTTACATTCACTTGTGAGTGATTTCTGCCAACATCACATCGGTAGCGCTATAGCATAAATTTGCTGCGCTATGCTGTACCTGAAATCTGACTACGTAGCTGTAAGGCTACACAGAAGGAGTTTAAGTATGTACAGACGTTTACTGGTAGCTGTTGCTGTAAGCACGGCGTTATGCGGTGCCGTACAGGCAAAACCCTTAACTGTTGGTTTTTCCCAGATTGGTTCAGAATCAGGATGGCGCTCTGCGGAGACTAAAGTGTCAAAGCAGGAAGCCGATAAACGTGGAATCACGCTGAAGATTGCTGATGCTCAGCAGAAACAAGAAAATCAGATCAAGGCAGTGCGGTCATTCATTGCTCAGGGCGTAGATGCCATATTTATCGCGCCGGTCGTAGCGACGGGCTGGGCTCCAGTCTTACAAGAAGCTAAAGAAGCAAAAATCCCAGTTTTCCTACTTGATAGAACGATTGAAGTCAGTGACCCATCGCTGTACACCGCTGCTATTGCCTCTGACAGTGTCTATGAAGGAAAAGTGGCAGGGGAGTGGCTTGTTAAAGAGGCCGCAGGTAAACCTTGTAATGTCGTCGAGTTACAGGGAACCGTTGGGGCTAGCGTAGCGATAAACCGCAAGAAAGGGTTTGCTGAAGGTATAGCTTCAGACCCACAGATAAAAATTATCCGTTCACAATCGGGAGATTTTACTCGCAGCAAGGGTAAAGAGGTTATGGAAAGCTTCATTAAAGCTGAGCAGAACGGAAAGAATATCTGTGCGGTTTATGCACATAATGATGACATGGCTATAGGTGCTATTCAGGCAATTAAAGAAGCAGGTCTAAAACCTGGCTCACAGATAAAAGTAGTCTCTATTGATGGTGTCCCTGATATTTTCAAAGCCATGATGAATGGCGAAGCTAATGCCACCGTTGAATTAACGCCTAATATGGCCGGGCCTGCTTTTGATGCTTTATTAGCGATGAAGAAGGATGGGAAACAGCCTGAAAAATTCATTCAAACCGAATCACGTTTATTACTGCCTGACACGGCAAAACAGGAATATGAAACCAAAAAAGATCTTGGTTATTGATATTTATAATATGAATTCATCATTTATATAAATTCTGCTAAATACTTGGCGGAAATATGAAAATGGAAAAGTAGGTTTACTCTGTTTTCTGCTCTTTTAGACAAAGGAACAGTGAATATTGTTAGCCTATTTACCATCATATTGCTCAGGTGTGACGTAGCCTTGTCAAGTTGTCGTATAGGTGATGCTGATGGAAACGACACGGTTGTTAGATATTCGGAGTATGAGCGTTGAGTTTCCAGGGGTGAAAGCATTAGATCTGGTGGACTTCACGCTTAATCGTGGCGAGATAGTCGCTTTATTGGGGGAGAATGGTGCAGGGAAGTCAACGTTAATTAAGGCATTGACTGGCGTTTACCATCGCTCATCGGGTGACATTATTCTCGATGGTATTGCGATTAATCCTGTTAATACTGCGCACGCCCAGTCATTGGGGATCGGCACCGTCTATCAGGAGGTCAATCTATTACCTAATCTGTCCGTTGCGGCAAATTTATTTATTGGCCGCGAACCCACCCGCTGGGGCATTGTTGACCAACATAAAATACTGCGCCAGGCCGAAGCGATATTATTGAATTACGGGCTGATGATTGATGTTAGCCACCCGCTTGGTAATTACTCCATTGCAGTTCAGCAAATTATCGCTATTGCCAGAGCTATCGATCTTTCCGCTAAAGTTTTAATTCTTGATGAACCCACCGCAAGCCTTGATGCAAAAGAAGTCGATATGCTGCTGGATATATTAAGGAAATTGCGTGAGCGCGGAATTGGCATGATATTTGTCACGCATTTTCTGGATCAGGTTTACCGCATTAGCGACAGAATTACCGTTTTGCGTAATGGACGGCTAGTTGGAACATTACCTGCCGCAGAATTACCACGTATTGAATTAGTCCAAATGATGTTGGGACACAGTTTTGATGAAACATTATTGAAGCGGGGTGAGCATAGTGATGTCTCTGGTGAACCCATTGTGCAATTTAAACACTATGGCCGGCGTGGTTCGATTAATGACTTCGATCTTTCCGTGCGCCCGGGAGAAATCGTTGGTCTGGCCGGTTTATTAGGGTCCGGCAGGACAGAAACGGCACAATTGATATTTGGCATCACCGTGCCTGACGCTGGTGAAGCGTGGGTTGATGGCAAACGAATCAACATTCGCACGCCGCGTGCAGCAGGAAGGCTGGGTTTTGGCTATTGCCCAGAGGATCGTAAAACTGATGGCATCGTTGGTGCAGCAACGGTGCGAGAGAACATCATTCTGGCACTTCAGGCACAGCGCGGCTGGCTGAAGCCCATTTCTTTGCGCGAGCAAACCCGTATCGCTGAAAAGTTTATCAGCCTATTGGGGATTCGGACACCCAGTACTGAGCAGGAAATTCAGTATCTATCGGGAGGGAATCAGCAAAAAGTCCTGTTATCGCGCTGGCTGGCCACAGAACCGCGTTTTTTGATTTTGGATGAGCCAACGCGAGGAATCGACGTTGGTGCACATGCCGAAATCATTCGCCTGATCGAAAAACTGTGTGAACAGGGGATGGCGCTATTGGTGATCTCTTCCGAACTGGAAGAACTGACCGGCTATGCCGACCGCATTATTGTGCTGCGTGACAGGCAACACGTTGCGCATCTTGAACATAGCGAGATCTCGGTTGCCGCAGTGATGCAGGCAATCGCAGTACAAACGGGAGAGTCTGATGACAGACAATAACATCAAACCTGCCAAAAAAGTGCGCCTAACGTTTACCAAGGGCGTGCCACAGCTTCTGGCACTGGTCGCTATCCTGTTGATTGACAGCATGGTCGCGCCAAATTTCTTCTCCCTGCACATTCAGGACGGGCGCTTGTTCGGTAGCCTTATCGACATTCTTAACCGCGGAGCGCCCGTTGCGCTGCTGGCACTAGGTATGACGCTGGTTATTGCAACGGGTGGCATCGATTTATCGGTCGGTGCCGTCATGGCGATTGCAGGAGCGACAGCCGCAACGCTTACGGCTGCTGGTCACCCACTCCCTTCCGTATTACTGACCGCGCTATTGGTTGGCGCACTCTGTGGGCTATGGAACGGTTTTCTGGTCGCAGTGCTACAGATTCAGCCGATTGTGGCGACCTTAATGCTGATGGTCGCTGGTCGAGGTATTGCTCAACTGATTACTGAAGGCCAGATTATTACCTTTGATAATGCAGGGTTGGCTAAGCTGGGTAGTGGAACTCTGTTCTATCTACCGATGCCAGTGATGATTGCCTGCGTGGTGTTATTAGCGCTGTGGGCGCTGACGCGTAAAACGGCGCTTGGGCTATTTATCGAATCCGTCGGTATTAATCTGCGCTCCGCTCGCAATGCTGGTGTGAGTACAAAGCTGGTATTAGTCGCGGCTTATGTCATCTGCGGCGTATGCGCCGCCGTGGCAGGCGTTATCGTCACGGCGGATATCCGTGGTGCGGATGCGAATAACGCGGGCCTCTGGCTTGAATTAGATGCGATTCTGGCTGTGGTGATCGGGGGCGGCTCCCTACTCGGAGGACGCTTTAATTTACTGCTCTCTGTCGTCGGCGCTTTGATTATTCAGAGTATGAATACCGGAATCCTGCTATCTGGCTATCGGCCGGAATTTAATCTGGTTTTGAAGGCGCTTGTCGTTCTACTGGTTTTGGTCATGCAATCTCCGCGCATTTCGCTGCATCAACTGTTTAGGAGGAAAACATAATGTTGAAACGCCACTTCCCCCTGTTGATGACGATTCTGGTATTTATTGCGGGCTATTTATTCTGTCTCAGCCAGTTTCCCGGCTTTGCTTCGACGCGAGTTTTCTTTGATTTACTGACGGATAACGCTTTTTTAGGGATCGTGGCGGTTGGGATGACGTTTGTTATTCTGTCTGGCGGGATCGATCTCTCTGTAGGATCAGTTATTGCGTTTACCGGTGTGTTACTGGCCAAATTGATCGGTGCGTATGGTATTGATCCTTTCTTTGCGTTCGCCATTGCGCTGGTGATGGGCGCCATGTTTGGCGGATTGATGGGATGGATTATCGATACGCTGAAATTGCCTGCATTTATTATCACGCTGGCCGGAATGTTCTTTGTCCGGGGTATGAGCTTTATCGTTTCACAGGAATCGATTCCCATCGAGCACCCGGTCTACAGCCAACTGGCGGGTTTAGCATGGCGCATGCCCGATGGAGGACGTTTTACCTTTCTGGCGCTGGTTATGCTGATCGTGGTGCTGGTAGGAATGGTGATGGCGCATCGTACCCGTTTCGGTAACCGTGTTTATGCGATTGGCGGTAATAGCTATTCTGCAGAGCTGATGGGGGTGCCCGTTAGACGGACGACGATTCATATCTACATGCTTTCCAGTACGTTAGCGGTGCTGTCAGGCATTGTTTTTTCGCTCTACACCTCCGCGGGTTATGCCCTGGCGGCAAGCGGTGTGGAATTGGACGCCATCGCTGCCGTTGTAATCGGCGGCACGCTACTGACCGGCGGTGTCGGAACCGTATTGGGCACTCTGTTTGGCGTATTGATTCAGGGCCTGATTCAGACGTATATCACGTTTGACGGCACTTTGAGCTCATGGTGGACAAAAATCGTCATCGGTTTCCTGCTGTTTGCTTTCATTGGGTTACAGAAGGCGTTAAGCACATTCTGGTTAGCCAGACGTGCTTAAGTCAGATGTGAGTAAAAATAGGTCATGAATTAACCACGATAGGCGTTTTCAGTAACTGACGGATCATCGTCTGCTGATCGCTGTTTTGTAACCAAACGGCATAAAATGGGCGCATGACGGGCTGGTTGTCGCCGACTATCCGTAGATTGGTGTACGTTTGTAACCAATGGCTAGGTAAAAACGCGCAACCACCGGTTGTTTCAAGTAACTGGCGGGTCAAATGGGCTGATGTTGTTGTCAGGACGGGAAGCTGCTCGCTGGCCAACAGGCGAGTCTCTTGCTGATGAAAATCTGCTCCCCATTCAAGTTTTATATAGTGCAGTTCCTGTCCGAGTGGGTGCGCTTCTGCTGCAAACAGCGAAAGGGAAAAATTGCCCAGTAGTTGGCTCGCCAATTCTTCCATTTTGGGGGGTTCAGTCGTAATTAACAGATCCAACTGACGTTCATGGAGCTGCTTTACCAGCGAGTGGCGCAAGGCAATCCGCGCCTCTAACTGGAGTAACGGGCGCTGTTGGTAGAGAGATTGTAGCCACGGTGTCAGATACACCTCCCATAATGAAGCGGTTGCTCCAACCGAGAGCAGGCTGTGTTGCTGCGAGCGTGCGACCTCTTTTTTGGCGATCTGCCAGGTACCGATAAGGCTTTCCGCATAGGGCAGAAGCCGTTCGCCGGCGGGGGTTAGACGTATATTGTTCCGATGGCGCGTGAACAGGTTGGCACCAAGCTGCGTTTCTAACTGGCGAATCCGAAAACTTACCGCTGACTGCGTCAGATACAGGGATTCGGCGGCACGACCAAAGTGTCTTGTCCTGCTTACTTCCAGAAAGGTTTTTAGTAATTCGGTGTCCACGCACATCTCCAAAAAAATTTTGTCGTAATGATTTAAATGTTTTGTTTTACACAATGTCAAGCCTATCTAATACTCCGCGCCATAAACAACACGACCATAGAAGAATTAGGAGCGTGTAAGATGGCAGAAAGCTTCTCTACCACTCATCGTTTTTTTGATAACAAGTTCTACCCGCGTGGTTTTTCCCGACATGGCGACTTTACGATTAAAGAAGCACAACTGTTGGAACGCCACGGTTACGCGTTTAACGAACTGGATTTGGGTAAACGTGAACCAGTGACTGAGGAAGAGACATCGTTTCTTGCGATGTGTCGCGGCGAACGTAAAGCGGAAACAGAATTGGAAAAAATCTGGTCCAAATATCTGGAACGTGTCCGTCGTCCTAAACGCTTCCATACGTTGTCTGGCGGTAAGCCGCAAATGGATGCAGTGGAAGAATACACTGAAAGTGATGATTAATTAAGAATGGGGCGTTAGCCCCATTTCCTTTTGGGGCAACTCATTACCGAACTTCCGCTATTCAAGGCTTTTGTGGAGCTGGATGAGCAATCGATCCATACAACGGTAGCTCAGCGCTTCGGCAAGATGCTTTCTCTCAATGTTGTCCCGATCGCCAAGGTCAGCGATTGTGCGGGCGACTTTCAATATCCTGTGCCAGGCACGTACGGATAAGCCAAGTTTGTTCATCACGTCCTCAAGGTAAGCCGCATCAGGTGCTTCTAACGCACAGTGTTTTTCTATTTCGCGTGAAGTAAGCAGTGCGTTGATTTTGTTTGCCCGCTTCAGTTGTATCTGTCGTGCGATCAGTACGCGTTCACGAATCGTCGCGCTATTTTCCCCTTGATAATGTTGCTGAGATAACACTCCAGGTGGCAGTAAAGGAACTTCGATCGAAAGGTCAAAGCGATCCAAGAAGGGGCCGGAGAGCTTACTGAGATAGCGTAGTATCTGTTGAGCCGGTAATCGGTTATGAATGCCTTGATAATGCCCTGACGGGCTGGGATTCATCGCGGCGACGAGCTGAACGCGTGCCGGGTAGCACACCTTGGCTCGGGTGCGGGAAATGATAATTTCACCAGATTCCAGAGGTTCTCGCAGCGAGTCTAAGACGCGTCGCTCAAACTCTGGTAATTCATCCAAAAACAGTACACCGTTGTGGGCGAGAGAGATTTCTCCGGGTTTGGGCAGCGAGCCTCCACCTACGAGTGCAGCCATGGAAGAGCTATGGTGAGGTGCTCTGAAGGGCCTGGCTCGCCAGCGTGTCATGGTGGCATCAATGTTGACCAAGCTGTTGATAGCGGCGCTTTCTAACGCCTCTTCATTGCTCAATGGCGGCATCAGATTGCCTAGCCGACTCGCCAGCATCGTTTTCCCTGTTCCTGGCGGCCCTAGCAATAACAGGTTGTGGCCACCTGCCGCCGCGATTTCCAATGCGCGTTTAGCTTGCTCCTGACCGATAATATCCTTCAGGTCTAGTGTATCTTCCCCTGCCTGTATAACGGGCGTGATAGTGGAGCAACTGGGTAGTTCCCCTTCTCCACGGAGAAAAGCACACACCTCTAGCAGATGACCAGCCATCAGCGCTTCACCCTGCGGTATCAATGTCATCTCCCGTTTATTGTCATCTGGCAGGATAAGCTGACGGCCTGATTTTATGGCTTCCAAGGCGGCGGGAATCGCGCCATTAACGCCACGTAACGTGCCAGACAGGCCAAGCTCGCCGAGAAACTCATAGCGGCTTAGCTTTTCACCATCGATTTGTTCTGATGCTGCTAGAATCGCCAAAGCAATGGGTAGATCGTAGCGTCCCCCTTCCTTTGGCAGGTCTGCGGGAGCGAGATTGACCGTGATGCGTTTTGCTGGAAACGTAAATCCGCAATTAATGAGTGCACTGCGCACGCGATCGCGCGCTTCCTTCACGGTGGTTTCTGGTAAGCCTACCAGCGTTAAAGCGGGTAACCCGCTGCTGATGTGAACTTCGATGTAAACGTCCGGTGCTTGTACACCAATCATTGCCCGAGTATAGGTAACTGCCAATGACATACTATTTCCCCTTTGCTGATGGCTTGCATCATGTCTGGTAGGGGAGAAGAAGTAGAGACCGTTGTCGCTAGCCTGCGCGGCAGTGTCATAAAATAATCTTCTGTTTCAGTAATGGATAAAATTTGTGCGTACTGCGCCGCATTTATTTAAGGAAACGGTTCTCTTAACATTATCTGACGATCGGCAACGCATGTTTTCATTGCTACGTTTCCCCTTGCTTGCTCATTTTTACGCCAATAGACGAAAATAATTTTTCATGCTTCTACCTCATGATTACGTTGTGTTTTTTTTCGTATCGTTGGTAATTCTCACCGGTGGCAATGAAAAAAAATGGTTGTAATGGCATGTCTTACTGTGATAACTCTGTAGGCATTCGTTCGACACAAGATTAATGAACAACCTATTATGAAAGCCCTATCCCTAGTGATTAGCCTAGTCGTGATTAGCGTGGTGGTGATTATTATCCCACCGTGCGGGGCTGCACTTGGAAGAAGAATGGCTTAGAAATCAAGGCCTGATTCAAGAAAACCCCCGCACCGAAAGGTCGGGGGTTTTTTGTTGAGCGCAATCTATAACAGAAAGGAACAGAAAATGAACATCAGCACAAAATTCTGTTATTCCCATAAAATGTCGGGGAAATAACTATGAATGGAGCACAGTGGGTGGTACAAGCGTTGCGAGCGCAGGGAGTGGACACCGTTTTTGGGTATCCGGGTGGCGCGATAATGCCAGTCTATGATGCACTTTATGACGGCGGCGTAAAACACCTGCTGTGTCGCCATGAGCAAGGCGCGGCAATGGCGGCGATTGGCTATGCTCGTTCCACGGGTAATGTGGGCGTCTGCATTGCGACATCTGGCCCAGGTGCTACTAACCTGATCACCGGTTTGGCCGATGCGCTGCTGGACTCCGTACCTGTGGTGGCGATCACTGGACAGGTAGGGGCGGCGCTGATTGGCACCGATGCTTTTCAGGAGATCGACGTGTTGGGTCTGTCACTAGCCTGTACGAAACACAGTTTTCTGGTTGAGTCTCTTGAATCATTGCCGGAAGTGATGGCAGAAGCGTTCGCGATTGCCAATAGCGGTCGTCCTGGTCCTGTTCTGGTCGATATTCCTAAAGATATTCAGTTAGCGGTCGGCGATTTCACGCCGAACTTTACGCCCGTTGCTAACGATGTTGATTTCCCCGATCAAGATATTGCGCAGGCGTACGCTCTGTTGGCGAAAGCGCAAAAACCGGTGCTGTACGTTGGCGGTGGAGTCGGCATGGCGAATGCAGTTCCGGCACTGCGTGAATTCCTGAACGTAACGGCTATCCCTTCCGTTTCGACGCTGAAAGGGTTGGGTGCCGTGGATGCCAATCATCCCTATTACCTCGGTATGATTGGTATGCACGGCACGAAGGCGGCGAACCTGATTGTGCAGGAGTGCGATCTGTTAATCGCGGTTGGTGCGCGTTTTGATGACCGCGTGACCGGCAAGTTGAACGCCTTCGCGCCTCATGCCAGCGTTATCCATATTGATATCGACCCAGCGGAGCTGAGTAAATTGCGCCATGCTAATGTGGCTTTGCAAGGTGACTTGAAGGCGATATTACCCGCGCTGCAACAGTCGCTGAACGTTAGCGCATGGCGTCAGCAAGCCATCATGATGAAGGCGGAATATCCGTGGCGTTACGATCATCCCGGTCAGGCGATTTATGCCCCTGCGTTGTTGAAAACGATCTCTGAACGAATGGATGCAGATACGGTGGTCACGACCGATGTAGGTCAGCACCAAATGTGGACTGCACAGCATATGACGTTCAGCCGCCCTGAGAATTTCATCACCTCCAGCGGCCTTGGTACGATGGGCTTCGGCGTACCCGCTGCGGTAGGCGCACAGGTTGCGCGCCCGAACGACATGGTTATCTGCATTTCCGGCGACGGTTCTTTCATGATGAACGTGCAGGAATTGGGCACCATCAAACGAAAACGGCTACCGTTGAAGATCGTACTGCTGGATAACCAACGGTTAGGCATGGTGCGACAGTGGCAGCAGTTATTCTTTGATGAACGCTACAGTGAAACTGACCTCTCCGATAACCCTGATTTCCTGACGCTGGCAAGCGCGTTTGATATCCCCGGCCAGCGCATCACCCGTAAAGATCAAATTGATATCGCGCTGGATGCCCTATTTAACAGCGAAGGACCCTATTTGCTGCACGTATCGATCGATGAATATGAAAACGTCTGGCCGCTGGTTCCGCCGGGTGCTGGTAATGAAACGATGCTCGATAAAATCCAATAAGCTCGATGAAACCCACTAATGGCTGACTTACACAGAATAAGTGCTGGAGACAACAGAATGACACATCATCAACTTTCGATTCAGGCGCGCTTTCGTCCCGAGGTTTTAGAGCGTGTATTGCGTGTTACCCGCCATCGCGGTTTCAAAGTTTGCGCGATGAATATGGTGCAAACCACCAATACCGATCACATTAATATTGAGCTGACCGTTGCCAGCCATCGTTCGGTGGATTTATTGTCAACGCAATTGAGCAAGTTGTTGGATATTGCCTGCGTTGACATTCAACCGATGACGACATCACAGCAGATCAGCGCCTAACGCAAAAGAGTAAGGAAAAAGAAGAATGACAAAAAAAGCGGACTACATTTGGTTCAATGGCGAGATGGTTCCTTGGGCTGAAGCAAAAGTACACGTGATGTCGCATGCCCTGCACTATGGCACCTCCGTGTTTGAGGGTGTTCGTTGCTACAATTCACACAAGGGGCCGGTGGTTTTTCGTCATCGTGAACACATGCAGCGCCTGCGGGATTCGGCAAAAATCTACCGTATGCCCGTCGCGCAAAGCGTGGATGAGTTGATGGAAGCCTGTCGTGAAACATTGCGCAAAAATAACCTGACCAGCGCGTATATTCGTCCGCTGGTGTTTATTGGTGATGTGGGTATGGGTGTTAACCCGCCAGATGGTTATCAAACCGATGTGATCATTGCAGCCTTTCCGTGGGGCGCGTATCTGGGGGAAGAGGCGCTGGAAGCCGGTATTGATGCAATGGTGTCGTCCTGGAATCGTGTCGCGGCGAATACCATTCCAACCGCTGCAAAAGCCGGTGGTAACTATCTGTCCTCCTTGCTGGTGGGTAGTGAAGCACGCCGCCACGGCTATCAGGAAGGGATTGCGTTGGATGTCCACGGCTATGTTTCCGAAGGGGCGGGTGAGAACCTGTTTGAAGTGAAAGACGGTATTATCTTTACGCCGCCGTTTACCTCTTCGGCGCTGCCGGGCATTACGCGTGACGCTATCATCAAACTGGCGAAAGACGCAGGATATGAGGTGCGTGAGCAGGTGCTGTCCCGCGAGTCACTGTATCTGGCGGATGAAGTGTTTATGTCTGGCACGGCGGCGGAAATCACCCCAGTGCGCAGCGTCGATGGCATTCAGGTCGGCGTTGGCAAACGCGGCCCGGTCACCAAAGCCTTGCAGCAGGCGTTCTTCGGCCTCTTTACGGGTGAAACCGAAGATAAATGGGGTTGGTTGGATCCGATAAATCAGTAAGTAATCAATTAAGACAGTCAGGCGGTGATACGTTCCGTCATCGCCCAATTCGTAATTTTTGGAGTAACAGAGCATGCCTAAGTACCGTTCAGCCACAACTACACACGGCCGTAATATGGCGGGTGCCCGAGCCTTGTGGCGCGCCACCGGGATGACCGACGACGATTTTGGTAAACCAATTATTGCCGTGGTCAACTCCTTCACCCAATTCGTGCCGGGCCATGTTCACTTGCGCGATCTGGGCAAACTGGTCGCCGAGCAGATTGAAGCCTCCGGTGGCGTCGCGAAAGAATTTAACACCATTGCGGTGGATGACGGTATCGCGATGGGGCATGGCGGTATGCTCTATTCCCTGCCTTCCCGTGAACTGATCGCCGACTCCGTGGAATACATGGTGAATGCCCACTGCGCGGATGCGATGGTGTGTATCTCCAACTGCGACAAAATCACCCCAGGGATGTTGATGGCGTCGCTGCGCCTGAATATTCCCGTGATTTTTGTCTCTGGTGGCCCAATGGAAGCGGGAAAAACCAAGCTTTCTAACCAAATTATCAAGCTCGATCTCATCGATGCCATGATTCAGGGTGCAAACCCTAACGTTAGCGATGCCGACAGTGAGCAAATTGAACGTTCCGCCTGTCCGACCTGTGGTTCCTGTTCGGGAATGTTTACGGCGAACTCCATGAACTGTCTGACCGAAGCATTAGGGCTTTCTCAGCCAGCCAATGGTTCATTGCTTGCAACGCATGCCGATCGTAAAGATCTGTTCCTGAATGCAGGCACACGTATCGTGGGTCTGGCGAAACGTTATTACGAACAGGATGACGCAAGCGTATTGCCACGCAATATTGCTAATAAAGCCGCATTTGAAAACGCCATGATTCTGGATATCGCCATGGGCGGTTCCACCAATACCGTATTGCACCTGCTGGCAGCGGCACAGGAAGGTGAAATTGATTTCACCATGTCGGATATCGACCGCCTCTCACGTAAGGTGCCGCATCTGTGTAAAGTCGCGCCTAGCGGTCAAAAATACCACATGGAAGACGTACACCGTGCTGGTGGGGTTATCGGTATTTTGGGCGAGTTGGATAGGGCTGGTCTGTTGAATCGTGAAGTCAACAACGTGTTGGGTAAAACGCTGGCTGAAACGTTGGAAACCTACGACGTTATGCTGACGAAGGATGAAAGCGTGAAGCGTATGTATTCTGCTGGCCCGGCGGGTATTCGTACTACCAAGGCGTTTTCCCAGGACTGTCGCTGGGATTCGCTGGATACCGATCGTCAGGAAGGCTGCATTCGTTCACGTGAATATGCTTACAGCCAAGACGGTGGGCTGGCTGTGCTTTACGGCAACATCGCGGAAGATGGCTGTATTGTAAAAACCGCAGGGGTTGATAAAGATAGCCTGATTTTCCGCGGTCCGGCAAAAGTCTACGAAAGTCAGGATGATGCGGTAGACGCGATTCTGGGCGGAAAAGTCGTGGCGGGCGATGTGGTGGTTATCCGTTACGAAGGGCCGAAAGGCGGGCCGGGTATGCAGGAAATGCTGTATCCGACTACCTACCTGAAATCGATGGGATTGGGTAAAAGCTGTGCGTTGATCACCGACGGACGCTTCTCTGGTGGTACGTCAGGGCTGTCTATCGGACATGCGTCACCGGAAGCCGCAAACGGTGGCACCATTGGTTTGGTGCAGAATGGCGACATGATTGCCATTGATATTCCGAATCGCAGCATTGCGCTGGACGTAGCGGAAAATGAATTGGCAAGCCGCCGCGAAGCAGAATTGGCACGAGGCGATGCCGCTTGGACGCCACATAATCGTCAACGCCAGGTTTCTTTTGCGCTACGCGCGTACGCCAGTCTGGCAACCAGCGCAGATAAAGGCGCTGTACGGGATAAAAGCAAGCTGGGAGGCTAATGCTGATGGCTGTGTCACAACCTCTTCCTGCCGCGCCGGGGGGCGCGGAGTATCTGCGGGCGATCTTGCGGTCGCCAGTGTATGAAATCACGCAGGTCACACCGTTGGAGAAAATGGATAAGATCTCTTCGCGGCTGGGTAATGTCATTCTGGTAAAACGTGAAGACAGGCACGCGGTGCACAGTTTTAAGCTGCGCGGCGCGTACGCGATGATGGCGGGTCTGAGCGATGAGCAAAAATCACACGGTGTGGTAACGGCGTCAGCCGGTAACCATGCGCAAGGGGTCGCGCTCTCCTCCAGCAAGCTGGGGATTAAATCGCTGATTGTGATGCCGGTGGCGACAGCCGACATCAAAGTAGATGCGGTGCGTGGTTTTGGCGGAGAAGTGCTGCTACACGGCGCTAACTTTGATGAAGCCAAAGCCAAGGCGATTGAACTGTCAGAGCAGCAGCATATGACCTTTCTGCCGCCGTTCGATCACCCTGCGGTGATTGCCGGACAAGGTACGCTGGCGCTGGAGTTGCTACAGCAGGATGCCCATCTGGATCGTGTGTTTGTGCCCGTCGGTGGTGGTGGTTTGGCGGCGGGTGTTGCCGTACTGATCAAACAGTTGATGCCGCAGATTCAAGTGATTGGCGTGGAAGCGGAAGATTCCGCCTGTCTGCGCGCGGCGCTGGACGCTGGGCAACCGGTCGATCTACCACGTGTTGGGCTGTTTGCCGAAGGTGTGGCGGTGAAGCGCATCGGCAATGAAACTTTCCGCCTGTGTCGGGAATATCTGGATGACGTGATTACCGTCGACAGTGATGCTATCTGTGCAGCCGTGAAAGATCTGTTTGAAGATGTCCGTGCGATTGCGGAACCGTCTGGTGCATTGGCGCTGGCGGGGATGAAAAAATATATCCAACAGCATCAGATTCAGGGTGAGCGTCTGGCGCATATCCTGTCTGGTGCGAACGTCAATTTCCACGGGTTGCGTTACGTTTCTGAACGCTGCGAGCTGGGTGAACAGCGTGAAGCCTTGCTGGCCGTGACGATCCCTGAGAAACAGGGCAGCTTCCTGAAGTTTTGCCAACTGCTGGGCGGTCGTTCCGTTACCGAGTTCAACTATCGTTACGCCGATGCTAAAGACGCCTGCATTTTTGTTGGCGTGCGCCTGACGCGCGGCTATGCGGAGCGGCAGGAGATTATCGCCGAGCTTTCCGCAGACGGTTATGAAGTGGTGGATTTGTCCGATGATGAAATGGCGAAGCTGCACGTTCGCTATATGGTTGGTGGACGCCCTTCCAAACCGTTACAGGAACGGCTGTACAGCTTTGAATTCCCTGAGTCACCGGGCGCGTTGCTGAAGTTCCTGCATACACTGGGAACGCACTGGAATATTTCGCTGTTCCATTATCGCAGCCACGGTACGGATTTTGGCCGCGTGCTGGCCGCGTTCGAACTGGAAGCAGGCGATCGGGAATTCGAACAGCACTTGCAGGCGTTGGGCTATGAATGCCATGACGAAACCAATAACCCAGCATTCCGCTTCTTTCTGGCGGGTTAATTGCTGAGTTTTCTCCTAACGCCGCCGATGGTGTTTCACCGTCGGCGGCGTTATCTTTAATGCAATCTGACAGTAACAGAGATGGCATCTCTTTATGGCAATGCCGTTCACCGGTTTTTCTCAAGTGGGTTTAACGTTTCTTCAACTTGCCTATCAAGGCGTTGTTGAATAAATCTAATTGTGGTGTGTTATTATTATTTTTAAATTAATTACTCGTTTTTCTAATTTCTTTAAATATTGCTAATTATTATTTTCTAGGTTAATTTGGTGAAAAGTGGGGTAACACGTGGAGATCGAGTGTGAAAAATAAAGAAAAACGTGTCATTCAGTTAAATGAACAATTAAAAAGTAGCCTTATTAATAGTTCATTACCACCTGAAGAAATACTCGCATTGATGATGAAACTATGCCTTTCGCTGATGCAGGTGACCCAAAGTAATTTGGTGGAAATGAAAACGTCAGATGGGCAAAAGCTTTCACTCAAGCTTGAGACATTATCAGTGCATTAATAATATTTATTCTTAGAGGGAGCTAAAAATGTCGAGTATTATCTATTTGGAATTGACGGGCGATAAACAGGGGTTAATTTCTTCTGGTTGTTCAACATTGCAGTCAATTGGTAATAGAAGTCAAATTGGTCATGAAGATTAAATTAAAGTATTAAGTTTAAACACAAAACGAAAATAGGAAAATTACACATCAACAGCAAGCGGAATTGTTTAATATGGTTTACATCAGGTATATAGAAATAGCGAAATAGCGATACGCACGCTATTCCACTGATGTACCCGGTAGAGTGAATTGGGCTGAACTTCATCCCGCTATTCGAGATATTTTGGTGGATCTGGCCTATCAAGGGATCGCTGGGGAGACGACTATCCCTGTCGCAGCAAAGAATGATATCGATCTGTTAATAAATAAAATAGAAAATACACCGAAGTTGCTAGAGTATGAGGCCGGAAGAAATCGAGCGGGTTATCTAAGGATGAAAAAATGAAACCTATATATTTTTGTATATTGATGTTATTTGTAGTAAACGGTATATTTCCTGCATTTGGTGAAATTTACCTGAACCAATTTAATTTGATGAAAAAAACGTTATGTAAAGACCTAATGAAAGGAGAGAGTTATCATGAAGTGGATATTTGTATTGATCGGATGCTTGCTGATTCGACAGAAAAATTAGAACAAAAAAATAAAGAAGCAATAAGCTTTCTTTCCAAATTTATAACTATGGAAGATGAGGAAAGTGCAGTTAAGCTCTTCAAAGCAGATCAAGCCGCGTGGAAAAATTATGTTGTCCATCGTTGTGCGTATAAAGTACACCCGTATATTAAAGATAGCCCTATTTATTTCTCAGATAAAAGCCTTTGCGAGGCGGTCGAAAACTACAGACGGATCGAGTCGCTAGACGGTGAACTCAATATCCCTTAATACTCATCCTTTAGATAAGTGTGTCACGCCGCCGATGGTATTTCACTGGCGGCGTAAAAAATAGAGAGTACGCAAGAGTTGCTAGATTTTTAGGCCGGAAGAAATCGAGGGGGTTATTTAAGGATGAGAAAATGAAAAATATTTACTTCTTTATTTCGATGTTATTTTCTGTGAGCGGTATATCTCCTGCATTTGGTGAGATTTACTGGAGTAAACTGGATTCGATGGAAAAAGTGCTATGTAAAGATATTATGAAAGGCGAGACCTATTGGGAGTTGTATAGGTGTACTGAGCGGATGAATTTTGATTCGACAGAGAAACTGAAAAAGAAAAATAAAGAAGTAATAAAATATCTCTCCAAACTTAAGGATTCTGGTAGATCGGAGGAGGTGATTATGCTTTTCAAAAAAGATCAGATTGCGTGGAAAAATTACGTTGTTCATCGTTGTGCGTATAAGGGACACTCGTATGATAAAGATAGCTACGTTTATTTCTCAAATAAAGATCTTTGCGAGGCGGTAGAAAATTATAGGCGGATCGAAACATTAGAAGGCGAACCTAGCATACCTTAATGCTCATCCTTTGGATAAGCGTGTCACGCCGCCGATGGTGTTTTACAGTCGGCGGCGTTATCTTTAATGCTATCTGACAGCAACAGGGATGGTATTTCTTTATGGCAACGCCGTTCCGCACGCTGGTGGATGCAGAATGTTATGGCCTACTTAGAGGCTCTGACGACCAGAATATAAGTCAGAGTAAAAGACAGCACGATGGCGATCGCCATACCGGAGATAGCGTAGCTAAAGTACGGGCCGATATACGCTGGCAGGCTGAAAATACTCGACAGAATGTAGCCATACAGCCGGACACCGAAGTACGCGATGAAGGCTGAGGCGATGGAGCTGGCTACCGTGGCGGAGATAAACGCTTTTTTGTACTTGGTCAGCACGCCGAAGAGCGCGGGTTCGGTGATGCCCAGCAGCGCAGACACACCAGCAGATAGCACGACAGATTTGTCCTGACGGGTTTTGGCATGGAAGTAAATGGCAAACGTGGCACCTGCAATTGCCATATTGGCCATACACATCATTGGCATCAGCATATCAAAACCCTGGTCAGAGAAGTTTTGTAGCGCAATGGGTGTCATGGCGTGATGCATACCGGTCAGGATGGCGACAGGCCGGATCGCACCCACCACAAAACCAGCGAATACTGCGGATATATCGAACAGGCTCTGGATAAACAGCGCCAGCAGCTTGCCGAGATAAATCCCGAATGGTCCGATAACGGTGAGTGACACCAGTGCGGTGATAAACAGCGTCAGCGTTGGGGTAAACACCGTTTTCAGCACCGAAGGCATAATGTGATCGACCCAACGGTGGATATAGCTCAACGCCAGAACGGAGAAAATCACTGGAATGACGCTGGCGGAGTAGTTGAACACCGAAATGGGCAGTACACCCATGAAGTAAAAGGCGCTGACCGCATCAGGGCTGTGGCTGGCTAGCGCTTTTGCAGCCTCCATCAACGACGGATACATCAGGCATGCCGCTACCGCTGCGGCTAAATATTCGTTCGTTTTGAATATCTTGGCAGCCGAGACGGCGAGGAAAAACGGCAGGAAATAAAATACGCCGCTAGCGATCAGATCGATGACGATCACGGTATCGGTTTTGGCAGAAACCACTTTCAAGGCAATCAGCCCTGCCAGCAGCCCTTTGATCATCCCCGCACCCGCAATGGCGGGTACGATCGGACCAAATACGCCAGAAACCGTATCCATGAACAGAGAGATCAGCCCTTTTTTCTGCTTTTTCGCGTCTGGCTGTGCTGTTGTTGTGGAAGAAAGACCTGTCGGAGAAAGCTGTGCGTTCAACAGTTCGTAATACTCGCTGACCTGTGGCCCGATAATAATCTGAAATTGCTCACTTTGATGTTGAGCACCTAATATACCCGGTAGGTTCTTGATTGCGTCAGTCTGCACCTTACTTTCATCAACTAAATCAAATCTAAGTCGAGTCATACAGTGCCAGACTTTATTAATATTATCGTTTCCACCAACCAGTTTAATGATCGACTGAATAACGTCATTTTTTTCCATGGAATAAACTCCCCGCATAGCCTTGTGTTATTTTTTGGTTGAATTATTTCCTCAGATAGTAAGAAATTAAAAAATAAAAAACAAACCAATAAAACATGAGGTTCATCACATGATTAGTCTGTTAGATGGGTTTTGTTGCTAGTAACCTATAATTGGTCTGGTTTTTTAGTCAATTAAGTGGCTTTTACAAACCAAAATAATTCTTTTTAAGAATAGGTTTACAATAAAAGAAAAAATAAGTAGAAAACAAAAAAGAAACTGATTTTAGACTGTGTTTTTGCCGGATATAGCTATTTCGGTAAGCACTCCGGAGGATATTTTTGTGTTGCCGACAATCATTACTGACATTGAATGTCTTGTTACGCGTCCCGACCGCCATAATTTAGTAACGGTGGTGGTTTATACGGATAAAGGCGTTACGGGTTATGGGTGTGCGACTTTCCAGCAACGTCCGCTAGCCGTAAAAGCGATGGTAGACGAGTACCTCAAACCGCTTCTGCTAGGACGAGATGCTAACCACATTGAAGATCTGTGGCACATGATGATGGTCAACGCTTATTGGCGTAATGGTCCGGTTATCAACAATGCGGTGGCGGGCGTCGATATGGCGCTGTGGGATATCAAAGGCAAACTGGCGGATATGCCGCTTTATCACCTGTTTGGTGGGAAATCCCGCGATGCCATTGCTGCTTACAGCCATGCTGCCAGCGATACGCTGGACGGGCTGTATCAGGAAGTGGATCGGCTGTATGCGCAAGGCTATCGTCATATCCGCTGCCAGCTAGGATTCTATGGCGGTAATCCTGATGCGCTGCACAGCACGCGGCAGCCAACGGAGGGAGCCTATTACGATCAGGATCAGTACATGGCCAACACGCTCGCCATGTTCCGTGCGCTGCGCGAGAAATACGGCGATCGTTTCCACATTCTGCATGATGTCCATGAGCGTCTGTTCCCGAATCAGGCAGTGCAGTTCGCCAAAGCAGTAGAAGTTTATCGTCCCTATTTCATCGAAGACATTTTGCCGCCTGCGCAAAATGAGTGGCTGGCGCAAATCCGCAGCCAGAGCGCGGTGCCGCTCGCGACCGGAGAGCTGTTTAATAACCCCGCCGAGTGGCAGAGCCTGGTGATTAATCGACAGGTTGATTACATTCGCTGCCATGTCTCACAGATTGGCGGGATTACGCCAGCGCTGAAACTGGGCGCGTTCTGTCAGAACTTTGGCGTTCGTCTCGCGTGGCATTGCCCGCCGGATATGACGCCCATCGGTGCGGCGGTCAACATTCACCTGAATATCCACCTGCATAACGCCGCGATTCAGGAATTTGTCGCTTACTCGGAAAATACCCGCAAGGTCTTCCCGCAAGCGGTGGAACCGGAGAATGGCTATCTGTATCCGATTGAACGTCCCGGTATTGGCGTGGGTATCGATCTGAACGCGGCGCGGCAGTTCCCCGTTGTCTATCGCCCACACGAGTGGACGCAGAGCCGCTTGCCAGATGGCACGATGCATACGCCCTGAGTGAAGCATTAAGGCGACTGGCGGAAATTCAGGTTATCGCGGTTGAAGGGGATGACATAGGTACAGGTGTAGTTGATGTCGATGATATCGCTCGATTCGTACACACGGCCGCCCTGTAAAATACCGCGATTAAGAATATGCATCGCCGCCGTACCTTTCTTGCAATCCAGCAGCTCAGCCTGTGCTTTCGTGATATTAACCGCCTGATAATGTGTCAGGTAGTGTGAAATCGCATAGCCCTTGCTGAGCACATACTGCTGAATAGAGCCTTCAATGATCTTCTGACTCATTTCCGGGAAGTCTGCGGCAGGCATTTTCGATATCTCAATCTGTACTTTGCGGTTATCGACATAACGTAAGCGGCTGAATTCCCAGATGAACGAATTTTCGCCGATAGCAAATATCTGCTGCTCCTCTCGGCTTGGCAGCCGTTTATGTAGACTAAGCAGGCGAGATGAAATCTGAGTAAATTTCTTTTCGGTAATCGAGTTATAAACCAATGGATTACTGCGAACGTTCTGATTAATAAAGTTACCAGATCCTTGCACCATATGGATCGCGCCGATACTGGCAAGCTTTTCCAGCGCCTGACGAATAGTGAAGCGTGACACGCCGTATTCTTCCGCCAATTGACGTTCTGGTGGCAGCTTTTCCGGCAGCGGATCGGTGTGCTGATAGATTTTGCTCAGTAAATCCTGCGCGATGAAATCTTTCTTTTTCATGGCTGTCTCAAATAGCCCTGCCAGCGTGGCTGGCTGGGTCGTTTGCATCGAATCAGTGGTGGCAGAAGTGATGAATAACCTGCGAAATCAGTTCCCGCGTCGGTTTGATAAACGCGGTATCGATATATTCGTCCGGCTGGTGTGCCTGCTCGATCGAGCCTGGCCCTAAGACCAGCGTCGGACACAGCGTCTGAATAAACGGTGCTTCGGTACAGTAATTCACGATTTCCGTTTTCGTCCCCAGCAGATTCTCCACGACGGATACCAAACGGTGATCCGGTGGGCACTCATAGCCGGGAATCGGTGGATGCAGCTCGCTGATGGTCAAGCGTCCCGGCCAACGCTGGCTGACGGGCGCAAGCGCTTCTGACAGCAGCCCGTCCAGATCGTTAAGCGTAATACCCGGCAACGGGCGAATATCCATATGCAGTTCACAGCAGCCGCAGATGCGGTTAGCGGCATCGCCGCCGTGAATGTGGCCGAGATTCATTGTGGGATAAGGAATGTGGAAAATGGGGTTGTGATAGCGTTCCTGTAGCGTGTTACGCAGCACCAGCAAGTGGGAAATCGCTTCGTGCATCAGCTCAATCGCGTTCACGCCGCGCGACGGATCGCTGGAGTGGCCGGATTGTCCCTGAATGCGGATCGCGTTGGACATATGGCCTTTGTGGGCACGCACCGGTTGCAGTGAAGTCGGTTCACCGATAATGGCGCAGTCTGGGCGAATCTGCGTCGATTCGGAGAAATATTTGGCACCGGCCATGGTCGTCTCTTCATCCGCCGTTGCCAGCACGTAGAACGGTTTCGTGAGTTTGGTCGGATCGATATCGCGTAAGGCATCCAGAATAAAGGCAAAGAATCCTTTCATATCCGCTGTACCCAGACCGTACAGCTTGTTGTCGTGTTCAGTCAGCGTGAAGGGATCGCGCGTCCAACGGCCATCGTCGAACGGGACGGTGTCGGTATGCCCTGCCAACAATAAGCCACCTTTTCCTTCACCAATCCGCGCCAGCATATTAAATTTATTGAGGGTGCCAGGAACGGGTTGGACTTCCACATGGAAGCCGAGATCGCCGAACCAGCCTGCCAGCAGGTTGATTAAGGTATGATTACTTTGATCGAGCGCGCTGTCGGTGGCGCTGATGGACGGTGTGGCGATCAATGCCCGATATAGCTCAATAAAAGGGGGTAAATTCATCTTCACTGTTGACAGCCTCTGGTTAGGATAGTATCAATATTCATGCATTTATTTTGAATAAAAATACAATAATGCTCAGCGAAAGGAAACCCAAAGGTGCGGCGATGACGATTTGTCACTTTCACTGAGTTTCGCGGGTGAACAGCGTACCGACGCTGGTGAACCCTATTACCTGTTCCATAGATAAATAAGAAGGTATACGGATCCCATGCTGAATACGCTGATTGTTGGTGCAAGTGGTTATACTGGCGCTGAGCTTGCGCTCTACCTGAACCGTCACCCACAGATGAACATAACCGCTTTGATGGTTTCTGCGCAAAGTGTCGATGCAGGAAAATTGATTTCTGATTTACATCCGCAGCTCAAAGGCATCATCGATATTCCGGTAAAACCGCTGGCCGATGTTGAAGACGCGGCAAAAGGTGTGGATGTCGTTTTTTTGGCGACCGACCATAAAGTCAGCCACGATTTGGCTCCGGTTTTTCTGGCTGCTGGCTGCACTGTCTTTGATTTATCCGGCGCGTTTCGCGTGCAGGATATTGATATCTATACCCGTTATTATGGGTTTGAACACCAGCATGCGGACTGGCTGGTTCAGGCGGTATACGGTTTGGCTGAATGGAATGCTGAGAGCGTGAAGCAAGCACAACTGATTGCTGTACCTGGCTGCTACCCGACAGTCGCACAACTGTCACTCAAGCCGCTGCTGGATGCTCAACTGCTGAATTCGGCACAGTGGCCAGTAATTAATGCCGTGAGCGGCGTGAGCGGGGCGGGGCGCAAAGCATCGCTGACCAGCAGCTTCTGTGAAGTCAGCCTGCAACCGTATGGCATTTTCAACCACCGCCATGGTGTTGAAATTTCAACGCATCTCGGTACGCCGGTGATCTTCACGCCGCATCTCGGTAATTTTGCGCGTGGAATACTGGCGACCATCACCTGTCGTCTGCAACCTGGCGTCACCCAGCAGGATATCGCGGAAGCTTACCACACGGCCTATCACGATAAGCCACTGGTGCGCCTGTATGATAAGGGTGTCCCGGCGCTGAAATCCGTTGTCGGCCTGCCGTTCTGCGATATCGGTTTCTCCGTTGACGGTGAGCACCTCATCGTGGTGGCAACCGAAGATAACCTGCTGAAAGGCGCGGCGGCGCAGGCGGTGCAATGCATGAACATTCGTTTTGGTTTCCCTGAAACCCAATCATTAATTTAATCACTACTGGTCCCGACATTTCGAGGCGCGAAGCATAATGAATCCGTTAATTATCAAGTTAGGTGGCGTTTTACTGGATAGCGAAGAAGCGCTGGAACGTCTGTTCACTGCGCTGGTGGCTTACCGTCAGGAGCATCAGCGCCCGCTGGTGATTGTGCACGGCGGCGGCTGTCTGGTGGATGACCTGATGAAGAAACTGTCGCTGCCTGTCGTGAAGAAAAACGGCCTGCGCGTCACGCCTGCCGATCAGATCGACATCATCACCGGTGCGTTGGCGGGTTCTGCCAACAAGACGCTACTGTCATGGGCGAAAAAGCATGATATCAACGCAGTCGGTTTGTGTCTGGGTGATGGTGGCAGTACGACGGTTACGCAGTTAGACGAAGCTCTGGGCTTTGTGGGTAAAGCGGAAGCAGGTTCACCTGCGCTGCTGAATACGCTGCTGTCAGCAGGCTATCTGCCTGTCGTTAGCTCCATTGGCATTACGGCGCAGGGCGACCTGATGAACGTCAACGCCGATCAGGCGGCGACGGCGCTGGCGCAAACGCTGGGCGCGGATTTAATCTTGCTGT
This sequence comes from Pectobacterium araliae, assembly GCF_037076465.1. NCBI lineage: Bacteria > Pseudomonadati > Pseudomonadota > Gammaproteobacteria > Enterobacterales > Pectobacteriaceae > Pectobacterium > Pectobacterium araliae. The sequence continues at coordinate 4,271,179 of NZ_AP028908.1, read as the reverse complement.
CTGACGTGAGCGGCATTCTGGACGGTAAAGGCCAGCGTATCGCCGAAATGACGGCGGAAAAAGCCGAACAACTGATTGCTCAAGGCATCATCACCGATGGCATGATTGTTAAGGTCAACGCCGCGTTGGATGCCGCTCGTGCGCTGGGTCGTCCGGTTGATATCGCCAGCTGGCGTCATGCTGAGCAGCTACCTGCGCTGTTCAATGGCGTGGCGATTGGCACGCGTATTCTGGCGTAAGTCGTTTCTGGGTATGGCATGATGCGATACCAATATGAATTAAATTCTGGGAGTAAGAGTTATGGCTTTGTGGGGCGGTCGGTTTAGTCAGGCAGCAGATCAGCGTTTTAAACAATTTAATGACTCACTGCGGTTTGATTACCGTCTGGCGGAGCAGGACATCGTTGGCTCGATCGGTTGGTCGAAAGCGTTGGTGACGGTCAATGTGCTTAGCGAGCAGGAGCAGCAGCAGCTGGAACAGGCGCTGAATGCGCTGCTGGTTGAGGTGCAAGCCGATCCTGAAATGATCCTGCAAAGCGATGCAGAAGACATTCACAGTTGGGTTGAGCTGCGCCTGATTGAGAAAGTCGGCGATTTGGGTAAAAAACTGCATACCGGTCGTAGCCGTAACGATCAGGTCGCAACCGACCTGAAGCTGTGGTGCAAAGCACAGATTGCCGAGCTGCTGCTGTCAGTACGCCAGCTGCGTCAGGCGCTGGTCACAACGGCAGAAGCGAATCAGGATGCCGTGATGCCGGGTTACACCCACTTGCAGCGCGCACAGCCGGTGACGTTTGCACACTGGTGTCTGGCCTATCATGAAATGCTAGTGCGAGATGAAAGCCGTCTGGAAGATACGCTGAAGCGTCTGGATGTCAGCCCACTGGGCTGTGGCGCGCTGGCAGGAACGGCTTATCCGATTGACCGTGAGCAACTGGCGGGCTGGCTGGGATTTGCCTCAGCTACGCGCAATAGCCTGGACACGGTTTCCGATCGCGATCATGTACTGGAACTGCTGTCCGACGCCTCGATCGGTATGATCCACCTGTCGCGTTTTGCCGAAGATTTGATCTTCTTCAACAGTGGTGAAGCGGCGTTCGTTGAGCTGTCTGACCGTGTGACATCCGGTTCTTCCCTGATGCCGCAGAAGAAAAACCCGGATGCGCTGGAGCTGATTCGCGGTAAATGTGGCCGCGTACAGGGGGCATTGACCGGCATGATGATGACGCTCAAAGGTCTGCCGCTGGCGTATAACAAGGACATGCAGGAAGACAAAGAAGGGCTATTTGATGCGTTGGATACCTGGCACGATTGCCTGATGATGGCAAGTCTGGTGCTGGAAGGTATTCAGGTGAAACGTCCGCGCTGTAAAGAAGCGGCCGAGCAAGGCTACGCAAATTCAACAGAACTGGCAGACTATCTGGTCGCGAAAGGCGTTCCGTTCCGTGAAGCGCACCATATCGTGGGCGAAGCGGTAGTTGAAGCCATTCGTCAGGGCAAAGCGTTGGAAGCACTGCCGTTGGCCGATCTGCAAAAATTCAGCGCCGTGATTGGCGAGGATGTATACCCGATTCTGGCGTTGCAATCCTGTCTGGATAAACGTGCTGCACAGGGTGGGGTATCACCGCAGCAGGTCGCTAAAGCGATTGATGATGCGAAACAGCGCTTAGATTAAGCCACTGGAATAGGTCTAAGCCGTTCCCCCCAGCGTGGTGTTTCGCGTTGGGGGGGATTTCTGCGTCACCCATCTAATTCTTCTACAAATTATCATCTATCCATGTTCATCTGGAATGCGGCTCGCATTTTTCAGCTCAGCGTCTTCCCCATCAGAATTGTTTCTGGACATCCATACAGTATCATTTTACCTTGAGCGACAGCGTGAAAGGCCTGCGGAGGCAAAGTGGATATCAGCATATTTTATGGTCTGGGTGGCAGTGCGGTCGGGTTACTGATCGGGTGGTTGGTTGCCAGTCTGATTCATCAGCAGAAGCTGTCGCAGCATGACACTGAACAGCGCTTGCTGGCGCAGACATTGCAGCAGGCTCAACAGTCACTCAGCGAGCAGCAGCAGGCAAAGCAGCAGGACGAACAGCGGCTGCGGCAAAACGAGCTAGAGCTGCGCACGGTTCATGCTCAGCTCTCTGCCAGCCATGAAAAGCTGCAACAGCTCGGTGAACTCCGTGAGGAGTGTGCGCAGTTAAATCAGGAATTGCGAACGCTACGTGAAATCAATAGCGCGCAGGAAGCGGAGCTGCGGGAAGTCACTATTCGGCTGGAGGAAACCCGGATGGCGGCGGAAGAGAAGCAGCGACTGCTGGCAAACAGCGAACAGCGGTTGACGACGCAGTTTGAGAATCTGGCAAACCGGATTTTTGAGCACAGTGGTCGTAAAGTGGATGAACAAAATAAACAGAGTCTGGATAAGCTGCTGATGCCGCTGCGTGAGCAGCTTGATGGGTTCCGCCGTCAGGTGCAGGACAGCTTTGGCGCGGAAGCGCGCGAACGTCACACGTTGGCGCATGAAATCCGCAATCTGCAACAGCTGAACGCGCAGATGGCACATGAAGCCATCAACCTGACGAAAGCACTGAAGGGCGACAATAAGACACAGGGCAATTGGGGAGAAGTCGTGTTAAGCCGCGTGCTGGAAGCCTCCGGTCTGCGTGAAGGCTATGAATATCAAACGCAGGTCAGCGTACAAACGGGGGCAAATAGCCGCTTGCAGCCGGATGTCATCGTGCGTTTACCGCAGGGCAAAGATGTCGTGATCGATGCCAAGATGTCGTTGGTGGCCTACGAGCGCTATTTCAATAGTGACGATGACGTAGAGCGTAGCGTAGCGCTGAACGAACATTTACTCTCGGTTCGCAACCATATTCGGCAACTTAGCAGCAAAGATTATCAGCAGCTTCCAGGGCTGCGTTCACTAGACTACGTGCTGATGTTTATTCCCGTTGAGCCTGCTTTTCTGGTCGCTATCGATCGTCAGCCTGAATTGATCAACGAGGCGCTGAAGAACAATATTATGCTGGTCAGCCCAACCACGCTGCTGGTGGCATTACGCACCATCAACAATTTATGGCGCTATGAACAACAGAGCCGCAATGCACAGCAGATCGCCGAAAAAGCCTCGCGGTTGTACGATAAGCTGCGGCTGTTCGTCGACGACATGGAAGCGCTGGGGCAGAGTCTGGATAAAGCGCAGGGCACTTATCGTCAGGCGATGAATAAACTTTCCTCTGGGCGTGGTAACCTTATTGGCCAGGCTGAGGGGTTTCGTACGCTGGGCGTAGAAATTAAACGCACGATCAGCCCGTCATTAGCAGAAAAAGCAACGGCCCATGAGCACACTGAACGCGATGAATTACCGGATGCCGTAGCACCCGACGCCGTTTCATCAACCGTGAAAACGGAGGGTGAAGAAGGGGAAACCCCCTTCGCTACCGGTACTCATTCGTACTAAATAGATATGGATTTCGCGGGCTTGGCACTTATGCACTGCGAAATTAGTGCAGTGGGGTTTTTATCTGGGTCTGGTACACTCTCACCATTAATGGGTAGACCCGAAATTTGACTGAAATAGTAGGCGGATAAGATGGCAAGTGAGCAGGAGAATACGGCCGACTTTGGTTTTCGGACTGTCGCCAGGGATGAAAAAGAAGTCATGGTGGCTGAGGTTTTTCATTCTGTAGCAGCAAAGTATGACCTGATGAATGACCTGATGTCTTTCGGTATCCACCGTATCTGGAAGCGTTTCACTATTGAATGTAGTGGGGTAAGGCGTAACCAGCGCGTTCTGGATCTTGCCGGAGGAACAGGGGATTTAACCGCTAAATTTTCCCGCATGGTTGGTGAAGGCGGTGAAGTTATTCTGGCGGACATCAACGCATCAATGCTGAAAGTCGGTCGCGAGAAACTGCGTAACAAAGGCATTATCGACAATATCAACTACGTGCAGGCCAATGCAGAAGCGCTGCCGTTCCCCGATGATTTCTTCGACTGTATTACTATCTCCTTTGGTTTACGTAACGTGACGGACAAGAACAAAGCGCTGCGTTCTATGTACCGCGTTCTGAAGCCCGGTGGTCGGTTGCTGGTGTTGGAGTTTTCCAAGCCTGTGATTAAACAACTAAGCACCGTTTACGATGCGTATTCATTTCATATCCTGCCGAGGATTGGCGAAGCCGTGGCAAGCGATGCCGGAAGCTACCGCTATCTGGCGGAATCTATCCGCATGCACCCCGATCAGGAAACGCTGAAAGGGATGATGAGCGATGCCGGTTTTGACAGCGTTAATTACTTCAACCTCACTGGTGGAATCGTTGCGCTGCACCGTGGGTTTAAATTCTGATTGGAAACGCCAATGCTGATAACGTCTTTTCTGACTGCTACGCTGGAAACCGCGCTGAATCAGCTGCTTTTTCACGACACGGTTTCTTGCGATCGAAGCATGAAGTCTGCCCGTCAGCGCTTACAGGGGAAAACACTCCAGATCGAACTGGCTGAACTGGATGCTCCCCTGGTGCTGGTGTTTAGCGAACAGCGGCTGGATGTGGTCAGCCAGTGGGGCGAATTGGCCGACTGTCGTTTGAAAACACGCGTTCCGGTTTTAATGAAATTGCGCGATCGTCAACAGCTATCATCGTTGATGCGCAGCGGTGAACTGGTTATTGAAGGTGATATTCAAGTCGTTCAACAGTTCATCGCGCTGTGCGATCTGGCGGAGTTCGATCCGGCGGAATGGTTGTCCCCTTATCTGGGCGATATTGTTGCTCAGGGGCTTAGCCAGACAGCACAGAAAACCTTTAGTTTCTTGAGACGGTCATCACACCAGCAACAACATTTCTTGTCCGAGACGTTAACGGAAGAGTGGCGATTAGCGCCGGGAAAATTGGAAAATGCTTGGTTCCATGAGGAAATTATTGCACTGGATAAATCCGCCGACATGCTGTCCGAACGGCTGGCTAAGCTGGAGGCTTTACGATGACGCCTGGTGAATTACGCCGTCTTTACAGTATTGTGCGTGTGTTGTTGAGCTATGGTCTGGATGAACTCATTCCTAAAATGCGTCTGACGTTTCCGCTGCGCGCGGGGCGTCGCCTGCTGTTCTGGTTACCTAATCGTCACCTCAATATGCCTTTAGGGGAGCGTCTGCGTTTGGCGCTTCAGGAACTGGGACCCGTGTGGATTAAGTTCGGGCAAATGATGTCGACGCGTCGCGATCTGTTCCCGCCTGCTATCGCCGATCAGTTAGCGATGTTGCAGGATCAGGTTGAACCGTTTGACGGCAAACTGGCGCGTGAGCAAATTGAGCTGTCGATGGGGGGAATCCCTTTGGAAGCGTGGTTTGACGATTTCGACATTAAACCGCTGGCCTCTGCCTCGATTGCGCAGGTTCATACCGCACGCCTGAAAAGTACGGGAAAAGAGATTGTTATCAAGGTGATCCGCCCGGATATTCTGCCGGTTATCAAGGCAGATATGCGCCTGATGAAACGTCTGGCTGGCTGGTTGCCCCGTCTGTTGCCGGATGGTCGCCGCTTGCGCCCACGCGAAGTGGTGCTGGAATACGAAAAAACGCTGCTTGATGAGCTGAACCTGTTGCGCGAAGCGGCGAATGCCATCCAGCTACGGCGTAATTTTGATAACAGCCCAATGCTGTATGTGCCGGAAATTTATTCGGATTATTGCAGCGAAAGCATGCTGGTGATGGAGCGAATCTACGGTATTCCTGTTTCTGATGTCGATGCGCTGAAAGCCAATGGCACGGACATGAAGTTACTGGCGGAACGCGGCGTTCAGGTTTTCTTCACGCAGGTCTTTCGCGACAGTTTCTTCCATGCGGATATGCATCCCGGCAATATCTTTATTAGCCACGAGCATCCGGAAGATCCGCAATACATCGGTATTGATTGCGGTATTGTCGGTTCGTTGAATAAAGAAGATAAGCGCTATTTGGCTGAGAATTTCATCGCGTTTTTCAACCGTGATTATCGTAAAGTTGCCGAGCTGCATGTGGACTCGGGGTGGGTGCCGGCGGACACTAATGTGGCAGATTTTGAATTTGCTATTCGTACAGTCTGTGAACCGATCTTTGAGAAGCCGTTGGCAGAAATTTCGTTCGGCCATGTATTATTGAATTTGTTTAATACGGCGCGTCGCTTCAATATGGAAGTACAGCCTCAGTTGGTGTTACTGCAAAAAACGCTGCTGTATATTGAAGGCGTTGGTCGGCAGCTTTATCCGCAGCTTGACCTGTGGAAAACCGCCAAGCCGTTTCTGGAGAGCTGGCTGAAGCAACAGGTCGGTTTACCTGCGGTTTTCCGTGCACTCAAAGAAAAAGCACCGTTTTGGGCTGAGAAATTGCCGGAAATCCCTGAACTGTTTTATGACGGATTGCGTCAGAATAAGATGTTAAAACAAAGTGTTGATAAGTTGACCCATGAGTTGAAAACGCAGCAGGCGCGTCAAGGGCAGTCACGATATCTTTTGGGTATTGGCGCAACCCTGCTAATCAGTGGTACGTTGTTACTTATCAGCTGTGTTGAAGCCGATATGGTTCCCGCAGGGTTGATGGCAGCAGGAATAGTTGTCTGGATTATCGGCTGGCGTCGAACTCGTTGAAACAGATCATGATGCACGTCAGAATTAACCGATATAATAACGAGAATTCTGTCGTTCCCCTTTTGCAAAGAGGTAAATATTATGGGTGGTATTAGTCTCTGGAACCTGCTGATTATCGCAGTTATCGTCATCTTGCTGTTCGGAACTAAGAAACTGAGAACTCTGGGTTCGGATTTGGGCGCGTCAATCAAGGGTTTTAAGAAAGCGATGGGTGACGATCAGTCGTCCACTAGTGCAGATAAAACGCAGCCAGATGCTGATTTCTCTACCAAGTCTATCGCTGACAACCAATCAGACGTTAAGCAGAGCGACACGAAGAGCCAGCATAAAGAGCAGGTGTAATCTGTGTTCGATATCGGTTTTGGTGAATTGCTATTGGTGATGGTCCTCGGCCTGATTGTTCTCGGACCCGAGCGCTTGCCTGTGGCAGTCAGAACGGTTGCAAGTTGGATCAGGACGCTGCGTTCGCTGGCGTCTACGGTTCAGAATGAACTGTCGCAGGAGCTGAAACTCCAGGAGTTTCAGGAAAGCCTGAAGAAAGTCGAAAAAGCCAGTTTGCAGAATCTGTCGCCTGAGTTGAAAGCCTCAATGGATGAACTCAAAGAAGCAGCAGACGCGATGAAACGTGGCTATACCGAGCCATTGTCACTGCAAAAATCAGATGACCACCAAAAATTGGATGGGCATAGTGTGACGATGGAACCGCAACACAATACCCGGCTGAACGATCCCGAAGCGGCCTACGACGGGGTGATTGAAGCGGAAACCGCAGTACGTCCGGCAGACAGCCAACCTAAATCTGAAAACGGTACTGCTGCTGAACATCACCATGATGGCCGCAATGCTACGAGTGATGAAGCTGTCGGCAACGATAATGTCAAACCTGAGCAGTCCCAGTCTTCTGCTGTTTCTGCCCGCCAACCGAGCGATAGTCGTTAGTTTATGGCCGATGAAGATACTCAACCGCTAATTAGCCACCTGATTGAGCTACGCAAGCGGCTACTGAACAGCATTCTCTGTGTGCTGGCGGTATTTGTTGTGCTGGTGTTCTTTGCCAATGACATTTACCAAGTGGTTTCTGCGCCGCTCATCGAGCAGTTACCTGCCGGTGCTAGCATGATCGCGACGGATGTCGCCTCGCCTTTCTTTACGCCGATAAAGCTGACGATGATTGTCTCAGTATTTGTCGCCGCGCCGTTGGTGCTGTATCAGGTGTGGGCATTTGTGGCTCCTGCTCTATATAAACACGAGCGTCGCCTCATGATGCCGTTGCTGGTATCCAGCAGCCTGCTGTTTTATTCGGGCATGGCATTTGCGTACTTTGTGGTGTTCCCGCTGGCGTTCGGTTTTTTCGCGAAAACGGCACCTGTTGGCGTGTTGATCGCGACCGACATCAATAACTACCTCGATTTTGTTATGGCGCTGTTCATGGCGTTTGGCGTATCGTTTGAGGTGCCCGTTGCCATTGTACTGCTCTGCTGGAGTGGTGTGGTGACGCCAGAAGACCTGAAGAAAAAGCGGCCTTATATTTTGGTGGGCGCATTCGTTGTCGGGATGCTGCTGACGCCGCCGGACGTTTTCTCACAGACGCTACTGGCGATTCCGATGTATCTACTGTTTGAGATCGGTGTCTTCTTCGCGCGGTTTTATGTTGGCAAAGGCCGACGGGCTGAGACGGAAGAGCCATCGTAGTAACGAACAGTTCCCTGCGGCAGGACGGTAAAATGACCTCTCTTTGAGAGGTCTTATTTTTGTGCGCCGGGCATGGCGCGTAGCGCCTTGACGGGCGCTGTCCGTTGACTGTAGTGGTCAAGGGGCGACTTGGCGGTGAAAGTCCTCTACACACCCGGCAAGGGGAAGTGTTAGCCGAACGGCAAGGGTGCCCACCGCGAGGTGGGATCTGAAGGAAGCTGAAGGCAAAATGCTGGCCTGACGAACAGGAAGCAGTTTAGGCGGCACAGCGGGGTAAGGTGGCAAATATCATCAAAGCCCAATACTTGCACAGAACGCTGTGACGTAAAGCTGACAGGCATAAGCAGGAAGGTCGCGCGAATTACCCCGGGAGGGCTGCACGTTTGCTTCAGGGCTACCGAGCGTCGAGAGGCGACGGGATGAACGTGCAGCAGTCAGCCGAAGCCGTAGTAGTGCTGCATAACTGGCAGCATGAAGGGCTGAACATGATTAACCGTGATTAGGACACCGATACTCGATGGGAATTAATGAGGCACAAGCGCAGAGCACTGCGGCCAGCGGCAGAGGAGACGGACAGTATCCGTCAGTGCTGCATGAGGGTGCTGAAATCCCCACGGCGGTCGGTGGGCAAACGAAAGCGGAAATGCCGTTGACGATGGAAACGGTGATAACGAGAGAGAACCTGATGCTGGCCTATCAGCGCGTGGTGGAAAACAACGGCGCGGCAGGGGTAGATAACCTGAAAGTGACGGAGTTGAAGCCGTGGCTGAAACAGAACTGGGCGAGTATCAGGCAGGCATTGATTACGGGCGCCTACCAGCCGCAGGCGATACGCAGAGTGGATATCCCAAAGCCGGACGGCGGCGTGAGAACCCTGGGTATCCCGACGGTAGTGGACAGGCTTATCCAGCAGGCGATAGCACAACAACTCAGTCCGGTCGTGGAGCCGCACTTCTGCGAATCGAGTTACGGGTTCAGAAGTAACCGCAATGCGTGGCAGGCAGTGCAACAGGCACAGCGCTACATACAAAGCGGGAAACGCTGGGTGGTCGATCTGGATCTGGAAAAGTTCTTTGACCGGGTGGATCATGACATTTTGATGTCACGTCTGGCGAGGCATGTCAGGGATAAACGGCTGTTGAAACTGATACGTCGCTACCTTGAAGCGGAAATGACGAACGGGTGCGAGACAGAGAAGCGAGGTAAGGGAATGCCGCAGGGCGGACCGTTGTCGCCGCTACTGTCGAACATTCTGCTGGATGAACTGGATAAAGAACTGGAGCGTCGAGGTCACAGCTTCTGTCGCTATGCGGATGACTGCAACATTTACGTGAGCAGTCGCAAAGCAGGCGAGCATATCTTTAGGGCAATCAGGGTGTACCTGAGAGACATACTGAAGCTAAAGGTCAATGAGCAGAAGAGTTCGGTGTCGCGACCGTGGGAGCGTAAGTTCCTGGGATACAGCGTGACACGGCACAAACAGACCCGACTGAAGATCGCAGGGAGCAGTGTCGAGAGGCTGAAGGAGAAGATCCGTAGCCTGACGACAGGGCACGCGACGAAATCAGTGAAAGGCGTAATCAATGAACTCACACCGATACTGCGAGGCTGGATGAGCTACTTCAGATACACGGAAGTAAAAGGAGTTCTGGAGAAGATTGACGGCTGGGTCAGGCGTAAACTGCGCAGTCTACTGTGGCGGCAATGGAAACGAACGTATACGCGAGCCCGAATGCTAATGCGAGCGGGCTTGTGTGAAAAGCGAGCGTGGAGGTCGGCGAGTAACCAGCGAGGAGCGTGGTGGAACGCGGGGTCGAGTCACATGAATGATGCGATAAAGACGGCGCAGTTCAGACGACTCGGCTTGATATCACTAGTGGAGCAGCAACGGCAGTTCCAGAGTTAACATGAACCGCCGTATGCGGAACCGCACGTACGGTGGTGTGAGAGGACGGCGGGAGTAATCTCGCCTCCTACTCGATTATTCGCCAGAGTGAAAGTCATGTTTGATATCGGTGTCAACCTAACCAGTTATCAGTTTGCAAAAGACCGGGATCAGGTCGTCATCCGGGCAATGCAAGCGGGGGTCAGTGGTGCCTTGATCACCGGAACCAATGTTCAGGAAAGCCATCAGGCGATGTTACTGGCGCAAGCCTATCCCGATTACTGTTGGTCAACGGCGGGTGTTCATCCGCATGATGCCAGCCAATGGAATGACGCTGTTGCCGAACAGATTCACCACATGGCAAATGCTGTCTGCGTGGTTGCCATTGGCGAATGCGGGTTGGATTTCAACCGTAACTTCTCGACGCCAGAAGAACAGGAACGGGCATTTAGCGCACAGCTGGCGATTGCTGCTGAGCTGTCTATGCCCGTTTTCCTTCACTGCCGCGATGCCCATTCCCGCTTTATTTCTCTGTTGACTCCCTGGCTGAATCAGTTACCTGCCGCTGTGGTTCACTGCTTTACCGGTAACCGTCATGAATTGGATGAGTGTCTGGCTGCGGGGCTGATGATCGGCATTACCGGCTGTGTTTGCGATGAGCGTCGCGGACTTGAGCTGCGAACCTTATTGCCGCATATTCCTGCCGATCGGCTGTTGGTGGAAACCGATGCACCCTATCTGTTACCTCGGGATTTACGCCCTAAACCGGCCTCTCGCCGTAACGAACCCTGTTATCTGCCTCATATTATTCGCCAAATTGCGGCGTGGCGTGGAGAAGATTCCACGTGGTTGGGGCAGGTTACAGATGAAAATGCCCGCCGGGTTTTCCGGCTGGCCTGATTCAGGAGAATAATGACATGAGCACTGCTTTTCCCGGCACGTTCCCCGGCCGACGTATGCGCCGTATTCGCCGCCATGATTTCAGCCGTCGCCTGGTTGCTGAAAATCAACTGACGGTGAATGATTTGATTTATCCCGTTTTCGTGATGGAAGGGAAAAATCATCGTCAGGAAGTTCCCTCAATGCCGGGGGTATACCGGATGACTATCGACGTGCTTTTGAAAGAGGCCGAAGAGATCGCTAAGCTCGGCGTTCCGGTGCTGTCACTGTTCCCCGTCATTGAAGCGGATAAAAAATCACTCTATGCCGAAGAAGCCTATAACCCGGATGGTCTGGTTCCTCGCACGATCCGCGCGCTGAAAGACGCTGTTCCTGAGCTGGGGTTGCTGACGGATGTGGCGCTCGATCCCTATACTACACATGGGCAGGACGGGATTATCGATGCGGATGGTTATGTGATTAACGACGTCACCAAAGAGATTTTGGTACGTCAGGCGCTGTCCCATGCAGAAGCCGGCGCAGAAATTATTGCGCCCAGCGACATGATGGATGGCCGCATCGGCGCGATTCGTGACACCCTTGAAGCACAAAACCTGATCAATACCCAGATCATGGCGTACTCGGCTAAATATGCATCGTGCTATTACGGACCTTTCCGTGACGCCGTGGGCTCAGCGGGTAACCTGAAAGGTGGCAACAAGAAAACCTACCAGATGGACCCGGCCAACAGCGATGAAGCTTTGCAGGAAATTGCACAGGATTTGCAGGAAGGCGCGGATATGGTGATGGTCAAACCGGGGATGCCTTATCTGGACGTGGTGCGTCGCGTCAAAGAGTCGTTCGGCGTGCCGACGTTTGCTTATCAGGTATCTGGCGAATATGCGATGCACATGGCAGCAATTCAGAATGGTTGGTTGCAGGAGCAACCCGTCGTGATGGAGTCTCTGTTGTGCTTTAAACGCGCGGGTGCAGATGGAGTGCTGACCTATTTTGCTAAGCGTGTCGCACAGTGGCTGCAGGATCAGCATATGCAACGCTAGGCCCGTTCTCATCCGGCGTGTTATAAATGCGCCGGATAGAGCAATAAGGCGGTGTTGGACTAGGTTTTACGAAATTCTCGGTTATCTATGCTGTGTTTGACCTGCTTGTTTAGCATATTCAGCAATAACATTGAGCGAGCTTCACCATCAGGTTCGGTGTAGATAGCCTGAAGACCAGAGAAGACACCATCGGTTATCACTACGCTATCACCGGGTTGTGGCGTTAACGGGTCAATGATGATCTCTTGCATAGAGCGAAGTGATAATTCATCGATAACCTGTTGCGGAATGGTCGCCGGTAGTGCGCCAAATCGCACAAAGTTACTCACCCCACGCGTCGCGCTGATGGTGGTGGTGTGGATGCGTTCGGGATCGAACTCCACAAACAGGTAGTTCGGGAACAACGGCTCACACACTTCCGTCCGTTTACCACGAACGATCTTATCCAATGTGATCATCGGGCTCACACAGGTGACATCCTGATGTTCCAGATGCTCTTTCGCTCGCAGCAGTTGACCACGTTTACAATACAGTAAGTACCAGGCTTCCATAATTTCGCAGACTTATGATTCCGACGCGCAAGCATAACAAAAGCGAGCAAGGATAAAAAATTTTCGGCAAATATTTTTGCTACCACATTATGACAAGCGAATTCTTGATGGTGATTAGATTCTTGCCATAAATAGGCATTGCGGGAAGCGACAGGTTGGCTAAGAGACTTTATAATAGCCAGAACGATAGACTGCCTCCGATGAATAGCATGAAATACCGTGACTTACGCGAATTCCTCTCACTGCTGGAAGAGAGAGGGGAGTTGAAACGCATTACCCAGCCCATCGATCCCTACCTTGAAATGACGGAAATTGCCGACCGGACGCTGCGTGCGGAAGGTCCAGCCCTCCTGTTTGAGAACCCCAAAGGCTATGACATGCCGGTGCTGTGCAATTTATTTGGTACGCCGAAACGTGTTGCATTGGGAATGGGACAGGAAGAGGTCAGCGCATTGCGAGACGTAGGCAAACTGCTGGCATTTTTGAAAGAGCCAGAGCCGCCGAAAGGGTTCCGCGATCTGGTAGATAAAATGCCGAAGTTTCGTCAAGTACTGAATATGCCGACGAAGCGGTTATCTTCTGCACCGTGTCAGGAACAGATTTGGCAAGGTGATGATGTTGATCTGCGTCGAATTCCGGTGATGCAGTGCTGGCCGGAAGATGCTGCGCCGCTGATTACCTGGGGACTTACCGTGACGCGGGGGCCGCATAAAGAGCGGCAGAATCTGGGGATCTATCGCCAGCAGGTGCTGGATAAAAACAAACTGATTATGCGCTGGCTATCGCATCGCGGCGGCGCACTGGATTTTCAGGAGTGGTGTCAGGAACATCCGGGGCAGCGTTTTCCCGTTGCTGTCGCGCTGGGGGCTGACCCAGCGACGATCCTCGGTGCGGTGACACCTGTCCCCGACACGCTGTCAGAATATGCCTTTGCGGGGTTGCTGCGTGGGCATAAGACTGAAGTGGTGAAGTGCCTGTCGAACGATTTAGAAGTCCCCGCCAGTGCCGAAATTGTGCTGGAAGGCTATATTGAGCCGGGAGAAATGGCGGCAGAAGGGCCGTATGGTGACCATACTGGCTATTACAATGAAGTTGATCACTTTCCGGTCTTTACCGTCACACATATTACTCAACGCCAAAATGCCATTTATCACTCGACTTACACCGGGCGTCCGCCGGATGAGCCCGCGGTACTCGGTGTGGCGTTGAATGAAGTTTTTGTACCAATCCTGCAAAAGCAGTTTCCTGAGATTGTCGATTTTTATTTGCCACCGGAGGGTTGCTCTTACCGTCTGGCGGTCGTTACCATGAAGAAACAGTACGCGGGCCATGCGAAACGCGTCATGATGGGCGTCTGGTCTTTTTTACGCCAGTTCATGTATACGAAATTTGTTATTGTCTGCGATGATGACGTTAACGCGCGCGACTGGAAAGACGTGATCTGGGCGATCACGACGCGTATGGACCCGGCGCGCGATACGGTATTAGTGGAAAACACGCCGATAGACTATCTTGATTTCGCCTCGCCGGTCTCTGGCCTCGGTTCAAAAATGGGTCTGGATGCCACCAATAAATGGCCTGGCGAAACGCAGCGTGAGTGGGGACACCCCATTAAGAAAGACCCGCAGGTTTGTGCCCGCATTGATGAAATATGGGACGAATTGGCCATTTTTAGTGACAGAGAGCCCCAGCGTTAACGCCTGCTCTGTTCTCAGTTTTGCTTTTATGACCCTATAGAGGGAATGCATGACAACATTGAGCTGTAAAGTGACTTCGGTCGAAGCCATAACCGATACGGTTTATCGCGTTCGTTTGTTACCTGAAGCGCCTTTTTCCTTTCGGGCTGGCCAATATTTGATGGTGGTGATGGGCGACCGAGATAAACGCCCTTTCTCACTGGCATCAACCCCGATGGATAAAGATTTTATTGAGTTGCATATTGGGGCGTCCGAACTGAACCTTTACGCGATGGCCGTGATGGAACGTATTCACAAGGAAAAAAACCTGACGGTCGATATTCCGCATGGTGAAGCCTGGCTGCGAGAGGAGAGTACGCGACCGCTGGTATTGATTGCGGGCGGAACGGGGTTTTCGTATGTGCGTTCTATTCTTCTGACCGCGCTGGCACAGCAACCTGAGCGCGATATCTCCATTTACTGGGGCGGACGTGAATCCCAGCATCTGTATGACTTAACGGAGCTTGAGGGGTTTGCGGCTAAGCACCCGACTCTGCGTGTGGTGCCGGTAGTCGAACAGCCGGAAGAAGGGTGGAATGGCAGAACGGGCACCGTTCTGAGCGCGGTCTTGCAGGATTACGGTTCACTGGCAGAACAGGATATTTACATTGCCGGGCGCTTTGAAATGGCGAAAATTGCGCGTGAGCGTTTTTGTAATGAGCGCGGTGCGCTGGCTGCCCATATGTTCGGCGACGCGTTTTCGTTTATTTGAAATGGTCGATGCAGTAAGACATCAGCAGTAAAAATGAAAATCCCACGGCTGTGGGATTTTTGGTTTCTAGCCGTCCTCTGACAGCGCTTTCCTGTGTTTAGACGCGCTCAAACACGGTTGCAATACCTTGTCCTAACCCGATACACATCGTTGCCACGCCAAACTGGGTATCGCGACTTTCCATCAGATTAATCAACGTAGTAGAGATACGTGCGCCTGAGCAGCCGAGCGGGTGACCCAGCGCAATCGCGCCGCCGTTGAGATTGATCTTTTCATCAAGCTGTTCCAATAGACCCAGATCTTTAATACAGGGCAGCGTCTGGGCGGCGAATGCTTCATTCAGCTCAAAGATACCGATATCGGTGAGGCTCAACCCTGCTCGTTTCAGCGCCAGTTTGGTCGCCGGGACGGGGCCGTAACCCATAATCGACGGACCGCAGCCCACCACGGCCATCGCCCGAATGCGTGCTCGCACGGGTAGCCCTAACGATGCCGCACGGGATTCGCTCATGATCAACATGGCCGCTGCGCCGTCGGACAACGCTGAGGATGACCCTGCTGTCACCGTGCCGTTAACCGGATCAAATGCTGGTTTGAGTGCGGCAAGGCTATCGACGGTGGTGTCTGGACGAATCACTTCATCATAATCGAAACGTTGCAGCGCGCCGTCTGCGTCATGCCCCGTCGTGGGGATGATTTCATGACGGAATGCGCCAGATTGGGTGGCGTTGTACGCTCGCTGGTGTGAGCGGGCGGCGAATTGATCCTGCATCTCACGACCAATATTGTGCATACGTGCTAGCATTTCGGCCGTCAGCCCCATCATTCCTGCGGCTTTAGCTATGGTGCGGCTTAGCCCCGGATGAAAATCGACGCCATGATTCATCGGCACATGTCCCATATGCTCAACACCACCGATTAAGCAGACGTTCGCGTCACCGACCATAATCGCGCGGGCAGCATCGTGAAGCGCCTGCATGGAGGAACCGCACAGTCGGTTAACCGTGGTCGCGGGGACATTCATCGGGATTTCAGCCAGCAACGCGGCATTGCGAGCCACGTTGAAGCCTTGCTCCAGTGTTTGCTGTACACATCCCCAATAGATATCGTCGATCTCATGGGCGTCTAGCGCTGCGTTACGGCTTAATAAGCTGCGCATCAGGTGCGCGGACAGGTCTTCGGCTCTCACCTGACGGAAGGCTCCGCCTTTGGATCGTCCCATCGGCGTGCGTACGGCATCAACAATCACTACCTTTTCCATATTTCCTGTCCTCATGCCGGTTGACCGTAAGAAACGCCCGCGTGTGGCGCGACCGATGGATAATAGCCTTCATTACTTTTGGCCTTTTGCTGTAAGTCGCTTGGCACTTGATAGATTGCACCGAGGTGCGCCAACTGTTGCGCCATCTCGACATAACGTTGGCTGCCTAATGTATCCAGATAGCGGCAGGCTCCACCGTGGAAGGGTGGGAAACCTAACCCGTACACCAGCGCCATGTCTGCTTCGGCAGGGCTGGCGACGATACCTTCTTCCAGACAGCGCGCGACTTCATTAACCATCGGAATCATCATGCGAGCGATAATCTCTTCCGCGCTGAATGTTTTTCTCGGTTGGCTGATGTCCTGAAGGAACGTATCTACAGCGTCATCCTGCTCTTTACGCAGTTTCCCTTTGCCATCGGTTTGATAACGATAGAAGCCGTGGCCATTCTTCTGTCCGAAGCGCTGGTGTTCAAACAGTACATCAATCGCATCGTGATAATCTTTCGCCATGCGCTGTGGGAAGCCCTCTGCCATCACAGCCTGGGCATGGTGAGCGGTATCAATGCCAACCACATCCAGCAGATAGGCGGGGCCCATCGGCCAGCCGAATTTTTTCTCCATGACGTTATCGATCTCACGGAAATCGGCACCGTCTCTGAGCAGTAGGCTGAATGCAGCAAAGTAGGGGAACAGCACCCGATTCACGAAGAATCCGGGGCAGTCGTTCACGACTATCGGTGTTTTGCCCATCTTGCTGGCGTAAGCCACCACGCTGGCGATGGTGCTATCGCTGGTTTTAGGGCCGCGAATAATTTCGACCAATGGCATGCGATGCACCGGGTTGAAGAAGTGCATTCCGCAGAAGTTTTGCGGTCGTTTTAACGATGTCGCCAGCGTAGCAATCGGGATGGTTGAGGTATTCGACGCCAGAATCGTCTTCTCGTTAACGTGCGATTCGACTTCCGCTAATACGCTGGCTTTGATTTTCGGGTTCTCAACCACGGCTTCAACGACGATGTCAGTGCGCTCGAACCCGGCGTAATCCAACGTTGGCTGAATGCTCGCCAGAATCGTCGCCATTTTCATTCCGTCCAGCTTGCCGCGCTCCATCTGTTTATTCAGTAGCTTGGCTGCCTCATTCATCCCCAGCGCGAGCGGCTTCTCATTGATATCTTTCATCCGAATCGGCACGCCTTTGAACGCGGATTGATAGGCAATGCCGCCACCCATAATGCCAGCACCTAGCACGGCGGCCTGCTGCGGCACGGATGTCTCGCCAATCAGTTTCTTCGCTTTGCCTTTAACATATTGATCGTTTAGGAAAATGCCAACGAGGGCGCGAGCTTCATTTGAACGCGCCAGTTGAACGAAATGCTGCGTTTCGAGCTGCAATGCGTCGTCGCGCGTCATAGTCGCGGCGGCCTCGATGGTTTTTACCGCTAGCATCGGTGCGGGATAGTGCTTGCCAGCGGTTTGCAGCACCATCGCTTTGGCGGTGGTAAAGCTCATCATGGCTTCAATCTTATTGAGCTTCAGCAGGGCAAGTTTCGGACGTCGGTAAGCCTGCCAGTCCAGTGAGCCGTCAATCGCCTGTTTCAACATCTTGATGGCAGCGGGAACAAGTTTGTCATTGGCGACAACGGCCTGCACGAGTCCCACTTTTAAGGCATCGGCTGCGCTGATATCTTTGCCTGCGGCGATGATCTCTAGCGCGCTGTCGGCTCCCAACAGGCGTGGTAGCCTGACTGTGCCGCCAAAGCCCGGCATAATCCCCAGTTTGGTCTCAGGCAGCCCGATGCGTGCATCCGTCGTTGCTAAACGAAAGTCGGTTGCCAGTACGCACTCACACCCACCGCCCAACGCATAGCTATTGATTGCGGACAGTGTGGGAACGGGTAAATCCTCAAGGCGGCTGAAAATGCGGTTGGCGAAGACAAGCCATTCATGCAGCTTTTCGGCCGGTACTGCAAAAAGAGAAAGGAATTCCGTGATGTCGGCACCGACAATAAATGCCGGTTTGTCAGAGCGTAACAGTAAGCCCTTCAGGTTCGGCTGTTCCGCCAGAACGTCCAGCGCCTTACCCAGGCTGGCAACCGTGCGGGTATCTAGCTTGTTTACGAAGCCTGAGGCAGAAAATACCAGCTCGACAATGCCGTCCTCAAGCCAGTTAAGGTAGAGGGATTCACCTTGATAAAGCATGTTCATCTCCGCTGTTTGTGTGAGTGATCTGGTATGACCAGATAATCGAATTGTGGTTTTAATGTTAATTTTTTGCAAACGAGAGATTAATTTTTTGCCGAATCGATCACAAAGCACCGGACGCTGCCCTTGGGGAATGCCTGTGTTAAAATGAAGGGATCATGTCGTGACGTACAAGGATACTCATGGAAAAGCTGGCTTCTTTATATCATCACCATCTGGCGACGCTGCAAACGCGTGCTCAGGCGGTTTTAGCGCGCCATCAGCTTGACGCATTACTGATTCACTCTGGTGAGCTGTTGACCGTTTTTCTCGACGATCACTACTATCCTTTCAAAGTTAACCCGCAGTTTAAAGCGTGGGTGCCCGTCACGCAGGTGCCGAACTGCTGGCTCTGGGTTGACGGCGTTAATCCGCCGAAGCTGTGGTTCTATTCGCCAGTCGATTACTGGCATAACGTTGCGCCAGTCCCCGAGAGTTTCTGGACTGAAGAGATTGAGATTACCGTGCTACGGAATGCCGATGATATCGGGCAACTGCTTCCATCGCAGCGCGATCGTGTTGCCTATATCGGCTACGCCCCGCAGCGTGCGCAGGATTTGGGCATTCGTGCGGATAATATCAATCCTCAGGGCGTGCTGGATTACCTGCACTATCATCGCGCTTACAAAACAGATTACGAATTGGCCTGCATGCGTGAAGCGCAGAAGACCGCGGTTATCGGTCATCGTGCCGCGCATGAAGCATTTCTGTCCGGCATGAGCGAATTCGATATTAATCTGGCGTATCTGACGGCCACTGGTCATCGTGATATCGATGTCCCTTACGGCAATATCATCGCGCTCAATGAACATGCGGCGGTGTTGCACTATACCCAGCTCGATCATCAGGTGCCTTCCGATGTCCGCAGCTTCCTGATTGATGCAGGGGCGGAATATAACGGCTATGCCGCCGATCTTACGCGTACCTATTCCGCACAGAGCGATGGCGCGTTTGCCCTGCTGATTAAAGATCTCAATCAGGAAATGCTTTCATTGATTGATACCGTTCAGGCGGGCGTGCGTTATACCGATTACCATATTCAGATGCATCAGCGGATTGCGAAGCTGCTGAAATCGCATCAGTTGGTGCGGGATATCAGCGAAGAAGCCATGGTGGAGCAGGGGCTCACATCGCCTTTTCTGCCACATGGTCTTGGTCACCCGCTGGGCTTGCAAGTGCATGATGTCGCCGGATTTATGCAAGACGATCGCGGTACACACTTGGCTGCGCCGTCGCAGCATCCTTACCTGCGTTGTACCCGCGTGCTTGAACCTGGCATGGTCATGACGATCGAGCCGGGAATCTATTTCATCGAATCCTTGCTTGCTCCGTGGCGTGAGGGCGAATTGAGTCAGTACTTTGACTGGCAAAAAATCGAGGCGTTGAAACTGTTTGGCGGTATCCGTATCGAAGATAATATTGTCATTCATGAAGGGCGTGTGGAGAACATGACGCGCGACCTGAATCTGGCCTGATGCAAGCGTATCCCGTTCCTGCTGCGCCAGTGAGCTTCAGCGAGGAAATCAAGAAAAGCCGCTTTACGACGATCCTGGCGGCAACGCCGGGAATCGACGCGGCAAAAGCGTTTATCCAGCACGTCCGGGAAGAGCATGCCTCGGCGGGGCATCACTGCTGGGCGTTTGTTGCAGGTGCGCCCGACGATTCCCAGCAGCTTGGTTTTTCTGACGATGGCGAGCCATCCGGCACGGCGGGCAAACCGATGTTGTCACAGTTGATGGGAAGCGGTATCGGTGAGATTACGGCAGTAGTGGTGCGTTACTATGGCGGCATCCCGCTGGGCACTGGCGGGTTAGTGAAGGCTTATGGCGGTGGTGTTCAGCAAGCGCTGAAACTGATATCGCTACAAGAGAAAGTATTGCAAAAAGAGTATGGCTTACACTGTGACTATGCGCTGTTGCCTCAGGTTGAATCCCTGATTTTCCAGCTTGGCGGGAAAGTGCTGCATAGTGAATATGGCGTGGAAGTTGTATTGCGGTTCTCTATCCCCGTAAGGGGAACCGAAGAAGCGGCAACGAAATTACGTGATTTAAGTCGCGGTGCGTTGCATTTATTGCCGGTTCCATAATAATCCCAGCGCTTTTTATGAATCATTAAGGAATTCCCTGCGATGCACTTGCGCGCCATAACCCGTATTGTCGGCCAATTGGTTATCCTTTTTTCCGGGACGATGGTTATTCCCGGACTGGTGGCGTTAATTTACCGTGATGGCGCAGGCCGGGCGTTTACGCAGACATTTATTGTCGCGTTGGCGATTGGCATCATGCTGTGGCTACCAAACCGAAAACAGAAGCATGAACTGAAATCTCGTGAAGGATTCCTGATTGTAGTCCTCTTCTGGACGGTGCTGGGCAGCGTCGGTGCGCTGCCTTTCCTGTTTGCTGAACATCCTAATTTGGGCGTAACGGATGCTTTTTTCGAATCGTTCTCTGGGTTAACGACAACGGGCGCCACTACGCTGGTCGGGTTGGATTCACTGCCTAAAGCCATTCTGTTTTATCGACAAATGCTGCAATGGTTTGGCGGGATGGGGATCATCGTACTCGCCGTTGCTATCCTGCCGATTCTTGGTGTCGGTGGGATGCAGCTTTATCGTGCAGAAATGCCGGGGCCGCTGAAGGAAAACAAAATGCGCCCGCGTATTGCCGATACGGCAAAAACGCTGTGGCTGATTTATCTCTTACTTACGATTGCCTGTGCCGTCGCGCTTTGGCTGGCTGGCATGCCGATATTTGATGCAATTGGGCACAGTTTCTCTACGGTGTCCGTTGGGGGGTTCTCTACTCATGATGCGAGTATCGGCTATTTTAATAGCCCAACGATTAACACCATCATCGCGATATTCCTGCTGATTTCCGGCTGTAACTTTGGTTTGCACTTTGCCCTGCTGAGCGGCCGCAGCCTGAAGGTATACTGGCGTGACCCAGAATTCCGCATGTTCATTTTTGTTCAACTGTCGCTGGTGGCCGTGTGTACGATGGTTCTGTGGTTCCACCACGTTTATGACAGCGGAATGCAGACGATCAATCAGGCATTTTTCCAGGTTGTCTCGATGGCGACAACGGCAGGGTTTACGACGGATAGCATTGCATCGTGGCCGCTTTTTCTGCCGGTTTTGCTTCTGTGTTCCGCGTTTATTGGCGGGTGTGCGGGCTCAACCGGGGGCGGCTTGAAAGTGATTCGTATCCTGCTGCTTTTCTTACAAGGATCGCGTGAGCTTAAGCGTTTAGTACACCCGAATGCGGTTTACACCATTAAATTGGGCCATCGGGCGCTGCCAGAACGTATTCTTGAAGCCGTGTGGGGATTCTTTTCCGCGTATGCACTGGTTTTTATTGTCAGTATGCTAGCCGTCATTGCGACAGGCGTTGATGATTTCTCTGCGTTTGCGGCGGTCGCCGCCACATTGAATAACCTGGGGCCGGGGCTGGGGGTTGTCGCGGAGAATTTTACCTCGATGAATGATGCGGCAAAATGGATTCTGATACTGACAATGCTGTTTGGTCGTTTAGAAGTCTTCACGCTTTTAGTGCTGTTTACGCCAACCTTCTGGCGGGAATAGTCCCCATAAGGATAAAGAACAATGAAAGCTTTGATCGTGTTTTCGAGTCGGGATGGGCAAACAAGAGCGATTGCCTCCTCTATTGCGAATACGCTGAAAGGAACCTTGGAGTGCGATGTGGTTAACGTACTCAATGCGAATGATATCGATCTGAGCCAATACGATCGGGTCCTGATTGGGGCGTCGATTCGGTACGGGCGCTTTCATCCTGTGGTAAATCAATTTATCCATAAGCATCTGACTTCTCTGCAACAGCTACCCAGCGCATTCTTTTCCGTGAACCTCACTGCGCGTAAGCCAGAAAAGCGCACAATACAAACCAATGCCTATACGCGTAAATTTTTGCTGAATTCCCCTTGGCAACCCGATCTGTGTTGTGTGTTCGCGGGTGCCCTGCGTTATCCGCGTTATCGTTGGTTCGATCGGGTAATGATTCAGCTTATTATGCGTATGACGGGCGGCGAAACGGATAGCACGAAAGAAATTGAATATACGGACTGGCAGCAGGTTGCCCGTTTCGCACAAGATTTCGCTCAATTAGTGGCGAAAAACCCGGCATAACGCTGTCTTTTAATGCGCTTTGCTGAAAAAAAACTCACTCGGTAATTATTTTGCATTTAGCACTTGTCAGCGTGCGAGAAGTCCCTATAATCCGCCTCCACTGACACGGCAACAGCGGCACGCGATTGCGGTGTCAGGAAAAAAGATTCAACGAAGGCGGTCAGTAATGACTTGACTTCACAGCGGAAAAGCATAGTATATGCAGCCCGCGCCACCGATGAAGTGGCACTGCTCTTTAACAATATAATCAGACAATCTGTGTGGGCACTCACAAGACCGTATCTTAACGATATAAAAAGTCTTGAAGAGTGAACAACAGTGAAATTCATTACGAATAAACAGTTTTAATTCTTTGAGCATCGCTGACGAGTTCAGCAAATCAAACAAATCTTAAATTGAAGAGTTTGATCATGGCTCAGATTGAACGCTGGCGGCAGGCCTAACACATGCAAGTCGAGCGGTAGCACAGGGGAGCTTGCTCTCTGGGTGACGAGCGGCGGACGGGTGAGTAATGTCTGGGAAACTGCCTGATGGAGGGGGATAACTACTGGAAACGGTAGCTAATACCGCATAACGTCTTCGGACCAAAGAGGGGGACCTTCGGGCCTCTTGCCATCGGATGTGCCCAGATGGGATTAGCTGGTAGGTGAGGTAATGGCTCACCTAGGCGACGATCCCTAGCTGGTCTGAGAGGATGACCAGCCACACTGGAACTGAGACACGGTCCAGACTCCTACGGGAGGCAGCAGTGGGGAATATTGCACAATGGGCGCAAGCCTGATGCAGCCATGCCGCGTGTGTGAAGAAGGCCTTCGGGTTGTAAAGCACTTTCAGCGAGGAGGAAGGCGGTAAGGTTAATAACCTTACCGATTGACGTTACCCGCAGAAGAAGCACCGGCTAACTCCGTGCCAGCAGCCGCGGTAATACGGAGGGTGCAAGCGTTAATCGGAATGACTGGGCGTAAAGCGCACGCAGGCGGTCTGTTAAGTTGGATGTGAAATCCCCGGGCTTAACCTGGGAACTGCATTCAAAACTGACAGGCTAGAGTCTTGTAGAGGGGGGTAGAATTCCAGGTGTAGCGGTGAAATGCGTAGAGATCTGGAGGAATACCGGTGGCGAAGGCGGCCCCCTGGACAAAGACTGACGCTCAGGTGCGAAAGCGTGGGGAGCAAACAGGATTAGATACCCTGGTAGTCCACGCTGTAAACGATGTCGATTTGGAGGTTGTGCCCTTGAGGCGTGGCTTCCGGAGCTAACGCGTTAAATCGACCGCCTGGGGAGTACGGCCGCAAGGTTAAAACTCAAATGAATTGACGGGGGCCCGCACAAGCGGTGGAGCATGTGGTTTAATTCGATGCAACGCGAAGAACCTTACCTACTCTTGACATCCACAGAACTTAGCAGAGATGCTTTGGTGCCTTAGGGAACTGTGAGACAGGTGCTGCATGGCTGTCGTCAGCTCGTGTTGTGAAATGTTGGGTTAAGTCCCGCAACGAGCGCAACCCTTATCCTTTGTTGCCAGCGATTCGGTCGGGAACTCAAAGGAGACTGCCGGTGATAAACCGGAGGAAGGTGGGGATGACGTCAAGTCATCATGGCCCTTACGAGTAGGGCTACACACGTGCTACAATGGCGTATACAAAGAGAAGCGACCTCGCGAGAGCAAGCGGACCTCATAAAGTACGTCGTAGTCCGGATTGGAGTCTGCAACTCGACTCCATGAAGTCGGAATCGCTAGTAATCGTAGATCAGAATGCTACGGTGAATACGTTCCCGGGCCTTGTACACACCGCCCGTCACACCATGGGAGTGGGTTGCAAAAGAAGTAGGTAGCTTAACCTTCGGGAGGGCGCTTACCACTTTGTGATTCATGACTGGGGTGAAGTCGTAACAAGGTAACCGTAGGGGAACCTGCGGTTGGATCACCTCCTTACCAAAAAGATGTGCGTTGAGTGAAGTGCTCACACAGATTGTCTGATGAAAATACTGAGCAAGCGCACCTGTTGATGCGATGAGTGTAAACTCATGCTGACGCGAGAGTGCCGGGTTTATGATCCGGTACGGATTTTTCGTGTCCCCATCGTCTAGAGGCCTAGGACACTGCCCTTTCACGGCTGTAACAGGGGTTCGAATCCCCTTGGGGACGCCAATCCGATAATGAGTGAAAGACATTATCATGAATATCTTAAAGATGATTCTTCGGAGTCATGTTTACGATATTGCTCTTTAACAATCTGGAACAAGCTGAAAATTGAAACATGACAGCTGAATGAACATTGATACCTGCGGGTGTCAATGGTGAATCAGTCTGTCAATGAGTCTCTCAAATAATCGCAGCGCGATACGTGACTTTGATTACTCAAAGACACCTTCGGGTTGTGAGGTTAAGCGACTAAGCGTACACGGTGGATGCCTAGGCAGTCAGAGGCGATGAAGGGCGTGCTAATCTGCGATAAGCGTCGGTAAGCTGATATGAAGCGTAATACCCGACGATACCCGAATGGGGAAACCCAGTGTGTTTCGACACACTATCATTAACTGAATACATAGGTTAATGAGGCGAACCGGGGGAACTGAAACATCTCAGTACCCCGAGGAAAAGAAATCAACCGAGATTCCCCCAGTAGCGGCGAGCGAACGGGGAGGAGCCCAGAACCAGAATCAGTTTGTGTGTTAGTGGAAGCGTCTGGAAAGTCGCACAGTAAAGGGTGATAGTCCCGTACACAAAAATGCACAAGTTGTGAGTTCGATGAGTAGGGCGGGACACGTGACATCCTGTCTGAATATGGGGGGACCATCCTCCAAGGCTAAATACTCCTGACTGACCGATAGTGAACCAGTACCGTGAGGGAAAGGCGAAAAGAACCCCGGCGAGGGGAGTGAAATAGAACCTGAAACCGTGTACGTACAAGCAGTGGGAGCCTACTTGTTAGGTGACTGCGTACCTTTTGTATAATGGGTCAGCGACTTATATTCTGTAGCAAGGTTAACCGAATAGGGGAGCCGCAGGGAAACCGAGTCTTAACTGGGCGTTAAGTTGCAGGGTATAGACCCGAAACCCGGTGATCTAGCCATGGGCAGGTTGAAGGTTGGGTAACACTAACTGGAGGACCGAACCGACTAATGTTGAAAAATTAGCGGATGACTTGTGGCTGGGGGTGAAAGGCCAATCAAACCGGGAGATAGCTGGTTCTCCCCGAAAGCTATTTAGGTAGCGCCTCGTGAACTCATCTTCGGGGGTAGAGCACTGTTTCGGCTAGGGGGTCATCCCGACTTACCAACCCGATGCAAACTACGAATACCGAAGAATGTTATCACGGGAGACACACGGCGGGTGCTAACGTTCGTCGTGAAGAGGGAAACAACCCAGACCGCCAGCTAAGGTCCCAAAGTCATGGTTAAGTGGGAAACGATGTGGGAAGGCACAGACAGCCAGGATGTTGGCTTAGAAGCAGCCATCATTTAAAGAAAGCGTAATAGCTCACTGGTCGAGTCGGCCTGCGCGGAAGATGTAACGGGGCTAAACCATGCACCGAAGCTGCGGCAGCGACACTTAGGTGTTGTTGGGTAGGGGAGCGTTCTGTAAGCCGTCGAAGGTGACCTGTGAGGGTTGCTGGAGGTATCAGAAGTGCGAATGCTGACATAAGTAACGATAATGCGGGTGAAAAACCCGCACGCCGGAAGACCAAGGGTTCCTGTCCAACGTTAATCGGGGCAGGGTGAGTCGACCCCTAAGGCGAGGCTGAAAAGCGTAGTCGATGGGAAACAGGTTAATATTCCTGTACTGGGTGTTACTGCGAAGGGGGGACGGAGAAAGCTAGGTTATCCGGGCGACGGTTGTCCCGGTTTAAGCGTGAAGGTGGGTGACTTAGGTAAATCCGGGTCATCGTTAACACTGAGGCGTGATGACGAGTCACTACGGTGATGAAGTAACCAATGCTACGCTTCCAGGAAAAGCCTCTAAGCTCCAGGTAACATCAAATCGTACCCCAAACCGACACAGGTGGTCAGGTAGAGAATACTCAGGCGCTTGAGAGAACTCGGGTGAAGGAACTAGGCAAAATGGTGCCGTAACTTCGGGAGAAGGCACGCTGGCGCGTAGGTGAAGTCCCTTGCGGATGGAGCTGAAGCCAGTCGCAGATACCAGCTGGCTGCAACTGTTTAATAAAAACACAGCACTGTGCAAACACGAAAGTGGACGTATACGGTGTGACGCCTGCCCGGTGCCGGAAGGTTAATTGATGGGGTCAGCCGCAAGGCGAAGCTCTTGATCGAAGCCCCGGTAAACGGCGGCCGTAACTATAACGGTCCTAAGGTAGCGAAATTCCTTGTCGGGTAAGTTCCGACCTGCACGAATGGCGTAATGATGGCCAGGCTGTCTCCACCCGAGACTCAGTGAAATTGAACTCGCTGTGAAGATGCAGTGTACCCGCGGCAAGACGGAAAGACCCCGTGAACCTTTACTATAGCTTGACACTGAACCTTGAGCCTTGATGTGTAGGATAGGTGGGAGGCTTTGAAGTGTGGACGCCAGTCTGCATGGAGCCAACCTTGAAATACCACCCTTTAATGTTTGATGTTCTAACGTGGGCCCCTAATCGGGGTTGCGGACAGTGTCTGGTGGGTAGTTTGACTGGGGCGGTCTCCTCCCAAAGCGTAACGGAGGAGCACGAAGGTTAGCTAATCCTGGTCGGACATCAGGAGGTTAGTGCAAAGGCATAAGCTAGCTTGACTGCGAGAGTGACAGCTCGAGCAGGTGCGAAAGCAGGTCTTAGTGATCCGGTGGTTCTGAATGGAAGGGCCATCGCTCAACGGATAAAAGGTACTCCGGGGATAACAGGCTGATACCGCCCAAGAGTTCATATCGACGGCGGTGTTTGGCACCTCGATGTCGGCTCATCACATCCTGGGGCTGAAGTAGGTCCCAAGGGTATGGCTGTTCGCCATTTAAAGTGGTACGCGAGCTGGGTTTAGAACGTCGTGAGACAGTTCGGTCCCTATCTGCCGTGGGCGTTGGAAGATTGAGAGGGGTTGCTCCTAGTACGAGAGGACCGGAGTGAACGCACCACTGGTGTACGGGTTGTGATGCCAATTGCATTGCCCGGTAGCTAAGTGCGGAAGAGATAACCGCTGAAAGCATCTAAGCGGGAAACTTGCCTCGAGATGAGTCTTCCCTGGGCACTCGATGCCCCTGAAGGGCCGTTGAAGACGACGACGTAGATAGGCTGGGTGTGTAAGCGTAGCGATACGTTGAGCTAACCAGTACTAATGACCCGAGAGGCTTAACCTTACAACACCGAAGGTGTTTTGAGTGATGATGACTCATAGAGACATGTTTTGATATTTAGCTTGTTTTAGGATTGGTTCTGATGGTTGTGCGAGAGCGAGAGCGAAGCATAACGGTTGGAATGAAACAGAATTTGCCTGGCGGCGATAGCGCGGTGGTCCCACCTGACCCCATGCCGAACTCAGCAGTGAAACGCCGTAGCGCCGATGGTAGTGTGGGGTCTCCCCATGTGAGAGTAGGGAACTGCCAGGCATCAAACACGTGGAAAGCCTCTGTCGAAAGACGGGGGATTTTTGCTATGGAGAAATTGGGACGGATTTACATCTTCCGGTTAGTAAAATGCCGTCGGTATCTTACGTAGATCAGGTAGACTATGTGATATCTAAATTAGTCGGTATTTCTATCATGGCGCCAAGCGTTATTTCATTGAAGTCTCATAACTCTTTCTCATTATCTGTTTCTGCATCTTGCATTACGATTGCGGATACTAAGGATAAATTGATTGAAGGGTGGCGTGTCGCCAGTGAATCTCAAGAACCAGTTTTATTGCTAGGTGAAGGGAGTAATGTTCTTTTCCTGGAAGATTTTTTAGGCACAATTCTGTTAAATCGACTCAAAGGTATCGATATTCGCGAAGAAAGCGATGGCTGGTACCTTCATGTTGGTGCTGGTGAAAATTGGCACCAATTAGTTGAATATACGCTTAAATGTGGCATTACTGGGTTAGAAAACTTAGCGTTAATTCCCGGATGTGTGGGATCGGCACCAATACAAAATATTGGTGCATATGGTATCGAGTTACAACATGTCTGCGATTATGTTGAATTGTTGGATCTAAAAGAAGATAAAACGATACGCCTTAGTGCTGAGGCGTGCCAATTCGGTTACCGTGAAAGCATATTTAAGCATCAATATCGTTCTGGGTTTGCGATCACTGCAGTAGGGCTTTTTTTAAAGAAAGAGTGGAGCCCAATACTGAGTTACGGTGATTTGGCAAAACTGAATCCTAAGACTGTCACGTCGCAGCAGGTCTTTGATTCTGTATGCCATATGCGCCGAAGCAAACTCCCTGACCCAATAGTGACAGGTAATGCAGGTAGCTTCTTCAAAAATCCTATAGTTACACAGCAGCATGCTAAAGATATTTTACAAGAGTATCCGAATGCGCCTCAGTATTTACAAGCCGATGGTAACGTTAAATTGGCCGCTGGGTGGTTAATCGACCAGTGTAAGCTTAAAGGATTCCAGCTTGGTGGTGCAGCTGTTCACGAGAAACAGGCATTAGTTCTGATTAATAAGAATAACGCAAAAAGCTCAGATATTGTTGAATTAGCTCGTTACGTCCGCAATCAGGTTGCTGAAAAATTCTCCATACAGCTGGAGCCTGAAGTTCGCTTTATTGCTGCGTGTGGAGAGGTCAATGCCATCGAGGTATTATCATGAAAGATATTACGGTTCCTCTTAAATTAATTAAAATCCTCTCTGATGGTGAGTTTTTTTCCGGTGAGCTACTTGGCGAAATGATGGGAATGAGCCGAGCTGCGATTAATAAACATATTCAAACTATACGTGATTGGGGAATTGATGTTTTTACTGTAACGGGTAAGGGCTATTCTTTACCAGCGCCTATGCAGTTATTAGATGCAGAAGTTATTCTTAAGCACCTACCAGAAGGTGGCGTGACAGTTTTAC
The DNA here is from genome assembly GCF_037076465.1 of Pectobacterium araliae. Classification (NCBI taxonomy): domain Bacteria; kingdom Pseudomonadati; phylum Pseudomonadota; class Gammaproteobacteria; order Enterobacterales; family Pectobacteriaceae; genus Pectobacterium; species Pectobacterium araliae. The sequence continues at coordinate 4,241,415 of NZ_AP028908.1, read as the reverse complement.
CTGTCGTTGATTCTACGAATCAGTACATTTTAGAACGATTGGATACGCTGTCATCCGGTGATGCATGCCTTGCTGAGTATCAGCAATCTGGGCGTGGTCGTCGGGGGCGGCAATGGTTTTCACCCTTTGGTGCGAATTTGTATTTATCCTTATATTGGCGTCTAGAACAGGGACCAGCTGCAGCTGTTGGGGTGAGTCTAGTTATCGGTATTGTAATGGCCGAAGTGCTACATAAGCTTGGTGCTGATGGTGTTCGAGTCAAGTGGCCGAATGATTTGTATCTGAAGGATAGAAAGCTGGCTGGCATTCTTGTTGAACTTACCGGAAAAACGGGAGATGCTGCTAATTTAGTCATTGGTGCAGGCATTAATTTACAAATGAGAGAACCTGCTCCAGATACGATTAATCAAGGTTGGATAAATTTACAAGAGGCAGGTATAGAGATTAATCGTAATACTCTTGCTTCGACTCTTATTTCTGAATTAAGAAGTGCTTTGGTTATCTTTGAACTACAAGGTCTTGAACCATTCATTTCCAGATGGGAAAAATTGGATAATTATTTTAATCGCTCGGTCCGTTTGATTATCGGTAATCGCGAAATACATGGGATAGACCGAGGAATAGATCATCAGGGGGCATTGTTATTAGAAAGCGATGGTCTGATAACACCGTACATTGGTGGGGAAATTTCTCTGCGCGGTGCATAAAAAAGGGGGGGATATCCCCCTTTGCATATTCATTTTCTTAATCTAACACATTCAACGGCATGGTTAGCACTTTTAGTCATAATGAGACTAGCTCTCTCTCGGGTAGGGAGGATATTTTCTTTTAGATTAAGTCCATTAATTTCCTTCCATAATTGAGATGCAATGCCGACAGCTTCTTCTTCCGTCAATTTTGCATAATTATGGAAATATGAATTTGGATTTGAGAATGCACCTTGCCTGAATTTTAAAAATCTATTTATATACCATGTCTGTAACAGTGTTTCAGGTGCATCCACGTAAATAGAAAAATCCACAAAATCAGAAACAAAAACTCTATGTGGATCATGTGGATAATCCATTCCGCTTTGTAAGACATTCAAGCCTTCTAATATTAAAATGTCAGGTTGCTCCAGCACTTTATTGTTATTAGGGACGATGTCATATGTCAGATGGGAATACGTTGGGGCGGTGACTTTGTGTGTCCCTGATTTTATATCAGATACAAATTTCACCAAGCTATGCATATCGTATGACTGCGGAAAGCCTTTTTTCTTCATCAAGTCGCGCTCTTTTAGCACTTTATTTGGATGAAGAAACCCATCGGTTGTAATAAGTTCTACACTGCGGTGTTCCGGCCAGCGGCTTAATAACGCCTGAAGCACACGAGCTGTAGTACTTTTCCCTACAGCGACACTGCCTGCAATACCGATTATGTAAGGTATCTTTTGGCCATCAGTTCCTAAGAACTGCTCAAGCACAGCCTGACGTCGTAAATTAGAGCTGATATAGAAATTGAGCAGGCGAGATAGCGGCAGATAAATTTCCGCGACTTCATCTAATGAAAGGTCTTCGTTAATCCCTTTGAGCTTAACGATTTCTTCCTCTGTCAGCGTTAACGGGACGGAATCGCGCAAGGCGGCCCATTGGCTGCGGTTAAATTGTAGATATGGCGTGGCCAGGGATTGCTCTCTATTGCTCATAAGTCGTGTTCTGCCTGCTTCACAGGTAAGAAAAGGGACTCTCAGCCCAGCGAAGAAAACGGGCTATTAGTTTAGCCAACGCGATGATCGCGGCACCTTCTCTTATGTAATAAATTTTTGATAATGGGCAGGTTAACACTTTGCTGCTAGAAAGAAGAAGAGAAAATCGGTGCTGTATCCGATGCTTCTATGTTTACGCATCGGGCACTTGCTAGCTAGCGATGGCTTTACCTAAACCATTCACGGCAAAGAGGCGCTTATAATAAATGGCCGTTGGGTGATAATAGCCATCGGGTGTGCAGGCATAGTCTGGTAATTCTCCCAGATGGCGATAGCCCAATGTACGGTAGAACGTTTCTGCGGGGGAACCTGCTTGAGTATCTAAGTAGAGTAATCCCCTCTGTTGTGAAAGCGCGCTCTGTTCCAATAGTTGAATGAGCAGTCGGCCTATTCCTGCTCTTCTTGTGCGACTGTGAACCAATAATTTTTGAATTTCAGCTCTGTTTTTCCCATTTGGCTTTTGACACAACTCAAGCTGTACGCTTCCGACGACACCATCCTCATCACGCGCTACCCATAACATGCGTTCACCGCTGGCGACGGATGTTTGCAAACTATGAAAATATTCTGTGGCTTCTTTGTGGGACAGTGGCGAGTGGTACCCAACAGAAGCTCCTTTTTCTACAGCATCTATCAATAGGCTAGCCAGTTCCTCACGATAGACAGGTAAGGTTGCGGCATTGAGTTGAACGGTTTTCATCGTATTTTTCCTCTTCGACAGAAATTTATTTCTAACCAAGCAAAATGCATTCCAGGTTCATTCCCTTAGAAAAGCGAGCAAAATAGCATCGGTCAGTGCAGTGCGTGCTCTTCTAAAGAGCAAAACCGTATTTTAGGTGCAAGAGGCATAGGCGGAAGTTTGATGGCGAAACCTCCACTTTACTGGATGGAATTGGTGGTTCTTTGTGCTAATTCTTGCTGTTGCGCTAGATTTATGGGGTGATTTGGATGAAATCTAAGCGATGGTGCATTTTACGCAATTTTTTTGTTGCATCGAGCGCTGTGTCTACCTAGAATGCGCAGCACTTGATGCCGGCTTAGCTCAGTAGGTAGAGCAACTGACTTGTAATCAGTAGGTCACCAGTTCGATTCCGGTAGCCGGCACCATCAAGTACACAATCAGGTGGGGTTCCCGAGCGGCCAAAGGGAGCAGACTGTAAATCTGCCGTCACAGACTTCGAAGGTTCGAATCCTTCCCCCACCACCAAATTCAATCCTGGTAACAGGATATTCGATACGGTAGTCAGATTAAACCGGATCGATGAAGGCGGGGTGTATAAATCCTTATTCCCCAAATTCAAAATCTACAGAAAAATTAGGTAGCCGAGTTCCAGGATGCGGGCATCGTATAATGGCTATTACCTCAGCCTTCCAAGCTGATGATGTGGGTTCGATTCCCACTGCCCGCTCCAAGATGTGCTGATATAGCTCAGTTGGTAGAGCGCACCCTTGGTAAGGGTGAGGTCGGCAGTTCGAATCTGCCTATCAGCACCACTTCCTTTTCCTCCTCCTGATTTTCTTTCTGTGAATAAATTCAGCAAGCTATCGCTTGGTTGATGTGGTGATACCACCGATTTATCCGTGTCTTAGAGGGACAATCGATGTCTAAAGAAAAATTTGAACGTACAAAACCGCACGTTAACGTCGGTACTATCGGCCACGTTGACCATGGTAAAACAACGCTGACCGCTGCAATCACTACCGTTCTGGCTAAAACCTACGGTGGTAGCGCACGTGCATTCGATCAGATCGATAACGCACCAGAAGAAAAAGCACGTGGTATCACCATCAACACGTCTCACGTTGAATACGATACCCCGTCTCGCCACTACGCGCACGTTGACTGCCCAGGACACGCCGACTATGTGAAAAACATGATCACCGGTGCTGCCCAGATGGACGGCGCGATCCTGGTTGTTGCTGCGACTGACGGCCCAATGCCTCAGACTCGTGAGCACATCCTGCTGGGTCGTCAGGTTGGCGTTCCTTTCATCATCGTGTTCCTGAACAAATGTGACATGGTTGATGACGAAGAGCTGCTGGAACTGGTTGAGATGGAAGTGCGTGAGCTACTGTCTCAGTACGACTTCCCAGGCGACGATACGCCAGTAGTTCGTGGTTCTGCGCTGAAAGCGCTGGAAGGCGAAGCTGAGTGGGAAGCCAAAATCATCGAACTGGCTGGTTACCTGGATAGCTATATCCCAGAACCAGAGCGTGCGATTGACAAGCCGTTCCTGCTGCCAATCGAAGACGTTTTCTCCATCTCCGGTCGTGGTACCGTTGTTACCGGTCGTGTAGAGCGCGGTATCGTTAAAGTCGGTGAAGAAGTTGAAATCGTTGGTATCAAAGATACGGCGAAATCTACCTGTACTGGCGTAGAAATGTTCCGCAAACTGCTGGACGAAGGTCGTGCAGGCGAGAACGTTGGTGTTCTGCTGCGTGGTATCAAACGTGAAGAAATCGAACGTGGTCAGGTACTGGCTAAGCCGGGTTCAATCAAGCCGCACACTCAGTTCGAATCCGAAGTGTATATCCTGAGCAAAGATGAAGGCGGCCGTCATACTCCGTTCTTCAAAGGCTACCGTCCTCAGTTCTACTTCCGTACGACTGACGTAACGGGCACCATCGAACTGCCAGAAGGCGTAGAGATGGTAATGCCGGGCGACAACATCAAAATGGTTGTTACCCTGATCCACCCGATCGCGATGGATGACGGTTTGCGTTTCGCAATCCGTGAAGGCGGCCGTACTGTAGGCGCGGGCGTTGTTGCTAAAGTTATCGCTTAATCGCTGATAACGTTTGACGCGACACGCGATAAAAGGGCATCATTTGATGCCCTTTTTCTACGCTGTCATGGTAGAACCTATCTCATCAGCGATTGTGAGATATAATCATTGGTGAGATAGGCTCTGTAGATACGGCGTAAATACCGAATTATTCGTTTCACAGAACATCTTTCGGTTTGGTTGCTCCGTAGTTGCGGGGCAAAGTTATTTGTCTGAATCATTGTGACAGGTTGGTTTATGAGTGCGAATACCGAAGCTCAGGATAGTGGGCGTAGCCTGGAAGTGATTAAGTGGTTAGTAGTAGGTGCCTTGCTGGTTGTTGCGATTGTTGGCAATTATTATTACCGCGAATTTAGTCTTCCTCTGCGTGCACTGGCTGTTGTTATCCTGATCGCCGCAGCTGGTGGTGTGGCATTGCTGACCACGAAAGGCAAAGCAACCGTAGCGTTTGCTCGCGAAGCGCGTACTGAAGTGCGCAAAGTAATTTGGCCGACTCGTCAGGAAACGTTACACACCACGTTAATCGTTGCCGCGGTGACTGCCGTGATGTCACTGATTTTGTGGGGACTGGATGGTATTCTGGTTCGTTTGGTATCGTTTATCACTGGCCTGAGGTTCTAAGATGTCTGAAGCTCCAAAGAAACGTTGGTACGTCGTTCAGGCGTTTTCTGGTTTTGAGGGTCGCGTAGCACAATCACTGCGTGAACACATCAAACTCCATAATATGGAAGAACTGTTTGGCGAAGTCATGGTTCCTACTGAAGAAGTAGTCGAAATCCGTGGTGGTCAGCGTCGCAAGAGTGAGCGCAAGTTTTTCCCAGGTTATGTCTTGGTTCAGATGGTGATGGAAGATGCTAGCTGGCATCTCGTGCGCAATATCCCTCGGGTTATGGGGTTCATTGGCGGCACGTCTGATCGTCCTGCTCCAATTAGTGACAAAGAAGTGGATGCGATTATGAATCGCCTCCAACAAGTTGGTGATAAACCTCGTCCTAAAACGCTGTTTGAACCGGGTGAAATGGTTCGCGTTAACGACGGCCCATTTGCTGACTTTAACGGTGTTGTCGAAGAAGTTGACTATGAGAAGAGCCGCCTGAAGGTGTCCGTTTCTATATTTGGTCGTGCGACACCTGTTGAGCTGGACTTTGCTCAGGTCGAAAAAGGCTAATTGCCTGACAAGACTTGCTGAAAATAGCGACTTGCCTATGGCGCGAAATTAACCTATAATTTCGCGCCTTTTGTTTTTCAGTGGCCTCAGCGGCGACTGAAACGTAATACAAACCACGGGGAGCCTTTTACTAGGCGCTATTACCCAACTGAGGAAAGCTAAATGGCCAAGAAAGTACAAGCCTATGTCAAGCTGCAAGTTGCAGCTGGTATGGCTAACCCGAGCCCACCAGTAGGTCCGGCTTTGGGTCAACAAGGTGTTAACATCATGGAATTCTGTAAGGCGTTCAACGCTAAAACGGAAAGCCTTGAGAAGGGTCTACCGACTCCGGTTGTTATTACCGTTTATTCTGACCGTTCTTTCACCTTCGTTACCAAAACGCCTCCAGCAGCAGTTCTGCTGAAGAAAGCGGCTGGTATCAAGTCTGGTTCTGGTAAGCCGAACAAAGACAAAGTCGGTAAATTAACGAGCGCTCAGGTTCGTGAAATCGCAGAAACTAAAGCTGCGGACATGACTGGTTCTGATGTAGACGCCATGGCGCGCTCTATCGCAGGTACTGCTCGTTCCATGGGCCTGGTAGTGGAGGATTAATAAATGGCTAAGCTGACCAAGCGCATGCGCGTGATCCGTGACAAAGTTGATGTAACTAAACAGTATGACATCAACGAAGCTGTTGCTCTGCTCAAAGAGCTGGCCACTGCTAAGTTCGTAGAAAGTGTAGACGTAGCTGTTAACCTCGGCATCGATGCACGTAAATCTGACCAAAATGTTCGTGGTGCAACTGTTCTGCCTCACGGCACCGGTCGTTCTGTTCGCGTTGCTGTCTTCACCCAAGGTGCAAACGCTGAAGCTGCTAAAGCTGCTGGCGCTGAATTTGTGGGCATGGAAGATCTGGCTGATCAGATCAAAAAAGGCGAAATGGGCTTTGACGTTGTTATTGCATCTCCAGATGCAATGCGCGTTGTTGGTCAATTGGGTCAGGTTCTGGGTCCACGCGGCCTGATGCCAAACCCGAAAGTGGGTACGGTAACCCCTAACGTTGCTGAGGCAGTTAATAATGCTAAAGCGGGTCAGGTTCGTTACCGTAACGACAAGAACGGTATCATCCATACCACTATCGGTAAGGTTGATTTCGATTCTAACAAATTGAAAGAAAACCTGGAATCTCTGCTGGTTGCGCTGAAAAAAGCAAAACCATCTCAGGCGAAAGGCGTGTACATCAAGAAAGTTAGCTTGTCTACCACTATGGGCGCTGGCGTTGCCATCGACCAAAGCGGCTTGAACGCTGCTGCTAACTAATAGCTTTTGTTCCGCTTTACTCGGGTGTGAGATTTACCTATAATTTTACGCCCGTTGTTCCTTAAGTGGATCGACTCAAGAATTTTTCGGTTGGAGCCTGGCCTATCCAGGCCTCCGTCCAAGACCGCAGGTGTTTCGAAAGAAACTTAATTCTCCTGCGTAGACGGTGACAGAGCCTAAATAACGTTTTTCTTTTTATAAAGAATAATTTTTTTACTGGATTCTGCTCACCGTGTTTCAACGCTTATCTCTAATTTTGGCGATAAGTGAAGTGAGTTCCGGAGAGTTTCTCCGGCTAAATCCAGGAGCAAAAGCTAATGGCATTAAATCTTCAAGACAAACAAGCGATTGTTGCTGAAGTCAGCGAAGTGGCCAAAGGTGCGCTGTCTGCGGTTGTTGCGGATTCCCGTGGCGTTACCGTTGATAAAATGACCGAACTGCGTAAAGCAGGTCGTGAAGCTGGCGTTTACATGCGTGTTGTTCGTAACACCCTGCTGCGCCGCGTCGTTGAAGGCACTCAATTTGAATGCCTGAAAGACACGTTTGTTGGTCCGACCCTGATTGCATATTCTCTGGAACACCCGGGCGCTGCTGCTCGTCTGTTCAAAGAGTTCGCGAAAGCGAATGCAAAATTTGAGGTCAAAGCTGCAGCCTTTGAAGGCGAGCTGATCCCGGCGGCTCAAATTGACCGTCTGGCAACGCTGCCGACTTACGAAGAAGCACTGGCACGTCTGATGTCGACCATGAAAGAAGCCGCTGCAGGCAAACTGGTCCGCACTCTGGCTGCTGTTCGCGATGCAAAAGAAGCGGCGTAATAGCACTTTCTTTTCTAACGTACTTGCTAACGTATAAACTATTTCTGATTCTTAGGAACAATTGTTATGTCTATCACTAAAGATCAAATTCTGGAAGCAGTAGCCGCTATGTCTGTAATGGATGTTGTTGAGCTGGTTTCCGCTATGGAAGAAAAATTCGGTGTTTCTGCTGCTGCTGCTGTAGCTGTTGCTGCTGGCCCAGCTGAAGTTGCTGAAGAAAAAACTGAGTTCGACGTTGTACTGAAAGCTATCGGCGCTAACAAAGTTGCTGTAATCAAAGCTGTTCGCGGCGCAACTGGTCTGGGTCTGAAAGAAGCCAAAGATCTGGTTGAATCTGCACCTGCAGTTATGAAAGAAGGCGTGAGCAAAGATGACGCTGAAGCACTGAAGAAATCACTGGAAGAAGCTGGTGCAGAAGTTGAAGTTAAATAAGCCAACCTTTCAGGTTGCAGCCTGATTTACTAGGCTGATGGCTGGTGGCTTTTTAGTCACCAGCCTTTTTGCGCTGTAGGGCATCAATGGGATTTCACACTGTTTAGCCATTGATTTACCCAATATTTTTTTCTATTGACGACTTAATATACTGCTTTCCAGCATAGGTTCCTTGCCTAAGCAAGAGCAACGAAATGGTTTAAGAGTAATAGAAAGACGTATTACGGAAAGTTCTCTATTTTCCGACCAACATAAATAGTGTTGCATGAACTGTCCTTGTTAGGGCAGACAGAGTGGTTCGACTTGTCAGCTAGCTGAGGAACCCTATGGTTTACTCCTATACCGAGAAAAAACGCATTCGTAAGGATTTTGGTAAACGTCCACAAGTTTTGGACATACCTTATCTCCTTTCTATCCAACTTGACTCGTTCCAGAAATTTATCGAGCAAGACCCGGAAGGTCAGTACGGTTTGGAAGCTGCATTCCGTTCTGTTTTCCCTATAAAAAGCTATAGCGGCAATTCAGAGCTGCAATACGTTAGCTATCGCTTGGGCGAACCAGTATTTGACGTTAAAGAATGTCAAATTCGTGGTGTCACGTTCTCTGCGCCGCTACGCGTTAAACTGCGCCTGGTGATCTACGAGCGCGAAGCGCCTGAAGGCACCGTTAAAGACATCAAAGAACAAGAAGTGTACATGGGCGAGATTCCGCTCATGACCGATAACGGCACCTTCGTGATCAACGGTACTGAGCGTGTCATCGTGTCTCAGTTGCACCGTAGCCCAGGTGTGTTCTTCGATAGCGACAAAGGTAAAACCCACTCTTCAGGTAAGGTGCTGTATAACGCACGTATTATTCCTTACCGTGGTTCCTGGTTGGATTTCGAGTTTGATCCGAAGGATAACCTGTTTGTCCGTATTGACCGTCGCCGCAAATTACCTGCGACCATTATCCTGCGCGCGCTGGGTTATTCCACCGAACAGATTCTGGATCTTTTCTTCGATAAAATTGTCTATGAAATCAATGGCAATAAATTGCAGATGGATCTGGTTCCTGAGCGCCTGCGTGGTGAAACCGCGTCGTTTGATATCGAAGCGAACGGTAAAGTTTATATCGAAAAAGGTCGCCGCATCACTGCGCGCCATATTCGTCAGTTAGAGAAAGACGGTATTGAGCGCATTGAAGTGCCTGTTGAATATATTGCTGGCAAAATATTGTCCAAAGATTATATCGATGAGAGCACTGGCGAACTGATCGGCGCAGCCAACATGGAGCTGTCGCTGGATCTGCTGGCGAAACTGAGCCAGTCTGGTCACAAGCGCATTGAGACACTGTTCACCAACGATCTCGATCATGGTGCATACATGTCTGAAACCGTGCGCGTCGATCCGTCAAACGATCGTCTTAGCGCGCTGGTTGAAATCTATCGCATGATGCGTCCTGGTGAGCCGCCAACGCGCGAAGCAGCGGAAACGCTGTTTGAGAACCTGTTCTTCTCTGAAGACCGCTACGATCTGTCTGCGGTTGGCCGTATGAAGTTCAACCGTTCTCTGCTGCGTGATGAGATCGAAGGTTCCGGTATCCTGAGCAAAGATGACATCATCGAAGTGATGAAGAAGCTCATTGATATCCGTAACGGTAAAGGCGAAGTGGATGACATCGACCACCTCGGCAACCGTCGTATCCGCTCCGTCGGCGAAATGGCAGAAAACCAATTCCGCGTTGGCCTGGTGCGTGTAGAACGTGCTGTAAAAGAGCGTTTGTCTCTGGGCGACCTCGATACGCTGATGCCACAGGACATGATCAACGCCAAGCCGATTTCGGCCGCGGTGAAAGAGTTCTTCGGTTCAAGCCAACTGTCACAGTTTATGGACCAGAACAATCCGCTGTCTGAGATTACGCACAAACGCCGTATCTCTGCATTGGGCCCAGGTGGTCTGACGCGTGAACGTGCTGGCTTTGAAGTTCGTGACGTACACCCGACTCACTACGGCCGCGTTTGTCCTATCGAAACGCCGGAAGGTCCGAACATCGGTCTGATCAACTCCCTGTCCGTTTATGCACAAACCAACGAATACGGTTTCCTTGAAACCCCATATCGTCGTGTGCGTGAAAACGTGGTGACGGATGAGATCCATTACCTGTCTGCGATTGAAGAAGGTAACTTCGTTATCGCACAGGCAAACACCAATTTGGACGAAGAAGGCCGCTTCATCGACGAACTGGTTACCTGCCGTAACAAAGGTGAGTCCAGCTTGTTCAGCCGCGATCAGGTTGAATACATGGACGTTTCCACACAGCAGGTGGTTTCCGTCGGTGCATCCCTGATTCCGTTCCTGGAACACGATGACGCCAACCGTGCCTTGATGGGTGCGAACATGCAACGTCAGGCTGTTCCGACCTTGCGCGCTGATAAGCCGCTGGTTGGTACGGGTATGGAACGCGCTGTTGCGGTTGACTCCGGTGTAACTGCCGTAGCCAAACGTGGTGGTACAGTACAGTACGTGGATGCATCGCGTATTGTAATCCGCGTTAATGACGATGAAATGTATCCGGGCGAAGCTGGGATCGACATTTATAACCTGACCAAATATACCCGTTCTAACCAGAACACCTGCATCAGTCAGATGCCGTGTGTGTCTCTGGGTGAGCCGGTAGAACGTGGTGACGTTCTGGCAGATGGCCCGTCCACCGATCTGGGTGAACTGGCACTGGGTCAGAACATGCGCGTGGCATTCATGCCGTGGAATGGTTATAACTTCGAAGACTCCATCCTCGTTTCCGAGCGTGTGGTTCAGGAAGATCGCTTTACGACCATCCATATTCAGGAGCTGGCCTGTGTGTCTCGTGACACCAAGTTGGGGCCTGAAGAAATTACTGCGGACATTCCGAACGTGGGTGAAGCAGCACTTTCTAAATTGGATGAGTCCGGCATCGTTTACATCGGTGCAGAAGTGACCGGTGGTGACATTCTGGTTGGTAAGGTGACGCCGAAAGGTGAAACCCAGTTGACGCCAGAAGAAAAACTGCTGCGTGCGATCTTCGGTGAGAAAGCGTCTGACGTTAAAGACTCTTCTTTGCGTGTACCAAACGGTGTTTCCGGTACGATTATCGATGTACAGGTCTTTACCCGCGATGGCGTGGAAAAAGACAAACGTGCGTTGGAAATCGAAGAAATGCAGTTGAAGCAGGCGAAGAAAGACCTGACTGAAGAGCTGCAGATTCTGGAAGCGGGTCTGTTTGGACGTATCCACGCAGTGCTGATTTCTGGCGGCGTAGAAGCTGACAAACTGGACAAATTGCCGCGCGAGCGCTGGTTGGAACTGGGTCTGACTGATGAAGATAAGCAGAATCAGTTGGAACAGCTTGCAGAACAGTATGACGAACTGAAGCACGAGTTTGAGAAAAAACTCGAAGCTAAGCGCCGTAAAATCACCCAAGGCGATGATCTGGCACCAGGTGTGCTGAAAATCGTTAAGGTTTATCTGGCCGTTAAACGTCAGATTCAACCGGGTGACAAGATGGCAGGTCGTCACGGGAACAAAGGTGTTATCTCCAAGATCAACCCGATCGAAGATATGCCTTACGATGAGAACGGTACGCCGGTCGATATCGTACTGAACCCGCTGGGCGTACCTTCACGTATGAACATTGGTCAGATTCTGGAAACCCACTTGGGTATGGCTGCAAAAGGTATTGGCGAGAAAATCAACGCCATGCTTAAGCAGCACGAAGAAGTGACTAAGCTGCGTGAATTTATCCAGAAAGCCTACGATCTGGGCGACGATGTGCGTCAAAAAGTCGACCTGAGCACTTTCTCAGACGAAGAAGTTATGCGTCTGGCTGAAAACCTGAAGAAAGGTATGCCAATTGCAACGCCAGTATTCGACGGTGCAAAAGAGAAAGAAATCAAGGAACTGTTGCAGATGGGCGGTATCCCTACCTCCGGTCAGATTACCCTGTACGATGGCCGTACCGGTGAGCAATTTGAGCGTCAGGTTACCGTGGGCTACATGTACATGCTGAAACTGAACCACTTGGTTGACGATAAGATGCATGCTCGTTCCACCGGTTCTTACAGCCTGGTTACTCAGCAGCCGCTGGGTGGTAAGGCGCAGTTCGGTGGTCAACGCTTCGGTGAGATGGAAGTGTGGGCGCTGGAAGCTTATGGTGCAGCTTATACCCTGCAAGAGATGTTGACCGTTAAGTCTGATGACGTGAACGGCCGTACCAAGATGTATAAGAACATCGTGGATGGCAATCATCAGATGGAACCAGGCATGCCGGAATCCTTTAACGTATTGTTGAAAGAAATCCGTTCGCTGGGTATCAACATCGAGCTGGAAGAAAAGTAATCCCAGCTCGTTGTATTGCTGGCATTCGTCATAGGGACACCTGAACTATGTTGTTAACGGCATAGATCAGGTGTCTATCAGGTCTAACTCCGACAGGAGCCAATCCGTGAAAGACTTATTAAAGTTTCTGAAAGCGCAAACTAAGACCGAAGAGTTTGATGCGATCAAAATTGCTCTGGCTTCGCCAGACATGATCCGTTCGTGGTCTTTTGGTGAAGTTAAAAAGCCAGAAACCATCAACTACCGTACGTTCAAACCTGAACGTGACGGCCTTTTCTGTGCCCGTATCTTTGGGCCAGTAAAAGATTATGAGTGCTTATGCGGTAAATATAAGCGCCTGAAACACCGCGGTGTTATTTGTGAGAAGTGCGGCGTTGAAGTGACCCAAACTAAAGTACGTCGTGAGCGTATGGGTCACATCGAGCTGGCTTCTCCGACTGCGCACATCTGGTTCCTGAAGTCACTGCCTTCCCGTATCGGTTTGCTGTTAGATATGCCGCTGCGTGATATTGAGCGCGTGCTTTATTTTGAATCTTATGTCGTGGTTGAAGGCGGCATGACCAACCTTGAGCGCCGTCAGATCCTGACTGAAGAGCAGTATCTGGATGCGCTGGAAGAGTTTGGTGATGAGTTCGACGCGAAAATGGGCGCCGAAGCGATCCAGGCTCTGCTGAAGAACATGGATCTGGAGCAGGAATGCGAGCAGCTGCGTGAAGAGCTGACCGAAACCAACTCTGAAACCAAACGTAAGAAGCTGACTAAGCGCATTAAGCTGCTGGAAGCATTCGTACAGTCTGGTAACAAGCCAGAGTGGATGATCCTGACCGTTCTGCCAGTACTGCCACCAGATTTGCGTCCGTTGGTTCCGCTGGATGGTGGCCGTTTCGCGACTTCCGACCTGAACGATCTGTATCGTCGCGTGATCAACCGTAACAACCGTTTGAAACGTCTGCTGGATCTGGCTGCGCCGGATATCATCGTACGTAACGAAAAACGTATGTTGCAGGAAGCGGTTGATGCCCTGCTGGATAATGGCCGTCGCGGTCGTGCGATCACCGGTTCTAACAAACGTCCTCTGAAATCTTTGGCTGATATGATCAAAGGTAAACAGGGTCGTTTCCGTCAGAACCTGCTCGGTAAGCGTGTTGACTACTCCGGTCGTTCCGTAATCACCGTTGGTCCATACCTGCGTCTGCACCAGTGTGGTCTGCCGAAGAAAATGGCACTGGAGCTGTTCAAACCATTCATCTACGGCAAGCTGGAATTGCGTGGTCTTGCTACCACCATCAAAGCCGCCAAGAAAATGGTTGAGCGTGAAGAAGCCGTCGTATGGGATATTCTGGACGAAGTTATCCGCGAACACCCGGTACTGCTGAACCGTGCACCAACACTGCACCGTTTGGGTATCCAGGCGTTTGAACCGGTATTGATCGAAGGTAAAGCGATCCAGTTGCACCCATTGGTTTGTGCGGCCTATAACGCCGACTTCGATGGTGACCAGATGGCTGTACACGTACCGTTGACGCTGGAAGCCCAGTTGGAAGCGCGTGCGTTGATGATGTCGACCAATAACATCCTGTCTCCTGCGAATGGTGAGCCAATCATCGTTCCTTCTCAGGACGTGGTATTGGGCCTGTATTACATGACGCGTGACTGTGTTAACGCCAAAGGCGAAGGCATGGTGCTCACGGGTCCTAAAGAAGCTGAACGTGTTTATCGTGCCGGTCTGGCCTCTCTGCATGCGCGCGTTAAAGTGCGTATCACGGAAGAGATCAAGAGTATCGAAGGCGATGTTACACATCAGACATCGATTATCGATACGACTATCGGCCGCGCTATCCTGTGGATGATCGTACCGAAAGGTCTGCCGTACTCGATTGTTAACCAGCCTCTGGGCAAGAAAGCGATCTCCAAAATGCTGAACACCTGTTACCGCATTTTGGGTCTGAAACCGACAGTTATCTTCGCTGACCAGACTATGTACACCGGTTTTGCTTATGCAGCGCGCTCTGGTGCTTCCGTAGGTATCGATGACATGGTTATCCCGGAGAAAAAAGCCGAGATTATCGAAGAAGCCGAAACCGAAGTTGCCGAGATTCAGGAGCAGTTCCAGTCTGGTCTGGTTACCGCGGGCGAACGCTACAACAAAGTGATCGATATCTGGGCCGCGGCGAACGAACGTGTTGCGAAAGCGATGATGGAAAACCTGTCCGTTGAGAATGTGGTTAACCGTGATGGCGTGGTTGAGCAGCAGGTTTCTTTCAACAGCATCTTTATGATGGCCGACTCCGGTGCGCGTGGTTCTGCGGCACAGATTCGTCAGCTGGCGGGTATGCGTGGTCTGATGGCGAAACCTGATGGTTCCATCATCGAGACACCGATCACCGCGAACTTCCGCGAAGGTTTGAACGTACTCCAGTACTTCATCTCGACGCACGGTGCGCGTAAAGGTCTGGCGGATACCGCACTGAAAACAGCGAACTCCGGTTATCTGACTCGTCGTCTGGTTGACGTCGCGCAGGATCTGGTTGTGACCGAGGACGATTGTGGTACCCATGAAGGTATCATGATGACGCCGGTTATCGAGGGTGGTGATGTTAAAGAACCACTGCGTGAGCGCGTACTGGGTCGTGTAACGGCTGAAGACGTGATCAAACCGGGCACCGCGGATATTCTGGTTCCACGTAACACACTGCTGAACGAGCAGTGGTGTGACATGTTGGAAGAGAACTCCGTTGACGCCGTTAAAGTACGTTCAGTGGTAAGTTGCGAAACCGACTTTGGCGTGTGTGCCAATTGCTACGGTCGCGATCTGGCTCGTGGTCATATCATCAACAAAGGTGAGGCTATCGGGGTTATCGCGGCACAGTCCATCGGTGAGCCAGGTACACAGTTAACCATGCGTACGTTCCACATCGGTGGTGCGGCATCGCGTGCGGCTGCGGAGTCCAGCATTCAGGTGAAAAACAAGGGTAGCCTGAAACTGAACAACGCGAAGTTCGTTATGAACAGCAACGGTAAATTGGTTATTACTTCACGTAATACCGAACTGAAACTGATCGACGAATTCGGACGTACTAAAGAAAGCTATAAAGTGCCTTACGGTGCAGTGATGGCGAAGGGTGACGGCTCAGAAGTTAGCGGTGGCGAAACTGTCGCAAACTGGGATCCGCATACCATGCCAGTGGTGACCGAGGTAAGCGGTTTCATCCGCTTTGCTGATATGATTGACGGTCAGACCATTACTCGCCAGACCGACGAACTGACTGGTTTGTCTTCTATCGTCGTTCTGGATAGCGCAGAGCGTACTGGTAGCGGTAAAGACTTGCGTCCAGCACTGAAAATCGTTGACGGTAAAGGTGAAGATGTATTGATCCCAGGTACTGATATGCCTGCTCAATACTTCCTGCCGGGTAAAACGATTGTTCAGTTGGAAGATGGGGTGCAGATTGGTGCCGGTGATACATTGGCGCGTCTCCCTCAAGAATCCAGTGGTACCAAAGATATTACCGGTGGTCTGCCACGCGTAGCCGATCTGTTCGAAGCTCGCCGTCCGAAAGAGCCGGCGATTCTGGCAGAGATCAGCGGCATCATTTCCTTCGGTAAAGAAACCAAAGGTAAGCGCCGTCTGGTAATTTCTCCGTTGGATGGCAGCGATGCTTACGAAGAGATGATTCCGAAATGGCGTCAGCTCAACGTGTTCGAAGGTGAAGTGGTGGAACGTGGTGACGTTGTTTCTGACGGCCCAGAGTCTCCGCACGATATCCTGCGTCTGCGTGGTGTACATGCAGTAACGCGTTATATCACCAACGAAGTTCAGGAAGTTTACCGTCTGCAAGGCGTTAAGATTAACGATAAACACATCGAAGTTATCGTTCGTCAGATGTTGCGTAAAGGCACCATCGTTAGCGCGGGTAGTACGGAGTTCCTGGAAGGCGAACAGGCAGAAGTGTCTCGCATCAAGATTGCCAACCGTCAGTTGGAAGCGGATGGCAAGATCACGGCAACGTACAGCCGCGATCTGCTGGGTATCACCAAAGCATCTCTGGCGACCGAGTCCTTCATTTCTGCGGCGTCGTTCCAGGAAACCACTCGCGTACTGACCGAAGCGGCTGTTGCCGGTAAACGTGATGAACTGCGTGGCTTGAAAGAGAACGTTATCGTAGGTCGTCTGATCCCAGCGGGTACGGGTTATGCGTACCACCAGGATCGTATGCGCCGCCGTCAGGCGGGTGAAGCGCCAGTCGTGCCTCAAGTGAGTGCCGATGAAGCTTCTGCTAACCTGGCCGAGCTGCTGAATGCAGGCTTTGGTAGCAGCGACGACGAATAAGTCTCTGTACGCTGAACTACCATGCGGTAAATAACGAGAACCCCGGCCATTATGGTCGGGGTTTTTTATGGCGGGTTCCTTACGGCTACCCTGACGGGTTAACGCTATGCGTTGTTAAAAAACGCTCCCAGCGTTTTATATCTTCCAGAAATTTTTTATTGTACAGTAGTGTAAAGTAAATAGAACGGAACCGACATGGACACCTTAACTACGCCAACAGTCTCACAGCCTGGCGGCTCATTACCCCATCAGGATGATTCGCTTTCTTCCGATAAATCCCTACAAACACAATCAGTAAGACATTCTCAACATCGGGCAAAGCGTGCGGCCTGGGGCAGTTTTGTGGGTGCCGTTGTCGACTGGTATGATTTCTTACTGTACGGAATTATTGCCGCTCTTGTATTTAATACCGAATTTTTCCCGCAGGTCAGCCCGACGATGGGGACGCTGGCGGCGTTTGGTACGTTCGGTGTTGGTTTTTTGTTCCGCCCGTTAGGCGGCATGGTATTTGGTCATTTCGGCGACAAGCTGGGTCGTAAACGGATGTTGATGATTACAGTGTGGATGATGGGTATTTCTACTGCGCTGATTGGACTATTGCCGTCGTTTGATTCTATTGGCTGGTGGGCGCCAGTGCTGCTGGTTACGCTGAGGGCAATTCAGGGCTTTGCGGTTGGTGGCGAATGGGGCGGTGCGGCACTATTGGCAGTAGAGAGTGCACCGAAGAAAAAGAAAGCGTTTTACAGCAGTGGTGTTCAGGTTGGCTTTGGTGTCGGGCTGTTGCTGGCAACTGGATCGGTATCGGTAGTGAGTAATTTGACCACCAATGAAGAATTTACCACCTGGGGATGGCGTCTACCGTTCTTATTCAGCCTGATTCTGGTTGCTATTGCCTGGTGGGTGCGCAACGGGATGGATGAGTCTCAGGAGTTTGAGGCAAATAAAACGTTGGGAGAAAGAGCAAACAAACTGCGTTCATTCCCAATCATGGAAGCACTGCGCCAGCATCCGAAAGCATTCTTACTGATTATTGCACTACGGCTGGGTGAGCTACTGACGATGTATATCGTCACCGCATTTGCACTCAATTACTCCACCACTCATCTTGGGCTATCACGGGATATTTTTCTGAATATTGGGCTGGTGGTGGGGGCGATTAGCTGCGTGTCCATTCCTTTCTTTGCTTACCTAGCAGATAGCTTTGGCCGCCGTCGTATCTATGTGACTGGCGCGTTGATTGGAGCGGTGAGTGCAGTGCCATTCTTTATGGCGCTGGAAAGTCATAACACGCTGATAATTCTGTTCTTTGCCATCATGCTGGCGAATGCTGCTCACGATATGATCGTTAGCGTACAGCAGCCGATGTTTACCGAACTATTTGGTACGGCGTACCGCTATAGCGGAGCTGGCGTGGGTTACCAGGTCGCCAGCGTAGTCGGTGGCGGGTTTACGCCTTTTATCGCCGTTCTGTTGGTGGAGTTTATGGATGGTTCATGGCACGCGGTGGCGGCCTATCTTGCCATTGGCTGCCTGCTATCGGCGGTTGTTGGAATGCAGATGAAAGCAAAATCGGCGGACACTTTACCTCACTAAACTCTCCATCTTTTTAATCCCGCGTACCGATACAGATGCACTATCTGTATCGGCAATATTTTTACTGTTTTTTGTCGTTATGTTATCTAAATCGATCGAGATCGCTTCGCTTCAGCCCGATATCCTTAAGCCCGTTATCACTCATGTTCCGTAGTATTTTCAGTGTTTGTGTCCTTATCCGCCAGGCTTTCCACAAGCGGTATGGCAAAATCAGCATGAGCCAGAACGGTGACTCGCGGAACGGTTTTTGTGATCGATTCTCATGAAATTCCATATTTTCCCCCTCACCAGTGAATGATCGCTATGATGAGGTGAAAGGTATTTTCAATACAGATGCAAAAAATCCATTTTTTTAGCATACAGATTGTGTGATATTGCATCTGAATGGTGATTTTTATTTTAATCTGTACTGGTTACGGCTGTGAATCATGATGGAGAACGATACTGATGACGCGTTATCAACACCTTGCTGGGTTGTTAGAGCAGCGGATTGAACAAGGGTTATATCAAAGTGGAGAGCGCCTGCCTTCCGTTCGAGCACTCAGTACAGAACATGGTGTGAGCATCAGTACCGTACAGCAAGCCTATCATCTGCTGGAAACCCGACAGTTGATTATGCCGCAGCCGCGTTCGGGGTATTTTGTCACGCCGCGCAAGGCAACGCCGCCTGTACCCGCGCTGACGCGTCCTGCCCAACGTCCGGTTGAAATCACGCAGTGGGAATCGGTGCTGGAGCTGGTGAACGTGCGTCTGGAAACTAATGTGCTGAAGTTTGGTAGCGGAATGCCAGATGTGAGCCAGCCGACCATTAAGCCGCTGTGGAAAGAGATGAGCCGCCTCTGCCAATATCAGGACGCCCGCATTCTGCAATATGACAGCGTATATGGCGTACCTGCGTTGCGTGAACAGATTGCCCGTCTTACTGTCGACTGCGGCTGCCAACTGACGCAAGATGATATTGTGATCACGACAGGATGTCAGGAAGCCTTATTTGTTGCCGTTCGCGCCGTTTGCCAGCCTGGCGACATCGTGGCTGTTGAATCCCCCGCTTTTCCGGGTACGATGCAGATCCTTCGTGGTCTGGATATCAAAGCGATCGAGATCCCAACCGACTCAGTAACAGGGATCAGTCTTGAAGCGTTGCGGCTGGCGCTGGATCAGTGGCCGATCAAAGCCGTACTTCTGGTGCCGAGCTGTAACAATCCGCTTGGCTTCATCATGCCGGACGCCCGTAAGAAATCGCTGGTGACGCTGGCGCAGCATTTTGATATCGCGATTATTGAAGATGATGCCTATGGCGAGCTGGCTTATGAATATCCGCGTCCCCGCGCGATAAAATCATTTGATGAAGATGGACGTGTACTCTTGTGCAGCTCGTTTTCCAAGAACCTGGCTCCCGGTTTGCGCGTTGGCTGGATTGCTCCGGGGCGCTATCTGGAGCGGGTGATTCATACAAAGTACATCAGCACGGGATCGACAGTGGTGCAGCCCCAGCTAGCTGTGGCGGAATTTATTCGTCAGGGACACTATCAGCCTCACTTACGCCGGATGCGCGCCCAATACAAAGCCAATCTGAGTACGTTTACTTGCTGGGTGCGTGAGTATTTTCCGTCAAACATCTGTGTGAGCCGTCCCCAGGGGGGCTTTCTGATGTGGATTGAGCTGCCCGAGTATTTTGATTCGCTCAAGCTCAGTCGTGAGGTCAGAAAAGCAGGCATACAGATAGCCGCGGGTTCGCTCTTCTCCGCCTCAGGAAAATATCGCAATTGTATTCGACTCAATTATGCCAATCGCTTTACGGAAGAAATGAGAGAAGGGCTGCGCATTGTGGGCAACGAAGTCGCGAAGATGATGCACACTTTTCCTGACCAGAACGCACCCTGATAATTTTAGGGAAGGGCCGATACGGGTAAGGATAAGCCCCGTATCGGCGGGTTGATGTGCAGAACCGATAAGTGGCAAACGGCTCCGGTCAACAAGCTTAGTAACGCTCAGGCTTGCCAACGACGCTACTGTATTCTTTACCGAAATCAGTGACGATAGGGTGAATTTCATGTTGCGAAGCGCGATCCTGAGAATGTTGTCTTCTATGTAATTCTCATTTCGGCCTGCGAACCGCCTCCCAAATCATACGTATCGCCCATACCCGAGATGCGAAGGCTACCACGGTGTGAGGTGTCCCTGCGGGAACCTCATCACCGTGTTTCCCTCTCACTTCACGCTTAAGTGACCAATATCAGGCATATCGCCGCGTTACCCGCTCAATGACTACCTGCCTAAATAACCGTCCCAGTCTTTCCATACAGGCTGGAGGCCTGCTCGTATGATGGCTTGCGCTACATCTTCAGGGCGTCGCGAATCATGCGGTGAAAACTGTTCCAGTTCAGGATGGTCGTCGGCGTAGCCACCCGGCTGGGTTTTGGAAAATGCGCTGACGTTGTTAATCGCGATAGGAATGGCATGATCGCGAAAGAAAGGCGATTCACGTGTGGAAAGCGATAGTTCAATATCCGGCGATAGCAACCGGAATGCGCAAATGACCTGCATGAGCTGCGCTTCATCCATGAGCGACGCCGGTTCAATGCCACCCGTACAGGGGCGCAGACGAGGGAACGAGATAGAATAACGGCTCTGCCAGTAGCTCTGCTGTAAGTGCAACAGATGTTCCGCGACCATGTAGCAGTCGGTTCGCCAGCTATTGGACAGGCCAATTAACGCGCCCAGCCCGATCTTGTCGATCCCCGCACGACCAAGTCGATCCGGCGTGGCGAGTCGCCAATGGAAATCCTGCTTTTGTCCTTTTAGATGATGCAGTTGGTAGGTCGCCGGATGATAGGTTTCCTGATAGACCATCACGCCATCCAACCCCAGCGTTTTCAACTCGGCATATTCGTCTTGCGACAGCGGCTGAACTTCAATCATCAGCGAACTGAAGAGCGGTCGGATCAGTGGAAAGACGCGACGAAAATAATCCATTCCTACTTTACGCTGGTGTTCGCCAGTCACAAGCAGCAGGTGCTCAAACCCCAGTTCCTTGATGGCGGCGCATTCACGTAGGATCTCTGCCTCATCCAGCGTTTTTCGCTTGATGTGATTGCTCATCGAAAAGCCGCAGTAGGTGCAGTCGTTGGAGCACAGATTGGATAGATATAGCGGCACATAGAAACTCACCGTATTGCCGAAGCGCTGGCGGGTGAGCTGCTGTGCCCTCTGGGCTAGCGGTTCCAGATAGGCGCTGGCGGCAGGTGAAATGAGCGCCATAAAATGGTCACGCGTTAGGTGTGGTGCAGCAAGCGCTTGCTCGACATCACGTGCGGTTTTACCGTTGATGCACAGCGTTAGGTCATCCCAGTCGAGCTGTTCCCAGACGGTTTGGAAATCGACGCTCATCGCTCCGCCCCTTCCGTTTGCTGATGCAGGAAACCGGTGAGCGGGCTGGTGGCGCTGGCGACAAACTGCTTACTTCCCAGACCGGCCTGACGAGCAAGCCCACCGGCATCGACTGCCAGTCTGAATGCGTGTGCCATCGCCACAGGATCGCGGGCAACCGCGATGGCTGTGTTGACCAGTACAGCATCGGCTCCCATTTCTAGCGCATCGGCCGCATGACTGGGCGCACCAATGCCCGCATCGACAATCACCGGAACGCGCGCCTGTTCGATGATGATGCGGAGAAAATCACGCGTTTGCAGTCCTTGATTGGAGCCGATCGGCGAGCCCAGCGGCATCACTGCCGCGCAGCCGACTTCTTCCAACCGTTTGCACAACACAGGATCGGCACCGCAGTAGGGCAGCACCGTGAATCCCTCTTTTACCAGCTGTTCGGCGGCTTTCAGGGTTTCGATCGGATCGGGCAGCAGGTATTTCACATCGGGATGAATTTCCAGTTTCAGCCAACGAGTGCCCAGCGCTTCTCGCGCCAGTCGGGCCGCAAAAATGGCTTCGTCTGCGGTTTTGGCCCCTGAGGTATTCGGTAGCAGCTTAATACCGAGCTGGCGTAGCGGGGCGAGAATGGCGTCGTTGCCGCCGTTCAGATCAACGCGCTTCATCGCCATGGTGACTAACTGAGAACCAGAAGCCTCAAGTGCTGCCAGCATCAATTCTGGCGTGGCGAATTTCCCAGTGCCGGTCAGCAGCCGTGAAGTTAATGTCGTATCGGCAATGTGCAGCATGTCATCCTCCCGCGATTGCCTGAAAAAGCAAAATATCATCACCGTTTTGCACCTGATGCTGTGACCAGGTGGCGTGCGGGATAATGGTTTGGTTGATGGCCAGCGCTGTGCCAGGCTGGAGCCGATTGATCTGGCTCAGCAGTGCTTCAACCGTGGTGGCTTCTGGGCATTCAAAGGGTTCATCATTCAGCGTGATTTTCATGCACCCCTCCACATACCGAGCAATGGGGCGCACGCGTCAGCTGGAGCGTGTTCCAACTCTGCTGTTTACCATTGAACATCCTCAGCTTGCCGTCTAGCGCGGACGGTATACCGACCAGCAGTTTGATCGCTTCCAGTGCCTGAAGCGTACCAATCACGCCAACCACCGGACCCAGCACGCCGGCGGTGCGGCAGTTGCGCTGTGGTTCGGACGTATCGGGGTACAGGCAGGCGTAGCAGCCGGCGTGATAAGGCGGTGTGAAAACAGCGAGTTGGCCGCTGAAACCGACGGCGCTCCCGCTGATCAGCGGTTTGCCGGCGTTAAAGCAGGCAGCGTTAACCGCATGGCGAGTGGCCATGTTGTCGCTGCAATCCAGCACGACATCGACGCGGCTGACGGCGCTGTATAACGTGTCACCGCTGAGCCTTTCGGTAATCGCAATCGCTTCTGAGTGCGGATTTAATGCCTGTAGCTGACGCTGCGCCAACACGGCTTTGGGTTTGTCGGTGTCGCTGGTGCGATACAGAATCTGGCGTTGCAGGTTGCTGATGTGCAGTGAGTCATCGTCGGCAAGCAGTAGCGTGCCGACCCCAGCGGCAGCCAGATAGAGCGAGGCGGGCGCCCCCAGCCCACCCAGCCCAACCAGCAGAACGCGGGCGGCTTTGAGTTTCTCCTGACCTTCCGGGCCAATATCCTCCAGCATCAGTTGACGGCTATAGCGCATGAATTCGCTATCGCTCAGTCCGGCAGGCGCTGGATGGTGAGTCGTTACCATGTCATGCCTCCCGTCCTTCAATCATTTTGAGCAGCGTCGTGGTGGCCTGCCGCCAGTCTGGTGCCTGAGTAATGGCGCTGACGACGGCAATGCTGCCGACGCCCGTTGCCAGCACCGCAGGTACTCTGTCGATGCTGATGCCGCCAATTGCAACTGTAGGAAAACGGTCTTGCAGATCGGTTATGTGCCGCGTTAGTTCAGCCAGCCCCTGCGGCGCTGATGGCATATCCTTGGTTTGCGTGGGGAAAATATGCCCCAGCGCAATATAGGACGGATTGATCGCCACCGCGCGTGCCAGTTCACGATCGTCATGCGTAGAGACGCCTAAGCGCAGACCCGCTTTTTTAATGGCGGCCAGATCGGCAGTATCCAGGTCTTCCTGACCCAGATGTACGCCGTATGCCTGATGTTTTACCGCTAATTTCCAGTAGTCATTGATGAAGAGCTGCGCCTGATAGCGGCGACCCAATGCGATCGCCTGGATCACATCGGCTTCGGTTTGTTCATCTGCCCGATCTTTGATCCTGAGCTGGATCGTGTTCACCCCGACGCTGAGTAATCGCTCGATCCACTCCACGCTATCGACGACGGGATAAAGCCCCAGCCGCTGTGCCGTTGGGGCAAAAGGCGTCGAGCCCGTCATTTGCTTTCCTCGGTTTGTAGGCTGGTGGCGCTGTGATAAAGCTCGCTACCGCGCGAGCGGAATTCTTGCGACATCTGCGCCATACCCACTTCAACTGGTTTGGCTTCTGCTTCCTGTTTCGCGGCGTAGTCGCGTACTTCCTGTGAGATTTTCATCGAGCAGAATTTAGGGCCGCACATGGAACAGAAGTGGGCGACTTTGCCGGATTCCTGGGGCAGCGTTTCATCGTGGTAGGCGCGTGCGGTTTGCGGATCGAGCGCCAGATTGAACTGATCTTCCCAGCGGAATTCAAAGCGCGCTTTTGACATGGCGTTATCACGGATCTGCGCGCCGGGATGGCCTTTCGCCAGATCGGCGGCATGGGCGGCGATCTTATAGGTAATCAGCCCCTGTTTGACGTCTTCTTTGTTCGGCAAACCAAGATGCTCTTTCGGTGTGACGTAACAGAGCATCGCGCAGCCAAACCAGCCGATCATGGCAGCACCGATGCCAGAGGTGAAGTGATCGTAACCCGGTGCGATATCGGTCGTCAGCGGGCCGAGCGTATAGAATGGCGCTTCGTGGCAGTGTTCCAGCTCTTCGGTCATGTTGCGGCGGATCATCTGCATCGGAACGTGGCCGGGGCCTTCGATCATCACCTGTACGTCATATTCCCAGGCAATTTTGGTCAGCTCACCTAACGTATGCAGTTCGGCAAATTGGGCTTCGTCGTTGGCATCCTGAATGGAGCCGGGACGTAAGCCGTCACCCAGCGACAGCGCGACGTCATAAGCCGCACAGATTTCACAAATTTCGCGGAAATGTTCGTACAGGAAGCTCTCTTTGTGATGCGACAGGCACCACTTCGCCATAATGGAACCGCCACGTGAGACGATGCCAGTCAGGCGTTTGGCGGTCATCGGCACATAGCGCAGCAGCACGCCCGCGTGGATGGTGAAATAGTCCACGCCCTGTTCCGCCTGCTCCAGCAGCGTATCGCGGAACATCTCCCAGTTCAGGTTTTCCGCCACGCCGTTCACTTTTTCCAGCGCCTGATAGATCGGTACTGTCCCGATGGGTACGGGGCTGTTACGCAGAATCCACTCGCGCGTTTCGTGAATATAGCGGCCAGTCGAGAGATCCATCACGGTATCCGCGCCCCAGCGGGTAGACCAGACCAGTTTTTCCACTTCTTCTTCGATGGAAGATGTCACGGCGGAGTTGCCGATATTGGCGTTAACCTTCACCAGAAAATTACGGCCGATAATCATCGGTTCCGATTCGGGGTGATTGATGTTTGAGGGAATAATGGCACGCCCGGCAGCCACTTCCTGACGGACAAATTCCGGCGTGATGTTTTCCGGCAGGAGAGCGCCGAAACTTTGCCCCGGATGCTGCTGGCGTAGCACCTCGCCGCGGATACGCTCGCGTCCCATATTTTCGCGAATGGCGATAAATTCCATTTCAGGCGTAATCATGCCCTGCCGCGCATAGTGGAGCTGGGTGACGCGTTTTCCTGCTTTGGCACGCAGCGGACGTGGCAGGTGTTCGAAACGCAGATGATCCAGACCCGCATCCGCCAGACGCTGTTGGGTGAAGTCGGAGCTGACGCCGGATAACGCTTCGGTGTCGTGACGTTCTGCAATCCAGCTGGCGCGCAGCTTCGCTAGCCCAACGCGGACATCGGGTTGCGCAGCCGGATCGCCATAAGGCCCTGACGTATCGTAAACCGGGATTGGCTCATTGGGTTCGTATTGGGGGTTGTCTTTACTGCCGCCAAGTAACGTCGGGCTAAGCTGAATCTCCCGCATCGGTACGTGGATGTCGTCACGTGAGCCTGTAAGGTAAATGCGTTTGGAATTGGGAAAGGCGGTTCCCTGTAAGGTTTCAATAAACTGCTGGGCGGCGGCACGCTGTTCACGGCGACCAGATTTGGATGCTGTAGATAACTCTGTCTTTACCGACGAGGTTTTTATAGACAAGGGTTCTGTAGACATAGCAAGTTCCTGTAAGACGTAAAGGGAAGATTGCTTGTCTGGAGCCGGAGGGAGTAATAATGATATTGAGCGTCAGAGCAGGTATGTGGGAATACACAGCCTTGGGCTCAATGAAGTGCATTACTCTTGTTCCCTTCGCAGGTATTAACCCGATCAGGTTCCGCGGATCCCGAATTAACGGTCTCAGCCTGTGCGCTCATAAGTTTCGTCATAACGATTGATTTCGTAAAACAAAACACGAGCACGCTAGGCACTCCGACAAGATTTGCCCGTCTGTTAAACGGGTCAATAAAACCCCTACACTGTATGTCGGCAAAACGCGGATGTCAAAGCGTGCCGCTTTTGCCTTTCCAGTGTGTGATGATGTTCTTAAATAACGTCAAATGACGACTAGTTATCGTAAACCTGCTTGATCATGTTGTCTTCTAACGTAAAACGCTCTTCTAATGCTTCGCCGACGCTGGAAAGTGCCTGCTGGAATTCGAGGCAGTTATCATGGTCAATGGCTGCCGCCAGATGGCTATCGTAAAACGTCATAATTTGCTGCGTATTATTTTGCAGGGCGAGGTCGAGCTGGGTGGAAAGCGCTAAGACTTGTTCGCTGTGCGTCGCGGCTTCATGCAGCATCTTTTCGTATAAATGAAAGTGCCCAGTAGAAAGATAGTCCACCAGATTCTGGCAAAAATTATCCAATGCCTCTTCATCCAAAAGAGAAAGCGTTTCCTTGTTCGGCTTGATGCCAACCAGATGATAGTAAGCCACCAGAAGCTGCTTACGCGCTTGTAGCCATTGGTCGATTAACGCATTATTGCCACCAACGTATTCAGTCAGACTTTGTAGCTGGTTTAGCATTGTTGACTCCGTGAACGGTAAGAAATAACTGAAATCCCAGTTATAAAACTTATGTAATCACTCTGAATGTAAAATGCCAGTGAAGTGGCAGTGGAGCAATAAAAAGATATGGAACAGACGCTAAAAGGTGATGAAACCGGCTGGTGGGTAGTGAGCGATGCAGTACAAATCTGGCTACCCCAAGGAGAATTACCGCGCGGAACGGCGACGGCGTGGTCGTTACAGGGGAAAGTAGCTCGTCAAATCGGTGAATGGCAAGGGCAGCTTGTCTGGCTGGTTTGCCAGGGGCGGGATACTGGCATGGTATCGGTTCGCCAACTGCTCGATCAAGACGCGGGCTTATTCCAACTGGCGGGGCGAGGCGTACAACTTGCTGAATTCTATCGCTCCCATCGCTTTTGTGGTTACTGCGGCCATGAAATGGTGCGGAGCAAAACGGAGCTGGCGTGCTTATGTCACCACTGCAGAGAACGCTATTATCCGCAGATCGCGCCTTGTATCATCGTCGCGATTCGCCGTGGTGATGAAATTTTGCTAGCGCAGCATAATCGGCATCGCGGGAACATGTACACCGTGCTGGCTGGGTTTGTGGAAGTGGGCGAAACACTAGAACAGACGGTTGTACGTGAGGTGATGGAAGAGAGCCAAATTCAGATAAAAAACCTGCGTTACGTGAGTTCGCAGCCTTGGCCATTCCCTCATTCGCTGATGATGGCATTTACAGCCGATTATGCGGGTGGAGACATCAAGCACGATCCGAAAGAGTTGCGTGACGCAGACTGGTTCCGCTATGACCAACTTCCGCTGTTGCCTCCGCTGGGCACCGTGGCACGTCGACTTATCGAAGATACAGTAGTGTTGTGCCGTGCTCATCACGAGAACGAAGGCTGACGTGGTACTATTTACGCTAATTAATGTGTTGGTTTCATAACACGTTCGTTTTATAACGCATCCGCTTCATCACATCTATCTGGTATAGAACCGTCGTGAGGCTGAAAGGAAGAGAACATGACCGACCTGAAAAATGATCGCTATTTGCGGGCGTTATTGCGCCAACCTGTCGATGTCACCCCGGTGTGGATGATGCGTCAGGCGGGGCGCTATCTACCGGAATATAAGGCAACGCGTGCGCAGGCGGGTGATTTTATGTCACTGTGCAAAAATGCAGAGCTGGCGTGTGAAGTCACACTACAACCTTTACGGCGTTATGCGCTGGACGCTGCGATCCTGTTCTCTGACATTCTCACTATCCCTGATGCCATGGGTTTAGGGCTTTATTTTGACGCGGGGGAAGGTCCACGTTTTCACTCTCCCATCACGTCGCATGCCGATGTGGTTAAACTGCCTGTTCCCGATCCAGAACAGGAACTCGGGTATGTGATGAACGCGGTGCGGACGATCCGTAAAAACCTCGCCGGTGACGTGCCGCTTATCGGTTTCTCGGGTAGTCCGTGGACACTGGCCACCTATATGGTGGAAGGCGGTAGCAGCAAGGCGTTTACCGTCATCAAGAAAATGATGTTCGCTGAGCCTAAAACGCTGCACCTGTTGCTGGATAAACTGGCAGATAGCGTCATTCTTTATCTCAACGCGCAGATTCGCGCGGGTGCGCAGGCGGTGATGGTGTTCGATACTTGGGGTGGCGCGCTGAGTGGACGAGACTACAAAGAGTTCTCCCTGCATTACATGCATAAAATCGTGGATGGTTTACAGCGCGAGAATGAAGGTCGCCGAGTGCCCGTGACGCTCTTCACCAAGGGCGGAGGGCAGTGGCTGGAGGCGATGGCAGCAACAGGCTGCGATGCGCTGGGGCTGGACTGGACGAGTGACATTGCCGATGCACGCCGTCGTGTAGGCGATAAAGTTGCGCTACAGGGAAATATGGACCCCTCAATGTTATATGCCGATCCGGCACGGATCGAGCAGGAAGTCGCCTCGATCCTCGCTGGGTTTGGGCAAGGCAATGGACATATTTTCAATCTGGGCCACGGCATTCATCAGGATGTGCCGCCGGAGCATGCGGGCGTTTTTGTTGAGGCCGTGCATCGGTTGTCCCGCGCTTATCACGCATGATTCACAGGAGGTGATGTGATTGATACACAACAGCTGCGGGCCGAACAGCTGGCCCGCGCTTCTGATGTGATTCGGTACGACGATCTACCTTTTGAACAGCCTGCGTTTATCGCGGGCGCGGATGTTGGCTTTGAGCAAGAAGGTTCGGTCACTCGCGCCGCAATTGCGGTAATGCGCTATCCTTCGTTAGAACTGGTAGAATACAGGATTGCGCGTATCAGCACGACAATGCCCTATATCCCCGGCTTTCTTTCGTTTCGTGAATGTCCTGGGCTGCTCGCTGCGTGGGCGTTGCTTGAACAGAAACCGGATCTGCTGTTTGTCGATGGGCATGGGATTTCCCATCCGCGTCGTCTCGGCGTTGCCAGCCATTTTGGTCTGCTCGTTGACATTCCCACGATTGGCGTGGCGAAAAGTCGGCTTTGTGGCCGATTTGAGCCGTTGGCTGAGAGTGTCGGTAGCCAACAGCCCTTGCTGGATAAGAGTGAGCAGATTGGTTGGGTATGGCGTAGCAAAGCGCGCTGTAATCCGCTGTTTGTGGCAACAGGGCATCGGATCAGTCAGGATAGTGCATTGCACTGGGTGCAATCTTGTATGCGCGGCTACCGTTTACCGGAGCCGACCCGTTGGGCTGATGCTGTCGCATCGAATCGTCCCGCATTTGTGCGTTGGCAGCGGCTGCAAGCGGCTAGCGTATTGTCGTAAAACTTTAGGAATTCAGGCATAGGGCGTCACTGTGATTTCAGGTACACTGCCGTCCGTCGCCGTTAATGAGCATAAAAATGTTACGTAACCCCATTCATTTACGTCTGGAAAAGTTGGCGAGCTGGCAACATGTCACTTTCATGGCATGTCTTTGTGAACGTATGTATCCAAATTACCACGAATTTTGTCGTCAAACAGAATTCGGAGACGCGATGGTTTACCGCCGCATTCTCGATTTGGTATGGGAAACATTAGTTGTTAAAGATGCGAAGGTTAATTTCGATAACCAGTTGGAAAAGCTGGAAGAAGCGGTTCCCGCCGCGGAAGATTACGATCTTTACGGTGTTTACCCGGCTATTGATGCCTGCATCGCACTGGGTGAGCTGATTCATTCGCGCTTAAGCGGTGAAACGCTGGAACATGCGATAGCCATCAGTGAAGCGTCCATCCGTACGGTTGCTATGTTGGAAATGACGCAGGCTGGCAAAGAAATGACCGACGACGAGCTCAAGATTTTGCCTGCGATTGAAGAAGAATGGGACATCCAATGGGAGATTTTTCGCCTGTTGGCGGCCTGTGAAGAACGCGATATTGAGCTGATCAAAGGGCTCCGTTCCGATCTGCGCGAGGCCGGAAGTAGTAACATCGGGATAAATTTGCATCAATAACGCGATAAAACGTGATTTAAGGCCTGAAATGGCCTGTCTTAAGGCTTCACATTCGCACCCTGTCTGGTCTACATTTGGGGGGCGTAAAAAAAGTGGCTGTCGGTGCGTGTATGCAGGAGAGTGCTACTACACCCTAAAACGGGAAAGGGCATATCCGTCGCACTCGATGCTTAGCAAGCGATAAACACACTGTAAGGATAACTTATGAATAAGACTCAACTGATTGATGTAATTGCGGACAAAGCTGATCTGTCAAAAGCACAGGCTAAAGCAGCTCTGGAATCAACTTTGGCGGCAATTACCGAGTCTCTGAAAGAAGGTGATGCAGTACAATTAGTTGGTTTTGGTACGTTTAAAGTGAACCATCGTAATGAGCGCACTGGCCGCAACCCACAAACCGGTAAAGAAATCAAAATTGCTGCTGCCAACGTGCCAGCGTTTGTTTCTGGCAAGGCTCTGAAAGACGCTGTTAAATAAGCCCATGCCGGTTAAAAGTTTAAGCAGAGGGGCGTTTTCGCCCCTTTTGCTTTTACGAAGTTTGTGTGGCGCAGGCCTCGTGCTTATAGCCGTGGTAGCTTGTAGTAGCCGCACCGCACCGCCGGAAGTGTTCGCTAGCGGTTACGTTGCCGATCGTGGTGTTGTGCGTTTGTGGCGTAAGGATGATGCGCAGAATACGACGGCACTGACCACCGTGTACAACCCGCTTCAGGGCAATGCACTGGTGGTGACGCGCTATACATTCCAGCAGGATAAGCTACGCGAGATACAGCGTAATCAGCTCGGAGCGCAGCAAGAAGATGTACGTTTGCGCTTTGCAGAAGATGGAACTGTCAGCTTTATGCAGCGGCAGTTGGCTGAAAGACGTGAAGCGGTATCCGATGATGATGTTGCACTCTACCAGTTTGATGCTAAACGTATGCTGGAACTGAGTGATGTCTTGCGTGCAGGCAAGGTTATGCTAAAGCAAGGGAAATGGCTGGAAGGGCAGGTTCAGTCTTGTGACGGTACGGTCGTTCGTCCTGATTTTGACAGAGACTCGCGTGAATGGATCGCGCAGCAAAAAGCGCGTGCAACACGCGCGCTAAACGTCGCGTGGTTGGAAGCACCAGAAGGAACGCAGCTACTGCTGGTGGTGGTGGATGATGTCTGCCAGTGGCAGCCTAAATAGCTATTAGCCATAAAGAATCTGGCTATAAAAAACCCGGATGTCTCCGGGCTTCAGTATTGATCCGATAATCGTTTACCGAACTTTTTCTTATCAGGCTTGCTCGCGCTCAATGGCACGGTAGCCGATGTCTTTTCGGCAGAATACCCCTTGCCACTGAATACCTGCTGCTATTTCATAAGCGCGTTGTTGCGCTTCAGCCACGGTATTACCTAATGCAGTGACGCACAGTACGCGGCCACCGTTGGTGACGACATCAATGCCGTTCAACTTGGTGCCAGCGTGGAAGACTTTGCCATCTTCGGCATCCTGCTGTGGTAAACCGGAAATCACATCACCCGTATTGTAGTCAGCCGGGTAACCGCCTGCAGCCAATACCACACCCAGAGACGGACGTTCATCCCAGACTGAATCTTTCTGATCCAGCGTGCCGTCACAGGCTGCCAGACACAGCTCAACCAGATCGGAGCGCAGGCGCAGCATAATTGGTTGTGTTTCTGGATCGCCAAAGCGGCAGTTGAATTCGATCACTTTTGGCTGGCCATCGGCAGAAATCATCAGACCGGCATACAGGAAACCGACGTAGGTATTTCCCTCAGCGGCCATACCGTTAACGGTCGGCCAAATTACCTGATCCATCACCCGCTGGTGGATTTCATCAGTCACGACCGGAGCTGGCGAGTAAGCGCCCATGCCACCGGTATTCGGGCCAGTGTCTTTATCCCCGACGCGTTTATGATCCTGACTGGTTGCCATCGGCAGCACGTTCTTGCCATCCACCATAACGATGAAGCTGGCTTCTTCGCCATCAAGGAACTCTTCCACCACGATACGGTGTCCGGCATCGCCGAATGCATTCCCCGCTAGCATATCCTGAATGGCGTTTTCCGCTTCCTGCAACGTCATGGCGACAATCACGCCTTTGCCAGCGGCCAATCCGTCGGCCTTGATGACGATCGGTGCGCCTTTACTGCGTACATAGGCCAGCGCGGGTTCCACTTCGGTGAAGTTCTGGTATTCGGCTGTCGGGAT
Source organism: Pectobacterium araliae (assembly GCF_037076465.1). Classification (NCBI taxonomy): domain Bacteria; kingdom Pseudomonadati; phylum Pseudomonadota; class Gammaproteobacteria; order Enterobacterales; family Pectobacteriaceae; genus Pectobacterium; species Pectobacterium araliae. The sequence goes on along the minus strand of NZ_AP028908.1, from coordinate 4,208,627 downwards.
GTTATGGCGTGCCAGGAAATCTTTAGTAAAGGCTTTAGAGCCTTCTAACTGTGCAGCGCCTTGCGTTGGACCAAAGATTTTTAGACCAGCGCTCTGAAACGCATCCACAACACCGATAACTAAGGGGGATTCTGGGCCAACGATGGTTAGATCGATGTGGTTTTCCTGCGCAAAAGCGACTAACGCTGGAATATCCGTTGCGGCGATATCGACGTTGGTCAGCGCAGGTTCAAGTGCGGTGCCCGCGTTTCCCGGAGCAACATAAACATGTTTCGCCAGCGGTGACTGTGCCGCTTTCCAGGCCAGCGCGTGTTCGCGTCCGCCATTACCAATTACTAAAATGTTCATTTCGGTCAGCTCCAGAATTAATGGCGGAAATGGCGCATGTCGGTAAAGATCATCGCAATGCCGTGTTCGTTGGCGGCGGCAATGACTTCATCATCACGAATAGACCCGCCCGGTTGGATCACGCAGGTAATGCCAACGGTAGCAGCGGCATCAATACCATCACGGAATGGGAAGAACGCATCAGATGCCATGGCGGAACCTTTTACTTCCAGCCCCTCATCGCTCGCTTTGATCCCGGCGATTTTCGCTGAGTAAACGCGGCTCATCTGGCCAGCACCTATCCCGATGGTCATATTGTCGCGTGCGTACACAATCGCATTGGATTTAACGAACTTAGCGACTTTCCAGCAGAAAAGGGCATCACGTAATTCCTGTTCGCTCGGCTGGCGCTCGGTTACGACACGCAGTTGAGATACATCAACCATGCCCAGATCGCGGTCCTGTACCAGCAAACCACCGTTGACGCGTTTGAAATCCAGAGCCGGAACGCGTTGCTGCCAGCTACCGCTGGTCAGGACACGGACGTTTTGTTTGGCCGCAGTAACCTTCAAAGCTGCTTCACTGGCAGATGGCGCAATAATGACTTCGACAAACTGACGGCTGATGATGGCCTGTGCCGTTTCTTCATCCAGCTCGCGGTTGAAAGCGATAATGCCGCCGAATGCAGATGTTGGATCGGTTTTATAGGCGCGTTCGTAGGCATCAAGAATGGAGCCACCAATCGCCACGCCACACGGATTCGCGTGTTTAACAATAACGCAGGCTGGTTCGGCAAATTCCTTCACACACTCCAGCGCTGCATCAGTATCGGCGATGTTGTTATAAGACAGCGCCTTGCCTTGTCGCTGTATAGAAGTCGCGACCGAGGCCTCGTGAATATTCTCTTCTATATAGAAGGCAGCTTGCTGATGGCTGTTCTCGCCGTAGCGCATGTCCTGCTTTTTGATGTAGTTCAGGTTCAACGTGCGCGGGAAGTGACCCGATGGTTTATCGGTATCACCGTGGTAAGGCGGAACCAGTGCACCAAAGTAGTTGGCAATCATACTGTCGTAAGCGGCAGTATGTTCGAATGCTTTAATGGCTAAATCGAAACGGGTTTCGTAGGTCAGTGAACCTTCGTTGGCGTCGATTTCATTAATGATGGCACTGTAGTCGCTGCTCTTGACTACGATAGCCACATCTTTATGGTTCTTGGCGGCGGAGCGGACCATCGTCGGGCCGCCGATATCGATATTCTCAACCGCATCTTCTAATGTGCAGTTCTCACGAGCGACGGTCTGAGCAAACGGATACAGATTCACTACGACGATATCAATCGGTTTGATGTCGTGCTGCGCCATGATCGCATCATCCCGATCGCGTCGTCCCAGAATGCCACCATGCACTTTCGGGTGCAGAGTCTTTACTCGCCCATCCATCATTTCCGGGAAACCCGTGTAGTCGGAGACTTCTGTCACCGCTAAGCCAGCATCAGCCAGCAAACGGGCGGTTCCACCAGTAGAAAGGAGCTCGACGCCACGTTGGGACAGAGCTTGAGCAAATTCGACAATACCTGCTTTGTCAGAAACGCTGAGCAGAGCGCGGCGAATTGGACGACGTTGTTGCATGATGATGTTATCCCCTGGATTTGGGTAGTCAGTAAAGAACGGTATGTGAATATCGTCTTTGTTAGAGCAATGATTGCGGAATAAAGAGAAATATTCAGTTAGCGTTCGCCAAAACGCGACGATTTTGAACGCGGTGAATTGTAGCGAAAACGTTTGCGTGATGCTCGTCAATTTTTGAGTTGAATGCTTTCTGTGGATAAGTTTGTGTAAAAGTAGGTATAAGGTGGGCTTTTGCTGTGGAATGCAGCAAACGGTCATTTTTCCTTAAAATACCTATTGCGGCAGGTTGAGAAGTCCCTATAATGCGCCTCCATCGACACGGCGCTGTGACTCACAACCGGGTCGATAAAGAAAGAGAAAGCGCTTTAAAATAAACGTTGACTCTGAAGGTGAAAAGCGTAATATACGCCACCTCGCGAAGCGGTTAAGGCTGCAACGCACTGCTCTTTAACAATATAATCAGACAATCTGTGTGGGCACTCACAAGACCGTATCTTAACGATATAAAAAGTCTTGAAGAGTGAACAACAGTGAAATTCATTACGAATAAACAGTTTTAATTCTTTGAGCATCGCTGACGAGTTCAGCAAATCAAACAAATCTTAAATTGAAGAGTTTGATCATGGCTCAGATTGAACGCTGGCGGCAGGCCTAACACATGCAAGTCGAGCGGTAGCACAGGGGAGCTTGCTCTCTGGGTGACGAGCGGCGGACGGGTGAGTAATGTCTGGGAAACTGCCTGATGGAGGGGGATAACTACTGGAAACGGTAGCTAATACCGCATAACGTCTTCGGACCAAAGAGGGGGACCTTCGGGCCTCTTGCCATCGGATGTGCCCAGATGGGATTAGCTGGTAGGTGAGGTAATGGCTCACCTAGGCGACGATCCCTAGCTGGTCTGAGAGGATGACCAGCCACACTGGAACTGAGACACGGTCCAGACTCCTACGGGAGGCAGCAGTGGGGAATATTGCACAATGGGCGCAAGCCTGATGCAGCCATGCCGCGTGTGTGAAGAAGGCCTTCGGGTTGTAAAGCACTTTCAGCGAGGAGGAAGGCGGTAAGGTTAATAACCTTACCGATTGACGTTACCCGCAGAAGAAGCACCGGCTAACTCCGTGCCAGCAGCCGCGGTAATACGGAGGGTGCAAGCGTTAATCGGAATGACTGGGCGTAAAGCGCACGCAGGCGGTCTGTTAAGTTGGATGTGAAATCCCCGGGCTTAACCTGGGAACTGCATTCAAAACTGACAGGCTAGAGTCTTGTAGAGGGGGGTAGAATTCCAGGTGTAGCGGTGAAATGCGTAGAGATCTGGAGGAATACCGGTGGCGAAGGCGGCCCCCTGGACAAAGACTGACGCTCAGGTGCGAAAGCGTGGGGAGCAAACAGGATTAGATACCCTGGTAGTCCACGCTGTAAACGATGTCGATTTGGAGGTTGTGCCCTTGAGGCGTGGCTTCCGGAGCTAACGCGTTAAATCGACCGCCTGGGGAGTACGGCCGCAAGGTTAAAACTCAAATGAATTGACGGGGGCCCGCACAAGCGGTGGAGCATGTGGTTTAATTCGATGCAACGCGAAGAACCTTACCTACTCTTGACATCCACAGAACTTAGCAGAGATGCTTTGGTGCCTTAGGGAACTGTGAGACAGGTGCTGCATGGCTGTCGTCAGCTCGTGTTGTGAAATGTTGGGTTAAGTCCCGCAACGAGCGCAACCCTTATCCTTTGTTGCCAGCGATTCGGTCGGGAACTCAAAGGAGACTGCCGGTGATAAACCGGAGGAAGGTGGGGATGACGTCAAGTCATCATGGCCCTTACGAGTAGGGCTACACACGTGCTACAATGGCGTATACAAAGAGAAGCGACCTCGCGAGAGCAAGCGGACCTCATAAAGTACGTCGTAGTCCGGATTGGAGTCTGCAACTCGACTCCATGAAGTCGGAATCGCTAGTAATCGTAGATCAGAATGCTACGGTGAATACGTTCCCGGGCCTTGTACACACCGCCCGTCACACCATGGGAGTGGGTTGCAAAAGAAGTAGGTAGCTTAACCTTCGGGAGGGCGCTTACCACTTTGTGATTCATGACTGGGGTGAAGTCGTAACAAGGTAACCGTAGGGGAACCTGCGGTTGGATCACCTCCTTACCAAAAAGATGTGCGTTGAGTGAAGTGCTCACACAGATTGTCTGATGAAAATACTGAGCAAGCGCACCTGTTGATGCGATGAGTGTAAACTCATGCTGACGCGAGAGTGCCGGGTTTATGATCCGGTACGGATTTTTCGTGTCCCCATCGTCTAGAGGCCTAGGACACTGCCCTTTCACGGCTGTAACAGGGGTTCGAATCCCCTTGGGGACGCCAATCCGATAATGAGTGAAAGACATTATCATGAATATCTTAAAGATGATTCTTCGGAGTCATGTTTACGATATTGCTCTTTAACAATCTGGAACAAGCTGAAAATTGAAACATGACAGCTGAATGAACATTGATACCTGCGGGTGTCAATGGTGAATCAGTCTGTCAATGAGTCTCTCAAATAATCGCAGCGCGATACGTGACTTTGATTACTCAAAGACACCTTCGGGTTGTGAGGTTAAGCGACTAAGCGTACACGGTGGATGCCTAGGCAGTCAGAGGCGATGAAGGGCGTGCTAATCTGCGATAAGCGTCGGTAAGCTGATATGAAGCGTAATACCCGACGATACCCGAATGGGGAAACCCAGTGTGTTTCGACACACTATCATTAACTGAATACATAGGTTAATGAGGCGAACCGGGGGAACTGAAACATCTCAGTACCCCGAGGAAAAGAAATCAACCGAGATTCCCCCAGTAGCGGCGAGCGAACGGGGAGGAGCCCAGAACCAGAATCAGTTTGTGTGTTAGTGGAAGCGTCTGGAAAGTCGCACAGTAAAGGGTGATAGTCCCGTACACAAAAATGCACAAGTTGTGAGTTCGATGAGTAGGGCGGGACACGTGACATCCTGTCTGAATATGGGGGGACCATCCTCCAAGGCTAAATACTCCTGACTGACCGATAGTGAACCAGTACCGTGAGGGAAAGGCGAAAAGAACCCCGGCGAGGGGAGTGAAATAGAACCTGAAACCGTGTACGTACAAGCAGTGGGAGCCTACTCGTTAGGTGACTGCGTACCTTTTGTATAATGGGTCAGCGACTTATATTCTGTAGCAAGGTTAACCGAATAGGGGAGCCGCAGGGAAACCGAGTCTTAACTGGGCGTTAAGTTGCAGGGTATAGACCCGAAACCCGGTGATCTAGCCATGGGCAGGTTGAAGGTTGGGTAACACTAACTGGAGGACCGAACCGACTAATGTTGAAAAATTAGCGGATGACTTGTGGCTGGGGGTGAAAGGCCAATCAAACCGGGAGATAGCTGGTTCTCCCCGAAAGCTATTTAGGTAGCGCCTCGTGAACTCATCTTCGGGGGTAGAGCACTGTTTCGGCTAGGGGGTCATCCCGACTTACCAACCCGATGCAAACTACGAATACCGAAGAATGTTATCACGGGAGACACACGGCGGGTGCTAACGTTCGTCGTGAAGAGGGAAACAACCCAGACCGCCAGCTAAGGTCCCAAAGTCATGGTTAAGTGGGAAACGATGTGGGAAGGCATAGACAGCCAGGATGTTGGCTTAGAAGCAGCCATCATTTAAAGAAAGCGTAATAGCTCACTGGTCGAGTCGGCCTGCGCGGAAGATGTAACGGGGCTAAACCATGCACCGAAGCTGCGGCAGCGACGCTTAGGCGTTGTTGGGTAGGGGAGCGTTCTGTAAGCCGTCGAAGGTGGCCTGTGAGGGCTGCTGGAGGTATCAGAAGTGCGAATGCTGACATAAGTAACGATAATGCGGGTGAAAAACCCGCACGCCGGAAGACCAAGGGTTCCTGTCCAACGTTAATCGGGGCAGGGTGAGTCGACCCCTAAGGCGAGGCTGAAAAGCGTAGTCGATGGGAAACAGGTTAATATTCCTGTACTGGGTGTTACTGCGAAGGGGGGACGGAGAAAGCTAGGTTATCCGGGCGACGGTTGTCCCGGTTTAAGCGTGAAGGTGGGTGACTTAGGTAAATCCGGGTCATCGTTAACACTGAGGCGTGATGACGAGTCACTACGGTGATGAAGTAACCAATGCTACGCTTCCAGGAAAAGCCTCTAAGCTCCAGGTAACATCAAATCGTACCCCAAACCGACACAGGTGGTCAGGTAGAGAATACTCAGGCGCTTGAGAGAACTCGGGTGAAGGAACTAGGCAAAATGGTGCCGTAACTTCGGGAGAAGGCACGCTGGCGCGTAGGTGAAGTCCCTTGCGGATGGAGCTGAAGCCAGTCGCAGATACCAGCTGGCTGCAACTGTTTAATAAAAACACAGCACTGTGCAAACACGAAAGTGGACGTATACGGTGTGACGCCTGCCCGGTGCCGGAAGGTTAATTGATGGGGTCAGCCGCAAGGCGAAGCTCTTGATCGAAGCCCCGGTAAACGGCGGCCGTAACTATAACGGTCCTAAGGTAGCGAAATTCCTTGTCGGGTAAGTTCCGACCTGCACGAATGGCGTAATGATGGCCAGGCTGTCTCCACCCGAGACTCAGTGAAATTGAACTCGCTGTGAAGATGCAGTGTACCCGCGGCAAGACGGAAAGACCCCGTGAACCTTTACTATAGCTTGACACTGAACCTTGAGCCTTGATGTGTAGGATAGGTGGGAGGCTTTGAAGTGTGGACGCCAGTCTGCATGGAGCCGACCTTGAAATACCACCCTTTAATGTTTGATGTTCTAACGTGGGCCCCTAATCGGGGTTGCGGACAGTGTCTGGTGGGTAGTTTGACTGGGGCGGTCTCCTCCCAAAGCGTAACGGAGGAGCACGAAGGTTAGCTAATCCTGGTCGGACATCAGGAGGTTAGTGCAAAGGCATAAGCTAGCTTGACTGCGAGAGTGACAGCTCGAGCAGGTGCGAAAGCAGGTCTTAGTGATCCGGTGGTTCTGAATGGAAGGGCCATCGCTCAACGGATAAAAGGTACTCCGGGGATAACAGGCTGATACCGCCCAAGAGTTCATATCGACGGCGGTGTTTGGCACCTCGATGTCGGCTCATCACATCCTGGGGCTGAAGTAGGTCCCAAGGGTATGGCTGTTCGCCATTTAAAGTGGTACGCGAGCTGGGTTTAGAACGTCGTGAGACAGTTCGGTCCCTATCTGCCGTGGGCGTTGGAAGATTGAGAGGGGTTGCTCCTAGTACGAGAGGACCGGAGTGAACGCACCACTGGTGTACGGGTTGTGATGCCAATTGCATTGCCCGGTAGCTAAGTGCGGAAGAGATAACCGCTGAAAGCATCTAAGCGGGAAACTTGCCTCGAGATGAGTCTTCCCTGGGCACTTGATGCCCCTGAAGGGCCGTTGAAGACGACGACGTAGATAGGCTGGGTGTGTAAGCGTAGCGATACGTTGAGCTAACCAGTACTAATGACCCGAGAGGCTTAACCTTACAACACCGAAGGTGTTTTGAGTGATGATGACTCATAGAGACATGTTTTGATATTTAGCTTGTTTTAGGATTGGTTCTGATGGTTGTGCGAGAGCGAGAGCGAAGCATAACGGTTGGAATGAAACAGAATTTGCCTGGCGGCGATAGCGCGGTGGTCCCACCTGACCCCATGCCGAACTCAGCAGTGAAACGCCGTAGCGCCGATGGTAGTGTGGGGTCTCCCCATGTGAGAGTAGGGAACTGCCAGGCATCAAACACGTGGAAAGCCCCTGTCGAAAGACAGGGGCTTTTTGCTATGCGTTGCGTTGAGAGATGGGCGATTCGTACCCAATATATTTGCTCGCTGTGCATTTATTGCGGCGTATCCGGCAGATAACCTGACAGTTATGGAAGATGAGGATGTTTTTTAGGATGCAGAAACCTTCCTGCTTTATTCAGTTCGCGTTAGTTATGTGATAACGCGAGCTGCGAGATCCCTCATCATGGTGATGTTGGGGAAAACCCGCCTAAGCATGCAGGCAGGCTACTTTGGATTAGTGCAGTATTTGTGAAAGAAATGCCTGCGTGCGTTCTGAACGAGGGCTGGAGAAGAAAATATCCGGTGGCGCTTGTTCTACAATCTCCCCCTGATCCATAAAGATCACCCGGTCAGCGACAGTTCTCGCGAACCCCATCTCATGCGTTACGCACAGCATCGTCATCCCATCCTGAGCCAGCCCCAGCATAGTATCTAACACTTCTTTCACCATCTCAGGGTCCAGGGCGGACGTCGGTTCGTCGAACAGCATAATCTTGGGCTTCATGCACAGCGAACGCGCGATGGCCACGCGTTGTTGTTGGCCTCCAGACAACTGCCCCGGAAATTTATGCGCATGTGCGGCAATACGCACCCGTTCCAGATAGTGCATTGCCAACTCTTCCGCTTCTTTTTTCGGTGTATGGCGCACCCAGCATGGTGCCAGCGTGCAGTTCTGCAATACGGTTAAGTGTGGGAAAAGATTGAAGTGTTGGAAAACCATGCCAACTTCAGTACGAATTTTTTCGATGTTGCGTAAATCATTATTCACTTCGATACCATCAACGACAATCCGCCCTGCCTGATGTTCTTCAAGATGATTAATGCAGCGTATGGTGGTCGATTTCCCCGACCCGGAAGGGCCGCACAGCAC